>JBGVTO010000043.1:0-74687 GCA_041862635.1 Phycisphaerae bacterium | reverse complement strand
TAGCCTCTTCTTCTGGCCGGGGGCCATTTATTCCAATTAACCACTCACCAATTAACCAATTAACTATCGAAGCCCCCCTGCCCTGCGAAGCTTGTCTCCGCAAGCCGTCGTCTGCAAGCCGTCGTCTGCAAGCCTGCACTGAGCTTTGTCGAAGTGTCGAAGGATTCCTTTTGTCATGTCGAGCGAAGTCAAGACATCTGGATTATATGTGTTTTTAATCTTACAACTCATCACTGAGGTCACGACAAATGTAGGCCGATTCATGTTCTACCATTCCTCTGTTGAGAGTTCCTGTCATCGAAAAATCCGAGCTTTCGGCAACGCCTTTTGCAGCTCCTCCACCTGCTGATCGGATACCTGCGTCCCTTCAAGGTAAAGCCATTCTAAACTGCTAATTCCCTTTATCGGTTCAAGGTTGCTAACTTGAGTGTTGTTCAGAAAAAGCACTTGCAAACTTCTAAGTCCCTTTATCGGCTCAAGGTCGCTGACCTTCGTGCCAGCAAGGTCAAGCCATTGCAAACTGCTAAGTCTCTTTATCGGCTCAAGGTTTCTAACCTGCGTGCTACGAAGGGTAAGTTGTTCCAAGCTGCTGAGTCCCTTTATCGGTTCAAGGTCCGAAATCTCTGAACCGCTAAGGTCTAACTCTTTGATCTTATTGTAATCCCCCTTCCTCAACTTATCAGGCTTCTTTCCCAGTTGTCTAGCTATGCCCTCACGGATTATATCCTCATCTTTACTCGTTCCCACTACTGCAGCAATCTCCGCAACTTGTGTCTCACTCGGGTACCTAATCCTCATCAATTGCCCAAGGTCCTCGTCTCCGAGCAAACGCAGTATCCCTGAGAATCTCAGGTTCTTCAATAATTCATGATATTTCTCGGGTGCAAAAGTCGGAGATATTTTCTCCCAACGTCGCTGTGTTTTTTCTTCTAAATCCATCTCTTCTGTTATCTCTTTCCCGAAGTCTTCCGGTACTTTTACTGTGCATGGAAAATCCTTATTATCTTTTTTGCCTTCAAAGACAATTTCTGACCATTGTCTGAAAAAATCATTTCCCCGCTCACTGCCGACGAGCGACCCTATCGTATATCTGTCATCGAGAATCTTTCGCACGAAAAACAACTGCAGGCCCTGATTAAATTTAATCCCTCCCTGTTTTTCATCCGGTGATTTCATCATCACCGCCCCTCCCCCCATCATCAGGGCACTGTTAATCAGCCGTTTCACCTCTCTCGGATTGCGCTCGGCTAATTTGAAAATAAGCTCACGGAATATCCCCCTTTCATTCTTCGAAAGGTAAGGCTCCCGCCAGTATGAAATCTCTTTTAACTCCTCATCGAGGAAATCACTTATCTGCTGCTCACTCGGCTCAACCTGCACCTCCACCTGAAACATCTTTGCTAAATAATTCCCGCTTTTTTCCTCATCGAGACCGAGTCGTTTGTAGTGTTCTTTCACCAGCTTATCGACGACTTTCCTGTCTACACCAACAACAAAGAAAAGTTTTTCAATATTAAGATATAACTTCAGCGCCTCAAGGACCTGCAGCGCAATCTCCGGCATGCAACGGTCAAGGTCGTCTATAAAAATAACCATTCGTTGTTTCTCGCCCAGAGATTTCTCAACCCATCTCTTAAGTGCATCTTCATACTGATTTAAATATTGTTTTTCTGGATGGCTTGCCTCTTTGAAATCTTCAGCTATTTGTTTTATCGCTTCGCCACTTATTTCAAAACCCGGCATATTCATTTTTACCGCTGATATGATGTCAATAGCTGATTTACCGATAAACATCCCCAGCATCTTAAATGCTTCGGTTACGGTTCTAACGCTGGCTGTTTTAATATCGATTGCTTTCCAAATAACTTCTGCTATCAGTCCCCTCCAAACATCTTCTTTATTGTCATATTTCCACGGATAAAACCATATCGGCCGTACTTTAATTTTATCTTTAACTGAGTCATTTTCATTCCATGCTTCTATCAGTCCGTGCAGCCATTTCATTGCCGTTGTTTTACCTGCACCCCAGTCACCATAAACCGCAATCGCCATCGGTGTTTTAGTACCCGGATACCTCAAAATATCATACACCGGCCCAAGTCTGAATCTTAGATTAAAGCTGTCGCGATATGTCTCTTTTGGCTTCAGCGCATGGTCTGTCAGTACCGTTAGTTCAGGTTCTCTTGCCGCAAATTTTTGGAACTCTTCTTTCTTCTGCGCCATTTCCTTCCCTTTGGTTTACAACCCCGGAAAATTCGTAAATACCTCGCATAAACTCATTAATCCATTTTAACGACTAAACAGCCAACACATTTTACTTTTGAGTTTTTCCTAAGTCAAGCAGCACTCAACACACGAAATACGCAATGCTGTATACGCTATATGGAATAAAAAAGCAATTCCCTCCCGCCCCCCCAATGTGAGCTTCTGCGCACCCGCAAGCCGGGTTCAAACAAAAAGAATTCCGCCAAGGATGTTTTCCCTCATAGTTCTGCCCCCAAAATATCCCAAATTATCTAATCCGTCAAATCAATTTCTGCCTTCTGTTGCTTGTAATACGGCGCTATATATGTGCTTATAAAGCACTTTTTTCCCGTTTTTTTGTTGTTTAAATCCGTGTAAACCTTTCTAATCCGTAGCTTAAAATAGGTAAAAATTCCACCGATTTTCAATCAAAAACGCTGATACCTCACAACAAAAATCAAAATTTTCAAAAATTTTTTAACTTACCTTCCCAAATCGAGTTACGAGAATCTCGAATAAATATTAGAGGACTTTTTTCGCATCAAAAGTGCAGATAGCTCCAATTATAGAGGCGCTGTTTTTTCGCCTCCGGAAAAAAGATGCCAAATACTAAACTTGTCCTGAGCGAATTAGAATAGATTAGGATTTCGGATTTTAGTTTACCAGATAACTCCTTATGCAACAAGAACTTATCATCTATCGTCTGTATTCTGTCTTCCGTCTTCTGTTTTCTGTATTCTGTCAATTGCCCTCTACAACTGTAGAGAGTCCTCTACAAATCGACCTTTTTATGCAAAACAAACCCAATTTCAGAACAAGTCAAATGGATGTAAGTATTTTTATAGAAATGACTTATGAAAATAAATGTAATTGGACACTTGGTGAAAACAAACCCAATCAAACCCAATTCGAACCCTTTCCTGCTTGTCCCTTACCAAATAGGCTCCTGCCGTCATTTGGTGTGGGAAGCGTAGCCTGCCCTGAGCGTAGTCGAATGGGCCAATTTCTTGCCCCCTTGTTCAGAGTGTTTCCTGCCCCCGAGTCTTCTCATCGGGGGTTTACTCTAAGGGGATCCTGCCTCCTGTCTTCTGTCCATGACCACCGGGCTTTATCCATAAGTTTTACCGGTTTCATCCACGTAAATAGTGCCGGCTGCCTGTTTTATCACTTTAACGGCCTTGGGTACCTCCTCCAGCTTTGGTACCTTGAATTTTCTGCCGCAATTTTGGCAGTTTATCCTTCGGTCGGCTGCACTGCTATCAAGCAGCCAGGTACTGCCGCATTTCGGGCATTGGGCGATAATCTGCATCGCTATATCCCTTATACCAAGAGTCGAATACTAAATAAGGAACACCTTTCGAAACTAACTTTAAGGCAAAATATTCTACTCACGCCGTCGATAGTTATCCATCAGAAATTTATCTACTGTCCCATAACTTTCCTTCTGACCAAACGTTATCACCTTATATACAAAGAACAAAAGTCTGTGGCTGAGTTTGGTGAGATTTTCCTTGATTTAGATGCTTAAATCTGCTAAAATTATCATTAATGGGGGATGGAATGAGAAAAAGAATTTCATGCAAAGTTATTAGAACTATTCCTCTTAGTATGTGCAGTAGTGAGCTGCGCCATGCCAGTAGGTCAAACGATAAGCCTCATAACATTAGCAATGCTGCCGCTGGAAGCCCAAACACAAAAAAGTGCGTTTGGGAACCGGCTGCGAATGCTCAAGCCAGGCACACCAGTAACTCAGTCACCTATACAGACCGGTTGGACATAACAAGAATGGCCATCTACAATGGCCTGACAGCACAAGCACTCGATTTTTATGTTTAAGCACTCAGCTTTTTATACCCTTCAGGGTAGTAAATTACCGCGAGTAAAATCATAAACTATTATTTTAAAGCTCCTTACCCGCGCACAAACGGGAATTTTCAATCGAGAGCACTATAGAATCAGCAGGCATCGAGGCTGAGCAGACAGTCTATATCAAATCTTTTAAGCGATGTCTGAGGTAATAACGGCATTGTGATAGTATTACCGCAGATGCCATTATGGTGACGAAGACCTCAGGTGAGACCTCATTTATCACAACGGCCAAGGCTATACCTGCCGCGGGAGGGTGCTCGACGTCCAATGCTACCATAATAAAAACAGCAACTCCCACTACGAGAGGATACTCAAGAAAATATGGCAGTTCGGCAAAGTAGAATATAGTTCCCGAGGCTAAGCCAACCAGATGGCCGCCAATGACGTTCCTTGTTTGAGCGGAGATGGCGGTAGGCATTGCGAATACGATAAAAGCAGTGGCACCCATTGCACTAATCACGACCATTTTGCCCTTGCCCAGAATGAGGACAATGATAAACAGAGCAATGGCGGCCAAACAACTCTGCCAGAGGTAATATTTCCAAAGCTTTTTGAATTTCTCCCCAATTGGTGTACGCGGTGTTGTATGATGTATCTCCATCGCAATTTTTTGTGTTCCCACTTTGCGAACATGCTCCAATCAGTCGCAAGCCCAAGCTGCATTGGTGCAGAACAAAATTTGGTCACTTTAATATGTAACAACCCCCACGTTACAAACAAAAAAACGGCGAGGTACGTGTAACCTTAGGGGTTCTAAGTGTACACACTTCCTCGCCGAGCTTATAGAATCCTTCCAGGCTCCTTATTAGACCATCCATGGTCGGCCCTGCGATTTAAGATTTTTTATTTTAAGTTTTTTATATACCAAAGGTTATGATGTTCTTTGCAGCTCGTTTGATATTTTTCAGACTTTCCAGCTGGCCTGACAATAAAAGCTTTCTTGCCCGCTCGATGGCCTTAGAATCGGTTTGTGGGGTTTGCATCGCCCTGTCAATAAAAGAGGCATAATCGACCTGTATGGATGCATCCACATCATTATCCGGAAGAGCTGCCGTAGAGTTGGGCTGCCTGGATGTCGATTTTTCCAGGAAGTCCTGAATTTTATTGGCATTCACCTTTTCAATCATAGCACTATAGTTCTTTTCAGAATTCTCTATCCACGATTCTTTTCGCACATTTTCGATAAAACTTTACAAATTTTTAGAATTTTTCATTTTTTTCTAAAGTTAATGTCCTTTTTGGACGAGATTATTATTTTGGTTATAAAAAATCTTCCTTTTGAACTGGTTCCCACACACATTTTTGCTTTTTAGAGCCTCAACTACAGCGTTTCCGCAACCTCATAACTTACAAACTTTATAAATTCAATTGGACTGACAGCCGCTAACTGTTCATGCAAAGGCGCATAACCCGAGCGCTTCTGTGAGCGAAAATAGTCTCTTATGCGATACTCGGTCGCTTTATCGGCGCTGTCCCAAACCTGCTCAATGGCCCATAACAACTGTCCATCTCTGAGGTCTATAAGCTTTAAGCGAAGTCCAATAGTCATATGAGGATAAGGTCTGAATTCAGTAATAGTCCCAACCAATACTGCATCGCACTTTAATGTCTCACGGATTGCCGATAACTGGTCAATGGTATATTTCGAGTCCAGGTCCAGCTGCAAACTTCGCCACGAAGGGTCATTCTGTCGGACAACAGTTAAACCGAAAATCTGTTTCTTTTGCAATGCCTGGTATAGCTTTTCGGTTACATCAGTGGAGACTTTTGGATAACTCGAATTGTTGTCCAACTCCACAATATCAACCCTTCCCACCGTAGTTAAGCTCTTATTCGGATTCAGATAATAGTAGTCGGCTGCCGGTGCAGAAGCTCTATGATAAGTAATGCACCCAGATAAAAGAGCTGCCAGCAATAACAATATTGCGACTCGTGACCTGTGCCCTACCACTCGCGGGATGTGAGGGAAACCGCAAACGACGAACAACGAGCGGCGAGTGACTAAATATGATAATATGGTTCTCGATCTATTCATTCGATTCACCTAATATCAGTGTTTTCTAATTTCCAGACTGGTTTGGTTTAGTTGATGATGCGACAGTAGTCGAGCTTGTATCCTCACCCTGGGCTGATTTCGTCTTGACCTCTCCGCCAAGAACTTTAAGTATCTTAAGCAAAGCTTCCAGCTGGGCTGTTTCGGCGTCACGTATTTCATCACGGAAACCAAGGATATCGGTTTTCCAATTATTCAACTCAATACGCATTGTAATTAAAAGGTCATTTGCTTCGCTTAACTCCCTCTGCGTCTGCTGTAATTGAGCCTTAAGGGTAACGACCTGGTCATTAAGCTGCTGGTTCCTTGCGGTAAGGTCCTTGTTTTCCTGCCGCAGTACAGCCGCTTCTTCAGAGAGTTTGGCATGCTTTTGCGACAATTCCATCGCGGACTCTACGACAGTCGGCTTCTGTGGAGCAGATTCCTGAAATCTTTTTGCTACGGATTCACTCTGCTGTTTTTCAGATTTCGGCGAGCTAAGTCGAGCCGTAGAGTCGGACAGGATAGCAACATCCAACGGTTCCTGGACAGATACGCAGTTCGATAACAAAAATATCGGCATTAATAATGAAATCAGTAAGAGGATTTTAATTTTGTTATTTTGCATTTTACTTTTCTCCATTTATTTTGTTTGGTTGGGTGCTTGAGGTGCACCTTTTTGCTTTTCGGCAACCTCCGGCGCTTTGGCACCGGCATATTCACATCTTAAATACATTCCCGTACCGCAGGAACAGGTTATTTCTATAACAGCGAATTCGGGTTGGCTTTCCACGATACGCACCTGTGGCTCAGCTAAGGCTGCGCCCGGCTGTTTCGGCTGTACCGGCTCAGGCTGCACAATATCGATAGTGAACTGGCCTTCGAGTCGAACGTCACATTTCTTTAGAATCCGGCCTGCTGTTTTTCCCATTTATTATCTTAATCCTTTTAATTACTCACCAATCGGCCATTTTTTAGTCAAGCACAGTAATCAACCCCGATACTATCGGAATTCCGGTCGCTTTGGTTTTTAGTCCACTTTTGGTCTGAATTATCAATATCCTGTTCATCCGCCGACTCGTTCAACTGTTGTTCGCCCTCTTCCTCATTTTCCTGTTGTAACTGCTGTCGGCGTTTTCTTTCTTCACGTCGCTTTGCGGGAGTCAAACCAGTGATGCTTTGCAAACCTTCGACCGGTTTTATCATATTGGAATCATAATCTGCCATCTTTCCAATGCCTCAATTTTACAGACAAGTTAAATATAGCACTTGCGTGCAGCTGGCTGACACGCGATTCAGTAATTTCGAAAATCTCTGCGATCTGTTTCATTGTCAGGTGTTGTTGGTAATAGAGCAGGATGAGCTGCCGACGCCTCTTGGACAACTGTTGTATCGCCTCGGCTAAGTTATCAATAAGCTCTGCTCGTTCAATCTGCTCATCAGGAGCGCTCGTATTATTTGCGCTTAAAAGATTACCAAGCGCAGGCAAATCCTCTCCAAAGCTATCGAGTGAGACAAAATGCTGTGTGCGAGCGTTTTCGAATGTTTCATAAAGCTCATCAACAGTGATTCCGAGTTTTTCGGCTAATTCGAAATCAGTGGGTGTTTTGCCCGTCTGCTCGAGAATTTTCCGGCTGAGCTGCCGGGCATCTCGAATCCGCTTGCTGAGATTCGCAGGCAGTAAAGATAAGCCTCTTAGCTCGTCAAGAACGGCTCCTTTGATCCTAATATAAGCATAAGTTTTGAACTCAGCGTGGTGTGATGGGTCGAAATCGCGGGCAGCTTTAACCAATCCAACAGCTCCTGCGGATACCATATCTTCAAATGACAAGGGAGGTTTGAGGTACGTTACCACCTGCCTGACTATCTTGTGAACCATAGGCAAAAGCTCGGCTATCTGCTCATTTTCGACTCCGGCTACGGCGTACCTTTTTTGGCCTGAATATGCGCGCAGGGCAACGCTATTTAGATGCTTTCGGCTATCTTCAGGTGTTTCCAAAGTCAATAAATCAGCTTTGGTGTCGCCAATGAACTGAACTTCACAGGTGTTTTCAGCCTTCACTGCCACTGTTCTTTTCCTTTTGTTGATTCATCTGGTGTGTAACGATCGCACTTATCAAAATAGCGTTTACGGCCTTTACCGCCCAAGCTCCTGCTATATACGCAAGCACCGCACCGGCGAGTGCCCTTTTGCAACAGGTAAACGGCGAAAGACCACTAAACCAGCCGATAAAGCCCAAGCCGAAAAAACATATCACGGCAATACTTACTGCGATTGAGCGAACTTGTAACGGCATAATCTTTATCCCTTGTCTATTGACTATTAGTTTGGAATCCGAGATTGCAGAAAACACTGGATGCTCGATGCCGGATGCTCGATGCTCGTCGAGAATCGAGGACCGAGAAACGACTATTTTCTCTCAATAGTCAATATTCAATAATCAATCACTTATCACTTTGCCCCCCTGCTAACCTGCTAAAGCAGGGGCAAGCTGTTCCTGTTCCTTTCCTCCAGGTACTGTCGTCACCTGCTGGATGGATATGGTTTCAATTGGTTCTACTTCGGTTCCAAGCACAATTTCGTCATAAGCAACGACCGGCAAAAGGGACACTGTTCGTGATAACATTGCGGCCAGCTGTGAGCGTAACCTTGAATCACATAACAAAATCACCTTGTCCCTGCCTTTGTCCATTGCTGCCTTCCAGGCATGCGCGGTTTTTCTACTTATATCCATTGCTATCTCAGCAGGTAAAGCGAGTTTTATTCCATCAGCTTCCTGCCGCAAGTTTGAGACCATTTGGTGTTCGAGCGCCGGTTCCATTGTTATGGCCGAAACTTTACCGTCCTCGTTTTTATAAAGCTCGGTAATGGTTCTGCTCAGGCGTTTACGAACCATCTCAGTTAAGACATCGGTGTTTTTGGTTTTTGAGGTGTTCTCTCCCAACGATTCAAGTATGACAGTCATCTCACGAATCGGTATTGCATCTGTTAGAAGGTTCTTAAGGACGCGCTGAAGCATTCCAATAGGTACTTCTCCATTGGTACCAACAACCTCACCGACCAAAGAGGGCTGAGTTTTGCGAAGCCGGTCGACGAGAAGCTGAACGTCCTCACGTGTCAATAATTCGCTTGCGTGTTTTTTCAGAGTTTCAGATAAATGAGTAATGAAGACAGATTCGGGGTCGATTACAGTATATCCGTTTAGCTCGGCCTTTTCCTTATCGGCCGGTGCAATCCACAAAGCAGGCAATCCATAAACAGGTTCATTGGTCTCTAAGCCCTTAACTTTTGTCTGAACATTGCCGGCATCCATTGCGAGGAACATATTTGGCTCTAATTTTCCTTTTGCTACTATATGGTCGAGAATCCTAATCTCGTAAGTAGCAGGTTCAAGGTTTATATTGTCCTTCAGGCGAACCAGAGGAATAACGATTCCAAGCTCCTGAGCAAATTTTCTCCGCAGCGCTCCAATGCGGTCGAAAATAGCACTGTCTTTTCGAGGGTCCACCATACTAATCAATCGCACACCGACCTGCACTGAAACTCTGTCGACGTCCAGCAAGTCTTCGACCGGTTGTTTTTCGGCTTTTGTCAGGTGCGGTGACTTTTCGAGCTTTTCGGGACGACGTTTTCCAGGCTTGCCCACAGTCCGTCCAGTTAAAGCTGCACCTGCAGCTAATAATAGAAACGGAACAGGAGGCAGGCCGGGCACAAGGGCCAATGCAGCAATGATGAATGATGCTATCGTCAGCGGTTCGCTGGTCTTAAGAAACTGCCTGCTAAGGTCCTGACCGACACTATACTTCGAGGAGATTTTAGTCACCAGAAAACCAGCACTTATGGAGATTACCATCGATGGTATCTGGCTGACAAGTCCGTCGCCAATGGAAAGAATGGAATAAGTCCTTACAGCACCGGCAACCGTCATACCGCGTGAGTAGCCCATAGCTATGCCACCGATGATGTTAATAGCAGTGATTATAATTCCTGCCTTTGCATCGCCTCGAATGAATTTGCTGGCACCATCCATTGCACCATAGAATTCACTTTCTTTGACAATTTTTGCTCTGCGTTCGTTGGCCTGCGTCTCGGTAATAATTCCCGCGTTAAGGTCCGCGTCGATAGCCATTTGTTTACCGGGCATAGCATCGAGGGTAAAACGAGCAGCCACTTCACTGATTCGCTCAGCACCCTTTGTAATTACTATGAACTGGATAACAACAAGAATTAAGAAAATTACCAAGCCTACGACGAAACTACCGCCGGCAACAAAACCACCGAAAGTCTGGATAATTTTCCCGGCATTACCCTGTAAAAGTATCAGTCTGGTTGAAGCTACGTTAAGAGAGAGCCGAAACAGGGTTACGAAAAGAAGCAGCGAAGGGAAGGTGGATAATTCGAGTGCCTCTTTTGACGAAAGTGTAATTATCAGAACAGCCACAGCCAATGAAATACTACAAGCCAGAAGCATATCCAGCAACGGTGTTGGCAGCGGAATTAGAAGGGTGGCAAGAATCGTCACCAAACCTACAGCCAAAATAAGATTGCTGTGGGACGTGAAAGGCATCTTGAGGGTGTTCGGTCCCGATGCTCCTGGTACATTTGATTGTATAGAACCTGCCATAACAATTGGTTCCCGCAAAGCGGGTTTCCTTTCTTCTCAAACTCATGCGCCGGTGACTTCAGCGTCGCCAAGGCCAAGAATCTGTTGTATCTTGACGGCGAATCGGCCGTCCACAACCACAACACTTCCCGTGGCAAACCGAGTATCCCTGAGATACAAGTCTGCGGGTTCACCAATAGATTTATCGAGTTCCAATACTGAGCCAGGTCCAAGCCGTAAAAGCCGCCGGACAGGTATCTCCGTTTGTCCAATAGCAACAGTAACAGCTATGTTCACATCCAGTAAGAGGTCAATACTTCCGCCGGCACCTGTGTCGCCGGTTGCATTAACTTCAGAAAATTCAGCAGATTGCGCCTGTATTTTTGAGTCTTCTTGTGCCGTACCGCTTTCCTGTTTTTCTTCCACGGCTTCAGTTGTTTCTGCCATATTTTGATTTCCTTTACAAAATTGGTGATTGGTTAATCGGTTAATTAACTACTCGCTATTTACCCTGTATCACAAGACAGTCCTGTAATTACCACAGCGTGCTTGCCCGCTGATTTTGCAGGCCGACCGCGAAAAGCAATTTGACCGCTAACTACCAACTCGATCGATTCATTAACCTTTTTATCAAGTAACAATATATCTCCCACCTCAAGACTCATTATCTCTTCAAGAGTAAGCACCGTAGAAGCCAGCTGAGCCGTAATGCAGACCGGTATTTGCTGCATATGGCCAAGTATTGCTTTTGAGATATCCTCGTCTGAGAATCCACCAACAGTTTCAGCGGCTTTGCCCACAACAGATTCGAGCTTGCTGCCGAGTACTAAGATGTAAGCTTCAGAACCGCTTTCCTGGTTTTTTTTCTTGACATCAAAAGTAATTTCACAGAGTTCTTCCGTGCCTTTCAGTTCGAAAGGAAAGAGTCCTCGGACAATATTCTTTGCCGGCTGGAAGTACCAAATATTCTGAGAAAACGCTTCAATAAGGGCAGAGAGCAGGTCCAACAAAAGCGATTCTTCTAATTGCGACAAATCTCTACCTGAATTTTCTTCAGATTCAGAGTCACCAAGCAACTGTTTAGCCCAGATGAATGCTGTTTTGGTGGTTATGCTAATGAGTCCACATGGATGTTCCTGGTCGGTGCCGAAAGCAAGATAATAATCATTCTGCCTGCTCTCCATAGCCTGGCCAACAAACTCAGCAGCAAAGTGCTGCTTTGTCGAAACAACTGTAACATCGAACTCGCTGTGGCAAAAGTCAACGAATTTTACAGTCATCACTTTGGCTACCTTTTTTGCGAAATTGTCGAGTTTATACTGCTTGGTATCAAAATAGTGAGGCTTGTTCCAATTGTACTCCGTAGCCTCTATACCTGTAGTATCTTCCATTGGGCCGGACCCAACGGCACTGAGGAGCTGGTGTATTTTTTCGTTGCTTAAATTGTTAGCCGCCCTGCTCATTGTACAGCGAATTCCTTAAATAGAATGCTTTTGATTTTGGGTTTGGAATCAGGAAAAAGCTTTTCGTTAAAAGCATCGAGCACCTGCGATTGGATACGCTTGAGTTTCATGTCACCTCTGATATCCTCAAGACCTAAGCTCGCAAGGTAAACAGTAAGCCAGTTTGTTAGAATAGGTTTTTTTTCATTAAAAAAAGCTTTGCCCTTCTGTTCATCCACCTCAGGACTTACTTCAAGTGTTAAAGAGGCCCGAACATAGCGTGTTACGTCGGTCACATTGAGATTTGCTATAACAGGCTCCAAATCATAATACCAGGTTTTTTGTGCACCAGCCGCCGAACTCTTCGCTTCGAGGTTCTCTGCCTGGGCAGATTGGTCCTGTTCGGAAACTCCAGGCGTTTGAGACGTTTTGGAACCGACAAATATTCGACCGAGAGTAAGGCCAGCACCGGCGAAAACCACTACTACGACAGCAATTATTATCCACGGCAGGAACCGACCAACCAAGGACTTCTTATCACTTGATTTGGTCTTTGTGGTTTCTTGTTTTTCCTGCGTTTCCTGCTGTTTTGCATCATCTTCATCTGCCATTTCTTTACCTCAACTATTTACTGTAAAAACATTGTAATCATGCCAACTGCAGGCAATTTTGTCTGCGATATCGATGTATTCTATCGCGTAACGTTCGGTCACTAATACCTAAGACCTTCGCGGCCTTGGTCTGGTTGCCTCCTGTCTGGCGTAAAGTATCCAAAATCGCTCTCTTTTCTATCTGTTCAAGCGGCACTCCTCCAAGGTCTGAGGCCTGAGTAGTATTTGACGGAACCCCCAACACACTATTTTGTGCTGCACCAAATGAGCTCAGGGCTGGTCTGGCCCGCTGCGAGACCGTCAAATCACAGTTTCTTTCCTGTGGAAGTGGTTGTAATTCATCAAAAAGCCAAGAGACATCAGCTAATGACAGTGTCTGTCCAACTCCCAAAATCAACGATGTTCGCACAACATTGCGCAATTGCCGGATATTTCCGGGCCAGTGGTATTTAGCAAAAATGTCCATCATGGCAGGATCAAGTCTGGTGATACGACGCTGTACTTCGCGAGTGTAAAGGTTGACAAAATACCACACAAGGTCATATAGGTCATCTTTGCGTTCTCTGAGAGGACAGACCACTAATCTTATGCCGCTTAATCGATAATAAAGGTCCTGACGGAACCGTCCCTGCTGAACTTCCTGTAATAAATCCTTATTTGTAGTACTTACTATTCGAACATCGACTCTAACACTTTCATTTCCGCCAACACGCTCAAAATCCTGCTGTTCGAGCACTCGCAACAGCTTGGCCTGAAACCTTATGGGCGTTTCGGCAATCTCATCCAGGAGCAAAGTTCCACCATGAGCCATTTCGAACCGGCCTTTGCGCCGAGCGTAGGCACCGGTGAATGCGCCTTTTTCATGTCCAAACAGCTCGCTTTCGAGCAGCGAGTCACTTAATGCAGCACAATTGATTTTGATATACGAACCCTGTGCTCTTTTACTTTTTTGATGTATGAGATAAGAGAGCAGCTCCTTGCCGGTCCCACTTTCACCACTTATTAAAACCGGTGCTGAGGTGGGAGCAATTCTTTCAGCCAAATTGTCAGTTTGCACGAGTTTTACACTTCTGCCCACAATTCGATAAAGGCAACGTGTATCTTCGTGAGCCGAAGCTACCGTTAAAACGCTGTGGTTAGGCAGGAAAGTATCCAGCAGGGTCTCTATTTTTTCACAGTCAAGCGGCTTGATTAGGAAATCGCAACAACCCAGACGAATGGCCCTGACCGCCGTCTCGATAGTTCGCTGCTGGTTTTGCGGGCTTCGGTTTTTAGCCTTTGTTATCATAATCACCGGCAGTTCCGGCCAATTTGCCTTGATTGTCTCGAGCAGCTCAAAACCATCCAACGGTCGGCTGGACATGTTTATCCGCTGGTTTATTCTGTTACTGGTAAATACAAGGTCACAGCTTCCTTTATTAATAAAGTCAATTGCACTGTCTACATCGTTGGCAAGATGCCCGCGAATTCCTTTGCGAGCCAATATCTCAAGCATAAACCGAGCCAGCTCAGAGTCGTTATCAGCTATCAAAACATCCGCGATATCTTCTTGTCTACCCCCGCGAGCAACAGGCGGGTGTTTACCCCCGCCAGCGACAAGCGGGGGCTTGCTATTGTTGAGGTTGTTTATTTCGGCCTTACTCACTTGAAGCATACTCCATTTCAATTGATTATTGACTATTGTCCCAATGAACTATAGTTTATATTCGGCAATCAACTTATGCGGTTTGTCCTTCTGGTACCAATCGAGCAATTTGCTCCGAGCTTCGGCTAATTCCCTCCACGGCGAATTGGGGTACTCTGTAATTAGTTGTCCGTACATCTTCATTGCCGTGATCGGGTCATCATTCCGCAGACAGTTGCCTATTTGAAATAAGATCCAGGCTCTGTCCCGCGCTGAGCCGACTTCATCAGGACTTTTGCGTTTAAGGGCTTCCTGGTAAAATATTGCAGCTTCCTTTAAATTTCCGCTGAGAACCAGGGTCTCTCCCAGCTCAAAAGAGTTGCGCAGATTGTCAAGATGCTGCGAGAGGTCCTTGAGTATCTGTAAAGTTTGGTCACTTATCGGCTCGTATGGCAGTTTGGTTTCAATTTCCGTTGTCTTTTGCTCCTTCGGTACTGCCACATCGGAAAAAGTCTCATTAGGTTCAGTTATTTGTACAACTTCGGGGACAGGGACCGGCTCAGAGGGCTGCTTATCCGGCTTAAGCTCGATAGAGC
Organism: Phycisphaerae bacterium; assembly: GCA_041862635.1. GTDB lineage: Bacteria > Planctomycetota > Phycisphaerae > Sedimentisphaerales > Anaerobacaceae > NIOZ-UU13. Next base: position 59,665 of record JBGVTO010000043.1, on the reverse strand, counting down.
GGATTTGTTCGATTATCCGCTTAAGCTCATCCTTTGTTCTTTCATCCTTTTCGCCTTTAGCAATACTAAGCTCAGCCCGCCACAATTGTTGTCTGAGGTCACTATTTGGATCCGGCAGGATGGTAAGACTGCTCTGCGGCGATTTTTGACCAACCGCAGCAGCGGAGTTTGGTAAATGGTAAAAAGTAAAAGGTAAATGGTTTACCAATAACCAACAACCAATAACCAATACCCAATAACCAATAGAATTCTTGTTTTTCATCATCATTACCTTTGACCTAACAGAGCTAATGCTGCATTGTCATACTTTTTCTGTTGGTTATAAGCGGCTGCCAGCAGCTTCAAGGCTTTTTGCTCTATCGGGGCTGATACCGCTGAATCCAAAAGCTGCAAACAAACAGAGACTGTTTGAGAGTTTTGACCAAGTTTCAAAGCAACCTGCGCTAATTCGAGAGCTACTTCGTGCGCCAAAGGTCCAGGGGCAGCGCTAATAAGAATTTCTGTTAACATCTTGTGGGCAAATTTTAAATCTCCTTTAGCGATGTAGCAGTTAGCTAACTCAAAAGACACCCTTGTTTTCAACTGAGAGTCAGGCAAATATTCGGCGATGTCACCAAGTACGGTGATAGCTTTATCGGGCAAGCCCATAAAACGAAATACTTTGCTCTTTAGCAGTAATAACTCGATAGATTCTTTCTTTGAGAATTGCCAGGAATGTATGCTCTCCAACAATGTAAGAGCCTCGACGAAATGCTCCAGTTGTATTTGGGTTTCGACTAAAGCTGAGACAGTCTCCACATACTTTTCTCTGGTAAGTCGCCCTGCCGGTCCGCTCAGGGCAAATTCAAAAGCAGCACAGGCTTGCTGAGGCTTTTTTAATGCCAGGTTGGTTTTGCCCAGGAGAAAGTATGCTAAGTAGAAGTCCGTGTCTGTGCGGTCTTTAGTGAGTTTGAGGTATCGAGTCAGCCATCCGGCGGCAGTTTCATAGTCCTGAGCCTCGTAGGAACATCTGCCTGCTCCGAGAGCAGAGGCAATCTGCAACTCCGAGGACAAACCAAGATTGTACACTTTGCGATAGAGCCGTTCAGCTTCGTTCCCAAGTCCGGCTTTCTTTGTGGCATCAGCAAGATTCAAACATGCCTGGCCATAAAATTCGGTATCAGGATACTGCTCAACAAGCTGTGTCAAATCCTCTCGGGCACCGGAATAGTCAGGGAGATCAGCTTTGAGCTTGCTCGAGTTTAACAGTGCATGCGGCGCCAAAGATGATTGTGAAAAGTGGTTGGCCACTAACTTGTACTCCGCAATAGCGTTGGTAAGCTGTCCCTTCTGAGCATGCAAAAGTCCCAGAGCAAAATGAGCATTTGGAATACGTTGGTCGTTATGGAATGTGAGTAAAAATTTTCTCCAAAATGAAATAGTATCCTGGATAAGCAAAGATACGTGTTCTGTTAATGAAGAATAGTCAGCCGGGTCGGAAATTTTTACGAGCCCATTTTCATCGAGACGTGCCAATAAGCCCACGTGTCCGGCTGCCACTTCGATGGCCTGCTGGGCGGTTGCCGTCGGCAGATACAAACTCACAGGCCTCTTGCGTATAGCATCCCTTGCCGGCTCTTCGGCTGGCCTCTTGTGGTGGACCCAGGAAATATCAAGGCCAGCATTTGCAGTAAATCTTGCCAGCAGCTCTTCAATCGATGCCCCATGAGCAACGACAGACCAACGAGGTGGAACACCCTGATGTTCGAGCTTCTGAATCTGTGGGCTGAGCAATCCTTCTGTTAATTGCTTTGAGCCGGAATTCAAAAGGACTCGTAACTGCGTCTCATCCAAGTTAGTGAAAGGGTCAATCTCGAATCCCGATAAATCGGGACTCCACAACCGGTCAGGAAGGTCCGTATCGGCATCGCAAAGCGAAAGGATATTTCTGGTCATCGACTCAGCAATGAGGAAATGACAATCACGCTGCAACGACAAAGCCCAATCCTTGTCGAAATCCACTGCTTCGACCATAGCAATCGTCTGATAAGCTCTGGTTCTCGCCTTGAGATACTGTTTCTTCTGCACCTCGGCAAAACTCAGGTTATAATTTGCAATCACCCTTACGACAGGTGAGCGATTTTGTGAAAGTGTTCTGAGTAAATTGTTGGCCTGGTCGTGGTTGCCAGCCCCCCTCAAACACAAAGTCATTTTTAGTTGAAGGAAATCATTCAGCAATTCCGCTTCAGCACCGGCTGGAAGATTTTGACGAAGCTGATTATAAACTGCATAAGCCTTGTCGTAATCCTTTTGCAGATAGAAATTGCGAGCAACTTCCAAAGACAGAGGTTGTGCTGGTGGAAACAAAGGCTCCGGCTTTTGGATTTGTTCCTGTACTACCTGTGTGGAATCTTCAACCGGCGATTCAGAGGGGGGTGCTTGTTGAGCGGCAGGTGTTGGAACTTCGTTAAGGGGCCGTAGTAAAGGTTCCAACAGCGCGTACATCAATATTGCACCAATTACAATAATGGCAGCAATGAGGACTTTTTGAAGGGCCGAAAAACGTTTATGTTGAATCGACTGCAGCGGGATTTGGCTTGTGCCGACAGGTTGTTGAACTGCAGCAGCCTGGGTGGAATCTGCCAAAAGTTTGTAAAAATCTTCATCTCCAACAAACACATCGCGCTCCGAGAGCTCCCTGCGAACTTCATCCGTAAATAATTCACTGTCCAATGGCACATCGGAAGTATCCTTTTGGAGAACATTTTTTTGTTCTTCTGCTGCCATAGCTTCCAAGTCAGCCCCCACCGCCCCCCGCTGTTTGCTTCTCACCTGTGCCTGCGCAACCGCAGGTGCAAGCAAAACGAACCAGCGGGGTCAAAACGGTGGAGGCGTATCTCACAACCTCATTTTTAAGAAAGCAGCAATAACTGTGCCAGAGACGGCTACAAATGGAGGGATTGATGTATTTAGAGGCTTTTTGCCCGAAAAATCAACCTTGGGCGTTAGCTAAAGATGTTCGCAGTGTAAAGAAATGTCAGCATTTTAGACGAATCGATAGATTTTCTAACAGGCATCGGCCAGTTAGAATCCTATCAGAGAGCCGCTACCGGCTGAGATAAGGATGATGCTGAAACGTCATTTTGCTCTTGTTTAACAGGGCCGTGCGCAATATACGAATCCTTTTCGATATTGTACTGCTTGACCTTGGCGTAAAGAGTTGCTCTGGTTATGCCAAGAAGAGCAGCAGCACGTGTCTTTTGCCAGCCTGTTTTCTTCAAAGCCCGAGCAATCAGCTCGCGTTCGGCCTTTGCCAATGAGAAATCTTTGATGAGACCGGGTGTCAGGCTGTCCGATGCCTCACTCCATTGAGTCGGGTCAATATAGATAGCGTTTAGTCCGATCTTGTCTGTTGTCTCCAGCAGAATCGCCCTTTCGATGACGTTACGCAACTCACGGACATTGCCGGGCCAATCGTGCTTCTCTAAGACTTCGATAGCTAATTCAGTCAGTGATGTTATCTTACCGCACTTCTCTGGACAGATAGTTGACGTCTTTAGAAAGTATTCAGCTAAGAGCCGTATGTCTTGTCTCCGTTCTTGTGACTTAATAGGAGCCAGAGTAACAGGACAAATATTCAGGCGGTAATAAAGGTCGCGTCGGAAGCGATTGGTCTGGACTTCATTTTTGAGATTACGATTGCTCGAAGCTATTATCGTGGCGCTGCAGGGGATATTTTTTATACCCCCGACCTTTCGGAAGCTTTTTTCCTGTAAGACACGGAGCAATTTAGCCTGCAGGTCTATTGGCATCTCACTTATTTCATCAAGCAAGAGCGTGCCAGACTGGGCCAATTCCATAAGTCCTGTTTTCTCATGGTCAGCACCGGTAAAAGAGCCTTTCACATGGCCAAAAAGCTCGCTTTCCAGCAGATTCGCTGTCAGAGCTGCACAATTTACGGCTACAAATTGCTCGTTCGGATGCCTTAGAGTATGTATCGCCTTAGCGGCGAGCTCTTTACCTGTGCCTGTTTCACCAACTATCAAAATCGGATTGCATCGGCTGGCAGCCACAAGTTTAATCATTTTGAGAGTATTGAGAATAGCTTTACTGCAGCCGACCATAGAGACAGAAACAGCTAAGTCTTCAGCAAAAAAACAACTTGTGCTTTGTTCAGAGTGAGAAGTTTTGGATTTAATTTTTATCCTGTTTATAATTTGCTCCAGCTGAGCATAATCCTGCCTTGACTTCAGATAGTCATAGGCCCCGGTCTGTATAAACTCTGTGGACAAGTCGGTGTTGTTATCATCATTACCAACCACCACGATGGGAGCATCGATTGAATTTTTATCGGTCTTTTCAAGGAATTCATGGATATGATGCGGGCCAAACCGATGGTCGAAAAGAATTAAATCCGGATTGACCGTTTGAACGATATCCAAAGCATCGGCCAGGTTATCGGCCCCAAATACTTCCTGGCCATACCCCTGAGCCAGCTGCTGAACTTCGGGGTCCTTGCTTACTACAACAATTCTACGTAAACTCATCTTTGCCCAAAACTATAAGTGTTGTTCGGCGCTAAGTAAGTTGTTTTCACGTTATGTAGGTATTCAAACTTCATAGATATGTGAATAATACAAAGCCATAAATCGACAGACATCCAAAGACAACTTTAATTTATTTATGGGACCGGCCAATAATGTCATTGATTCTGTCAGCATCAAAAATACATCGGATTATATGATTATTATTATAGGACATCCCGCACTTATTCGGCATGAGGCCGTTATCAATAAGTGCGGATTAAGAAAGCAATGCCAACAACGAGAAGACATTGCTTTTTATGGGACGTTTTAGTGTCACCGAGTAAACTAAAACAGAACAACAAAAATTTTCAGCAAGACCATCAAGTCCAAGCCGGAAAAATTTTCTGGGATACAGGAAAATTTATCCCCTAAGAGAATCTGTTAACAAAGGTGATTTCTACCTTTATTCAACTTTTTATTTTCCGTAATGTCTGTTGTGACAGGAAGTTGTGTATCACAAAAGCGGCGGCGATTGTAATGTGGCACAACAATTGCTTCCTTTTGCCTGTCGCTCGTACCAGTAAGGTGTCGAGTTGTGACCGACAACCTCGGGATTTGAAAAGAAATTTAGTTTTTTGTCTTTTGAAAAAGGTTGAAAAGTTATGGACCCAATATCAGCAACAAACACAGCAAGTAACATCCAAATGGATTATATGAATCTTCTGATAGTCCAACTACAAAACCAGAACCCGCTGGAACCTTTAGACAATAATGAGATGGCTTCCCAGCTGGCCCAGTTCTCACAACTACAGCAGCTCGAATCAATGAACGAAAGCTTTGCAAAGGTGCTTGCCACTACTGAGCTTACCTATGCCAATTCGTTGATAGGTAAGGAAGTTTCATTCATGCTGGAAACCGAGACAGGTGAAACAGATATCACAAGCGGCATAGTCGAACAAGTTTATAATAACGTTGACGGGGAAATATTCTTGAGAGTAGGAGACTATATGTTTGGATTGGAAAATGTAATATCCGTCAAAAACTAAATTCAGAGATTTAAGGTTTCGATTTAAGGAGAGATAAAAATGAGTTTTGCATTATCCGCCGGAGTTACGGGGCTGCAAGCCCACCAGAAAATGATTGATGTAGCCGGCAACAACCTGGCCAACGTCAATACCACCGCCTTTAAGGCCAGCAGAATAACCTTCTCGGAACTACTAAGTGAGACGATAAAAAAGGCCTCACAGCCAACAAGTACCGTCGGCGGCACTAACCCTCAACAGATGGGCAGCGGTGTTGGAGTAGCCGGTATAACCCCAAACACAACACAGGGCAACATTGTAAATACAGGTAATCCTCTGGACCTGGCGTTAGAAGGAGAAGGCTATTTTGTGGTCAGTGACGGTCAACAGAACATCTACACTCGTGCAGGTGCCTTTGCCGTTGATGCGGACTCAATTATGGTTGACCCTTCCACAGGCTATCGCGTCCAGCGTATCGGTTCATTGGGTGAAACTGACGGCTTCCAGATTGCCGGTGACAGCGACCTGCATGTACCTTACGATGTCCCGATGCCGGCAAGGCTTACGTCACAAATAGTAGTATCCGGTAATTTAAGCGCCGATGAGACGTTTATGGCACCACAAACACAACTGCTGGCCTCGAATGTAACTTACACCCAAAACGGCACTGCGGCTGTCGGGTCCACATTTATCAATGACCTCGACCAATATACTGGAACGCTGACCGCGGGAGTGATTACCTTCTCCGGTTACAAACCGGATGGTACTGCCTTAGGCGGCAGTCCGACCACGGATCTGACTATGGATGTTACTGCGACCACCACATTACAGGATGTACTGGACTACTTGAACGTTGACGAAGGTGGTGCTCGGACTGCGGAGGTTCAGACGGTAACACTGACGGGCGGTGGTGGGGTACCAGATGAAGGTAAGTACACCCTAACATACGATGGCGCAACAACCACAGAGCTCGACTATAATGCAAATGTTGCGACGATTACAGCTGCCCTTGATGCCTTGTCAACCACTCCTGCTTCCGGTGGCATAACGCCGTCAGCAGCTTTGGCGACAGGTACAACTTTTACTTTTGTTGATACAATGGGTGATTCAGATGGTGAGGTTCCCCTGATTACAATTACCAGTGTTGGTTTAAAAGATGGTGGTGTAGATGTAACTGGAGTGTGTGCAGAAACCGTACAAGGCCATGGTCCGCACGGTGTTCTTGACGATGCGACGGCGTCTTTGGTCAACGGCCAAATACGTATAACCGATGCAACCAGCGGCTACAGTAAATCGGATTTGACTATGGCATGGAGTGGCGACGGCACGCTTACAATGCCGGCGTATTTCGAGATGTTGACCGTCGGCGGCGACGAGGTCAGAAGTGTTAATATTATGACTTACGATTCCCTGGGTGGTAAACACGTTTTCTCGGGCGCATTTGTCCGGACAGATACCCCCAATACGTGGGACATGGTGCTGACCTCAATCACCGGCAATATCAATGAGATAACTGTAGCAAATCGGCGTATCGAAGATATAACCTTTGACGCGACGAACGGCTATTACACCGGTTTGGGCGGCAGCGACCCAGCTGAGTTTGTAATAAGCTTTGCACAAGACCCCTCGAATCCACAAACCATCAGCTTAGACCTTGGCACCATAGGCTCACTAAACGGCTTGACACAATTCGCTGGAAACTCTACAGCAGTAGCAAAAGAACAGGATGGCTACGAAGCAGGTAATCTGTCCACGGTATCGGTCAATAAGGAAGGCATAGTTATCGGTGCTTTCTCTAACGGCATCAAGAAGGACATTGCAGCGGTACAGATAGCATTGTTCCAGAATACATCAGGCCTGGAAAGTGTCGGCGGCGGGTACTTTACTACTTCGGCCAACTCAGGAGCGCCTGTAGCTACACAGGCTATGACCGGCGGTGCCGGCTCCATTCATGGTGGAGCATTGGAAAAATCCAACGCAGATGTGGCGACTCAGTTTGTTTCTATGATTCAAGCCCAAAACGGCTTCCAGGCCAATGCAAGGACCATCAGAGTCGCCAACGACATACTGCGAGAGCTGAGCAACCTTATCAGATAGTAACTTTGGAAATTTAAGATGCCTACAGCACATGTTATGACAGCAGGATTTAATATCATTGTTCCGGCACTTACACCGGTAGAGCGGTGGAAGGCCGCTGGGCGGTCTGGTACCAGCATGACCGAACCATGGTTTATTCTGACAGGAGTGGCTGTCATAATCGTATTAGCTGGGCTGCTGTTGATGATTAGCTTACGTCGAATAGCACGGGAACGAAAGGTTAGCGGGCAGCTATTTTTTGATTATGCCGAACAACGGGGATTAAGCAAAAGGGAGCGACAAATTTTGCTTGAGATAGCATATAGGGCAGGACTTAAGAGAAGCCAGTCTATTTTTACCATGGTCCGCGCCTTTGATCAAGGAGCAGGTAAAATGATAGAAGAAAGCCTTGCCCAACAGGGAGCAGAAGAAAGCCAACGGTTAAGAACCGAACTGTCCTTCCTGCGAGAAAAGCTTGGCTTCCAGAAACAAACCTCAGTCTCAATAGGCTCGCCAACGAAATTGAAGAAACCGAGCAGCAGACAAATTCCCGAAGGTAAAAAACTCTATATAAACCGTCGTAAAACTCCTGACTTAGGTGATATTGAGTCCACCGTTATAAAAAATGACAATATGGAACTTACTGTCAGATTGACAACATCGGTGGAAAGTAAGCTGGGCGAGCTCTGGCGTGCGCAATATTATTTCGGCACTTCGGTCTGGGAGTTTGATACTTCTGTAGTTCGCTGTTATGGCGACATTCTGGTTTTGAATCATAGCGATGATATGCGGTTCATTAGTCGCCGGCGCTTCTTGCGTATTCGAGTAAACAAGCCGGCCTTCATTGCACGCTTTCCATTCTCAAGAATGTTGCGGCCAAACAGCATCAGCAGCATAGAGGCTCCAGGAGCGAAGCAAGGTTCGGAAAATGCATCCGGCAACACCTGGGGACCTCCGGAATTTATACCTGCGACTGTTACGGAGCTGGGTGGTCCCGGTCTGCGTATAGAGGCCCCTCTGGAAGTAAAAGCAGGCGACAGAGTATTGGTAATAGTTAATCTGAGTGAAGAAAAGAGCAAGGACTTAAACCCGCACCAAAAAAGCAATTCACCACCCTGGGCTCTGGAGCAGGACAGTAGAACAACACCGTCAAAAATAATAGAAGATATTGGCGAGGTCAGGCACATCGCAGCTATAGAAGATGGTTTTTCAATAGCAGTGGAATTGACTGGCTTAAGTGACTCAAACGTCAGTGAGCTAATTCGCACTGCCAACGCAGCTTCAATAAGAACCAATAGCAACCGTCAAGATAATCCGAGTTCCGTAAACACAGAAGAAAACGTTTCGGAGCCGGCGGCTGTACAAGGAACCTGAAATGTCAGAACTTACAGACCAAGTTAGTTCAAGCATTGATGCATTAACAAAGGAATTTGAAATAATAGCGCACAATCTGGCCAATGTAAGCACGGCCGGATTCAAGCGTAGAAGCAACGCATTCTCACAATATATTGAGACGCCAGAGGCAGGGACAGAGACATATTTACCCGGAAGCATTGAACTGAACTCGGTATTTGATTTTTCCCAGGGCAATATTGTCGAAACAGGCCGGTCTTTGGATATTGCTCTGTACGGCAAGGGATTTTTTGTGATAGAGACACCTACAGGGCCGCTTTACAGGCGCAACGGCATGTTCTACACAAACCAAAATGGTCAAATAATGGATTCTCAGGGACGAATTGTAGCGGGTGAGGCAGGGCCGATCACGATACCGAGCGATGTGGGAATCGAGCAAGTGAGTGTCTCGAGCGACGGAAGCATCAGTGCCGACGGTATACCCATCGGAAAATTCAGATTGGTCGATTTCGGAGACAACGAAGACAAACTTGTGCCAAATGGAGAGAACTGTTATGCGATGCCGGATGAGAATATACAACCGGCCGTAGCAGAAAATATAGTTGTTAAGCAGGGCTACCAAGAGGCCTCCAATGTAAAGATCATAGATGAATTAGTGGATATGATAATGGTATCCAGGCTCTATGAAGCAAATATGAAGTTCTTTACAGCAAGTATGGAAGTGGCCAACACTATTATAAGTGCAATTATGGCCTAAACACATCCGGCACCTATTAAGATAAGGAGACCAATATTATGTTAAGAGCATTTTCCACTTCAGCAACGGGTATGGCGGCCCAGCAGTTAATGGTGGACACGATTGCTAATAATCTTGCCAACATCAACACTACGGGTTTCAAGCGGAGCCAGGTTGCTTTTCAGGATTTGCTTTACATAACTCTAACAGAGCCCGGCACCGAAGTGGTTTCCGGCACAAATACGCCCACCGGCCTGGAAATAGGAAGTGGCGTCCAAACTGCAGCTACCGTAAAAGTTTTTAGCAACGGTGAGCTTGAGAATACCAACAAACCTCTCGATATAGCTATTTTGGGCGAAGGCTTCCTTCAGGTAAGTATGCCAAATGGTGATATACGATACACGCGCGACGGCTCGCTGCAACTAAATGCCAACGGTGAATTAGTTACCATCACCGGATACCCGATAGAGCCAGCCATCAGCGTTCCAATAGACGCCACCTCTATTGATATCGGCAAGGACGGAGGCGTTAATATTACCGATGCTGCGGGGACACAATCAGTTGTAGGTACGATTCAGTTAGCACGTTTTCCTAATCCCTCGGGTCTTTCCAGTGAAGGTGGTAACCTGTTAGCAGAGACCTTAGCAAGCGGCACAGCTACGACCGGCACAGCAGGAGAGAGTGGTTTCGGTACAATCCAGTCGGGATTTCTGGAAAAATCCAATGTCCAGATGATTACCGAACTTGTCAACCTTATCACCGCCCAACGAGCATACGAGACGAACTCCCGTGCAATTCGGGCGGGAGACGAAATGCTAAGGCAGGCAAATCAAATAGCAAGGTTCTAAGTGAAAGACCATTATGAGTAATAAAAAGAGCACAAAAACACAAGGGCATAAAGACATAAGAATACTTGTAAGCTGTATATTTATGACTTGTGCGATTTTCTGCCTGGCATCGGTGAACACAAAAGCCGACAACACGAAGAAGGATTCTGCTCTCCAGATATACCTGCCGAGAGAAATTACAGTCAAAGACAGCAGCTTGAGCTTGGGCCAGGTCGGCATAATTCGAGGTGAAGAATCTCTTGTATCCAAGGCGAGCGAAATCGAATTAGGGCGGATTTCAGTGCCGGGGCAGAAGATTGTTATCGACAGGGCAACGGTCTTAAGCAGATTGGCCTCAAACGGCATCCCTGCATCGAAAGTAACATTCACCGGTGCAGAAAAAATAACGGTACAACAGCAAGAGCAAACCATCCGTAGTATTGAATTTGTTAAGTTAGCAAGCTCCTTTCTGGAAAAAAATCCTTCCGTCGTTCCAGCTTGTGGATTCAATCCAATACGGACACCTAAAGATTTCATCATCACCGGTAGCAGCAAAGATATAAGATTGTCTCCTCGATTAATCCAAAGCAGAGCAAGAAACCAGGCAAGGGTTGAGATTACCATTCTTTCAGACGGCAAAAAAATCGATGTGCGTGAGGTAACTTTCGGGTTGACATACAATGCCGCCCAAGCAGTAACAAAGGTTGATATTCCCGCAGGTGCGGTTATCAGTCCTGAGAATGTCAAGATAGAAAAGACGATATCGAACTATCCGGAGTCGTCTGATTGGAGGTCTCCTTACGGCCTCATTGTCAAGCGTCAGATACCGGCAAAGACCATTCTTCGTCCAAATATGTTGGGCCCTGTCAAGTCACCAATCATTGCTAAGCGAAATCGAAAGGTTGTGATTCGAATTGACAGGCCCGGGTTTCTGATTACGGCTTTTGGAAAAGCTATGCAGGATGGCCGAGCCGGGGAATATATAAAAGTTCGAAACGTTGACTCACAAAGAATAATCTTAGTCAGAGTCAACGAAGACGGAAGTGTGGAACCTGTTTTTTAGAAGGAGAAATAATGAATAACAGAACAATCCCTTCGACTTCGCTCAAGACAGGCTTAATACTTGTCTTGATGATTCTCGTGCTCTTGCCGGCTACCTGCCTGCAAGCAGGTTCTATCTGGGCCAAGAGGGACAAGAATATGAAGGAATTATACGCCGACGATGTGGCCCGTCAGATAGGTGATATCCTGACCATTATGATCAGCGAAGACAGCAAGGTCGATAACAAAGCAAAAAGGGATTTAAAGAAGGACACTAATCGGTCAAACGTCTTTAATGGGGAGCTGGGAATCACAACGCCGAATCATAATATTCTACCCCGCATGCCCGGCTTCACGATGAGTGCAACATCGGGAAATGAGCTGAAAAGCAAGGCTGATTACAAAGACGAACGCAAGTTTGAGGACCAGGTCAGTGTAGTAGTTGTGGATATTCTGCCTAATCGCAACCTTGTGGTCATGGGAGCTCGCAGCCGTAATATTGCAGGTGATATACAAACCATCGAGGTAAGCGGTATAGTCAGGCCGAGCGATATTGCATTTGATAACACGGTCAAGAGTGAGCAGGTGGCAGATTTTCGTATTGTTGCTAAAAATTCAGGCGTCGCGGCACCCTACACAAGGCCGGGCTGGCTCGGCAGTATATTTGACATTCTCTGGCCGTTTTGATTGTACCGTCTGCACAGATTTATTTTTGAGAGTAATAGCTTATGAAATCAATAATACGAGCAAAAGAGCAAAAGAGCATAATGGTCCTTATGACGTGTGCACTTTTGGGCTGTGTGCTTATGGCTGGAGCCGGGCAATGCGAACGAATAAAAGACATTGTTGATATTCAGGGGCTTCGAAGCAATCCACTGACAGGCGTTGGCTTAGTCATTGGCCTGGTTGGAAACGGCGACAGCGGTGTGCTATCGCGACAAATGCTTACAAACATGCTGAGGGAATCGGGATTAGTTCTTACTCCCACCGATTTGACCAGCGGTAACATTGCAGTGGTTTGGGTTACAGCAGAGCTAGGTCCATTTGCCCGGGAAGGCTCACGAATCGATGTTGACGTCTCTGCTATAGGAAATGCCAAAAGCCTCCAGGGCGGAAAGCTGTTGCCGACACCTCTGAAAGGTCTTGATGGTCAGGTTTATGCCATAGCGGATGGAGGAGTTTCAATCGGCGGCTGGACAGCAGCAGGCGATAAGGCTTCGATTACAAAAAACCACCAGACGGTCGGACGAATTCCCGATGGAGCGACAGTTGAAAAGGAAGAAATAGCTACATTCGTCGAATACATTGGGGGCCATAGACTTATCACACTTAATCTTAGAAACAGCGATTTTTCAACCGTAGAGCAAATCAGCAAAACCATTAACCGGGATTATGCGAATAGCGCAATAGTAGTTGACGCCGGCACAGTTACAGTTAAAGTTCCAAGCGAAATTAGTCAGAAAGATATAGCCGGCTTTATCGTCGATATTACAAAGCATGAAGTGAAGGTTGATGTTCCTGCGGTGGTGGTTATCAACGAGCGCACCGGCACTATTGTGGTCGGCGAAAACGTCGGCATATCAGCAGTGGCGATTTCGCAGGGCAGCCTTGTTGTAAAAATCAAGGAAATGCCAATTATTTCACAGCCGACCGCGCCTTTCTCTGATGCCGGGGACACTAAAGTTGTTCAAGACACGTTGATAGGAATCGAAGAGGACGAAGGACATCTGATTCCTATGTCCCGGTCGGTTACCGTCTCAGAGTTAGCCAAAAGCCTTAACGGCATAGGGGCAACACCAACAGACCTGATAGCGATATTTAACGCTTTGAAAAAGGCCGGTGCCCTTCAAGCCAAGCTGGTGATAATGTAGGAGCAATTTAATGGACAGCGTCAAATTGATATTAACCGAACCAGTCTCACCGCCGGCTCTGTTAGAGCAGCTCGACAAGTCGATGCTCAACAGCATTTCGGAAGAGAAAAAGAAGCAAGCAGCAAAAGATTTTGAATCAGTTTTACTGACTAAGCTGCTGGATGAAATGAAAAAAAGTATCGTTGACTGGGACTCTGAAAAAGACGGAGCTTCCAAGCAGATTCATGGAATATTCTGGCTATACCTTGCCCGCGATATTGCAAACAACGGCGGGCTTGGACTGTGGAAGGATATATATCAATCTCTGACCAATGCTGAGCATGCAAACACAGCACAAAAATCAGACTTCGACGGGACTTCGGCGAGCTCAGCCGAGCCGCTCAGCCGAGTCGTGGATGGGCCTTTATGAAATCGACGGCAACTGAAATAGAAGATAAAATTGACGAGCTGCTGTCTTGTCTCGACAAAGACAGCCAACATATACAAGAGAGCTTGTCGCAATTGAATAGACTTCGCAGCCTGGTTATCAAGCGCGACGATGCCGCTTTGGGCAAACTGCTTGAGATTATCCGCGCCGAGTCGGACAGCTACAGAAGCCACGAATCAAAACGGCAAACGATACGAAAAGAATTGGCGAATGCTCTTGGGTGTAACACAGAGCAAATGACTTTATCGGCGCTGGAAGCAAGTCTGCCAAAAGGGAAAAAAGCTCAGGTAACCCAGAGGAAAGCGAAGTTAATGTCACTGATTAAAGAACTTAAGAAAGAATATTTAAGCACGGCTTTGCTTTTGTCTGAATGCGCCAGATTCAATAACCTGCTTTTGAAGAGTATCTTCGACCTCGGCAAGACAGGGGCGGTTTACTACAACTCCAATGGTGCGACCAAACGGCAAACTGATATGGCTTTTGTAAACATTCAATTTTGAGTCCCGCACCAATTGAAAGTATCCTGGGGCTAATTGGCCTGCGGGAACGATTGAGCCTGGAATTAGGTTCAATTGGTGCGGGATAAATAGAGTTAAGAAATGGATAGTTTCTCCATAGGAATTAGCGGCCTTGAAGCAGCCCAGAGGGCCTTTGATATAATCGGCAATAATGTTGCCAACGCTGCTACCGACGGCTACCACCGCCAGAGAATAGAACTGCGTCCCGCTTATTCGTCGCAAGTCGGTGCGGTTCTTTTGGGAGGAGGTGTCGATGTCGTCGGTATTACCAGATTAATTGATGGTCTTCTGGAGCGGGAGATTCTCCGCCAAGGATCGTTATTAGGACAGGTCTCGCAGGAATTTGCCACGCTGCAGACGGTCGAAAACACATTTGGAGAATTTTTAGAGGGGAGCGGTTTGAGCGGAGCTATAGACAATTTTTTCAACGCCTTGCAGGACCTTTCCGCTCATCCGACAGAAGTAATCTGGCAACACCAGATTGTAACCGCTGCCAAGACTATGGCCGGTCAATTCAGAACATTAGGAGAATTTCTGGTAGAATTGAAAAGCCAAATTGAATTAGAAGCTAAGAACACTATCGAACAAATCAATATCCTGACAAACAGAATAGCCGAACTGAACGATAGCATAGAAAAGCATGAAATAAGCGGTGGCCAAGACAACAATTTACGGGACCTAAGGGACCAGTGCATAAAAGAACTGTCCTCATTAGTCAGTATAGAGACCCAGACGCGACAGTATGGTGTGATCGATGTCTATTTAGCTGGAACTCCTGTGGCGATAGGTGCCTCCGCAATCGACCTGGAGACAGGTTTTAGAGAAGACGGCAAACTGGGTATTTCCATCGCCGGCGTGAACAATTTTAACATAAACGTGCAAGGTGGACAATTAGGTGGATTATTGTCGTTAAGAAACGAACTGGTCTCTGATATACACGATACCCTGGACGATCTGGCAACTGCAATGATACAGCAGATAAATCAATATCATGTCCAGGGAGTCGGCTCAACCGGGTCGTTTACGGAACTGACCGGCTGGCTTGTGACGAGCGAGGTTCTGGGCGATTTCGCCCCCCCCATAACCAGTGGTTCGGTATTTATCAGAGTTACGGATACAACAGTTCCCGGAACAACCACGATAACTCGACATGAAATTGACATTGCCAATGACCTCCCGGCTGACCCTACGCTATCTGACTTTGCAGATTATATTACTAACAACATCACCGGTCTTAGTGCTTCGGTGATTTCTTCCAAGCTTCACATCCAGGCTGACACAAACTATAAATTTGATTTTCTGCCCGCCGTTCTTCCTGAGCCTGAACCCCTCGACATTAATTTCAACGGGTCCTCGGATCCAACTGTAAGCGTATCAGGCATTTATACAGGAAGTTCAAACGACACTTTCACATTCAGTGTTTCCGGCACAGGTAATGTTGGAGTTGATACCCTCACACTTACAGTAATTGACGGCGCCTCAAACACAATTGATACCATCAATATCGGTTCCGGCTATGCGGTGGGTGACAAGATCGATGTTGGAGACACAGGAATCAAGATATCTCTTAGTATAGGTGATCTGGTTGACGGAGATTCTTTTAGCATTGATGTTTTTGCGGACACTGACACTTCGGGGGTGCTGGCAGCGGTTGGAATCAACACCTTTTTTTCCGGCAGCAGCGCTATAAATATAGCAGTTTGCTCGGATATAGCTGCTACACCGGGCCGTGTGACATCAGCCCTGGGTGCGGATATGACCGACAACGCCAACGCTTTGCGGATGGCAGGCTTGAGGGACCAGACCGTAACCAGCCTGAACTCTATGACACCTGGAGAGTTTTATCGCCAGATGGTCACGGACATTGGTCAACAGCTTTTTGTTAGACAGGCACGCAAAGACAATATCGAATCTATGGTCCAAAACCTGGGCAATCAACAAAGTGAGATAAGCGGCGTCAACATCAACGATGAAGCCGCCCAGATGTTAGTCTTCGAGCAGATGTTCAAGGGAATGAGCAAATATCTGAGCACAATTCAAACGTTGTTGTTATCTCTTATGGAAATAATATGAGAAGCGTGAAGCGCATGTTGTGAAGCGAAAGCAGGATATGAGATACGAAAAATGAGTGGAGCACTGAGCAATATTTATAATAATGTCAGCTTTGCGTTGCACCTTCATACCGATGCAATGGCTAACCTACAGGAACAAGTATCTACGGGCTCACGGATAAATCGAATCTCTGATGACCCTGCTGCCGCCTATCGGGTTTTAGGGCTAAATACCAATGTAAAGTCCCTGGAAAATTATATCGACAACCTCTCGGAAGTCATTAGCATCCTGGAGCTTTCCTCCACCATTATTGAGGATATAAAATCAAATTTTACTGAGACCCAAGTACGTATAACTCAAATTACCAGTGGCATCTACGACGAAGCGGCAAGAAAAAGGACAGCAGAAGGAATCAACGATATATTAGAGCAAACAGTCTCATTGGCTAACATGAAACATATGGACCAATACCTCTTTGGGGGAACTGATACAGGCTCTGCACCATATACGGTAGAACGTACTGATGGGAAAATCACCAGAGTAACTTATCAGGGTAGTTTTGAGAATAGAGATATTGAAGTAGCACCCGGGATAGAATCATCAGCTTTCTACATAGGCGATAATATCTTTCGCACCAACGACCGCAGCGCCCCGGTTTTGATTGGTGATACCGGTTCCAAAGCCGGCACGGGGACATCGAGTGTTCACGGTGGGGTATGGCTGACAGTAACCGGCTCAGCAGGCAATTATAATCTCTCTATTGACGACGGCCTGAGCACTTTTAATACTGACGGCACAGATACGAATTTAGCTGTAACAGATTCGCGAACCGGAGAAGTCCTATACGTTGACACCACGGAAATAGCCGGCACCGGAGTTGATTTGGTAAGCATACCCGGAACTTATGATATATTCAACACACTTATTATTATTCGGGACATATTGGAAAATGAAAAAGGGCTTTCCGATGCTCAAGTTCGAGAGCAGCTAAACCACTTACCGAGCTTATTTGAAGAGACAGACAAACTTCTGGTCCAATCCGAGGTCTCTATTGGGTCTAAAATCGGCTTTCTGGACAACCTCAAAAACAGCCTAAAGGACATACAATACAATACCGAGGATGAAGCGACCCGTCTGCAGGAAGCAGACATCGCCCAAATAGCTATAGACCTCTCTCGCCGGGAGGTTCTATATCAAATGTCATTATCAGTGGCTGCAAAACTTATGTCTATGTCGCTGCTGGATTTCCTCCAATAACTGTTGAGGACAAATGTTAGAAAAACTGAAAGGTAACTTTTGAAAACATAAATGTTCGATATTTATACAAATTTAACATCTGGAATTGGGAAATTGCGAATATACGTTGGTACAGGCTAACGGCACGGAATTTGCATTATTTTTACCAAGGTTAGAACCGTGAGACAGCCGGTTTTTAAGCAATTTCATTTTGCAATGAAATGAAAAAATCGGAACTCAGAAATTAGGAGTAAATCGGATGGCAATAATGGGGACGAATTCAAATCCACCAGGCGAACACATGCAAAATAGTGTATTCCTGCCGAGACGTGGCTCTAGCACGGCTGGTGTGAATCCTAATCATTATCATTACGAGAGAGGTTTGGAATTAGCGGAAGCCGGTAAATATCAGGAAGCACTGGCCTGTATGCAAGAACATCTTCGCACGACCGGCGGCAACGCACAAGTACTGAATGATACGGGAGCAATTCTGTATTGCCTGGGCCGTTCGGATGAAGCCATCGAGCATTTAGTCAAAGCTCGCAGCCACCAAGAAGACTCCGCTGAAATAGTGTGGAACCTGGTAGAAGCATATCTTGCTGTCGGCAAAGCAAACGAAGCTATGCAGCTTTTCGATAATCTGGAGCAGATGGGCATATTGAATGTGGACGTACTTAACAGAACCGCCAACATATTTCTGGAGCAGAACAATAAGGCCGGCGCAATTGAAATACTGCTGCGCTCACTGCAAAGCTTGCCCAACCAGGAGATTCTCAGTCCGATGATTGAAGTGATTCGCAGCAAAAGACCTAAGATAGCTTTCTTCTGTGGCGGTGATGGTATGGGATTTCTTAACGAAATCATCAAATTTGCAAAGCAGCGTTTTCAAGTACACGTTTTTGAAGAGCAAACAGAAGAAGAACTATACGAATTAATGAAATGGAGTGATATTTCGTGGTTTGAGTGGTGCACAAATCTTGCAGTAATAGGCTCGAAGCAGCCGAAAGTCTGTAAAAACATTATCAGACTGCACCGCTACGAAGCCTATGCTCAATGGCCCGAGCAGATGAATTGGGCTAATATCGACATCCTTGTTACTGTTGGTAACAGCTTTGTCAAAGATGCTCTTATCCACACGGTACCGAACCTCGAAAGTCAAACATCGATAGTTACCATCCCTAATGGGGTCGACCTTGAAAAATTTACTCTTACCGAGCGCCAGCGCGGCAAGAATATTGCTTTTTTGTCTAATCTGAGAACGGTAAAGAATCCTGCTTTCGTTTTACAGTGCATGCAAAAGCTGCACTATATTGTCCCTGAGTATCGTCTGTTCTTCGGGGGTATATTTCAGGACCAAGCTCTTGAGCAATATCTAAAGTATATGGTTGATGCCCTCGACCTTCGCGATGTGGTGTTCTTCGACGGCTGGCAGGAAGATGTTTGTTCCTGGCTTGAGGACAAACACTACATCGTTTCGACGAGTATCATTGAAAGCCAGGGTATGGGAATTCTGGAAGCAATGGCCTGCGGTCTTAAGCCGGTCATCCATAATTTCCCAGGTGCAGACCAGATATTTCCGTCAGAGTTTTTATTTAACATATCGGAAGAATTCTGCGAGCAGATTATTTCCGATACCTACGAACCCAAAAGGTATCGCAGATTCGTTGAAGAAAACTATCCGCTGGAAAAGCAGCTGACCAAGACCAATAATATCTTCACCCAATTCGAAGTTGAGATAGATTCACAACAAGCCGAGCCTTGGCTTTACAATAAATCGCAAAATTGGAACTTTGAAGAGATTGGATTACCCGCAGAATTTTCCGCTCCAACGTTCGAGAATAATTTGAGTGTGTAAATCTTAGCTATTTAGAAAATGTTAGATACTCCTGGAATGTCAGAAAACTACGAGAGGTCCCCAAAACATAATAAGGCGGTTTTGGGTACCCCCAAAAAGGGCGGGCCGGTCGTTACTGTACTTGTCCCGACTTTTAATCGGCGTCGATATTTAGCCGGGGCCCTGGCCAGCGTTGTGCGCCAGAGCTATCGAAATCTTCAGATAATCGTAATAAATGACGGCGGAAAAGACGTAAGGGACATAGTTAATTCCTTTGGGGACGAGCGGTTAATATTTATCGACAGAAAAGAAAATCGCGGCAAGGCCTTCTCGCTCAATGAAGCATTAGCCCAGGCCGAAGGCAAATACGTTGCTTACCTTGACGACGACGACCTATATTATCCCAATCATATCGAAACGCTGGTCGATGCTCTTGAAAACAAAAGCGACTGCCAAGCTGCATACAGTGATTTGTATAAAGTGTATTGTAAGGTTTGCCCTGACGGCAGCCGAAAGGTTTTAAGCAAAGTCGTTGAAATTAGCAGGGACTTCGACCGCTTTTTTATGCTGTACTGGAACCATGTCCTGCATGTAAGCCTTATGCATCGGAGGGATTTGCTTGAAAAAGCCGGGCCATACAGCGAAGACATCAATGTTTTAATTGATTGGGACATGACCCGGCGGCTGGTTTTCTTTTCAGATTTTCACCACGTCTCCGAAATTACCGGTGAATTTTATCAGCCTGAAGGTGAATGTGACAGAATATCAGTGCAGCGGCGCAAGAATGAAAAGGAATATACGAAGAACATTTTAACGATACGAACCACCAGGCCTCCCAAACCGTGGACTAAACTCGGTGATATGTCCATCATTTTTACTACAGACCGATTGAACAAGCAAGCAGGTACAACCCTTGGTTCTATCTGGCAGCGTACCTTCTATCCATACGAGGTCTATCTGCCGCTGCCGACAGCGGATTTCGAAAAACTCGATACTGATATGCCTAACATAATTCCTGTGCTCGTTAATCCGTTATCTTCTCAGGCCGAGCGAATAGATTCAGCCTTAGCCAGATGTGAGGGTGAATATATTGCCATAGTACCAAGCGGATTTCCCATTAGAGAATTCTGGGTAGAGGATTCGCTCCACGCTTTGGTCAACAGCTTAGTCAACAATGAGGGATTTGAGTTAGAAGACTCGACAGAAAGACTCTGGGCGGTATTGGTCAGAAAAAATGACTTACAGTGTGCTCGGAGAAGCTTTCCACATTTATCTGTACGTGAATCTCTGAATGCGGCCGGCATTGCGATAAGGCGCCTGCAGCCGGAAGAAATACCGTTTCAGTTCGACCAATTGCTTGAAAAAGCCAAGTCGGCAGAAAAAAACGGTAGTTGGTCAAAGGCTGCTGAAATGTTTGAA
The DNA here is from genome assembly GCA_041862635.1 of Phycisphaerae bacterium. Classification (GTDB taxonomy): domain Bacteria; phylum Planctomycetota; class Phycisphaerae; order Sedimentisphaerales; family Anaerobacaceae; genus NIOZ-UU13. The sequence continues at coordinate 38,748 of JBGVTO010000043.1, read as the reverse complement.
TATATCACGGAGCATTATCGAAACGAACTGTGGATGAAAACGTTAGCTGCAAAGGCATCCTTCAAAGCCGGCGGCCACATCCGAGCAGCCGAACTCAGCCGTGAAGTCAACCGTCAACGACCAACGGTGGAGACACTCTTGTTGGAGGCAAAGGTCAAACGCGAGAAAAATGATTTTAACTCGGCGATTAATTTACTCGAAAAAGCGGAACAAATACTCGAAGGAAAAGAATTGCTATGGACATAAAACAAAATAATATCGACGAACAACACGACTCGACACAGCATTACGAAGTTTTGCAGGAGCTGGGGGACTGCTACACTTCTGTCGGCAACTACACACAGGCACAACAGTGCTACGAAAAAGCAGCCGTCCTGTCGCCAGACGAAGCGGGCCCTTACGTTGGGCTTGGAGTAGTTGCCCTGCAAAAGAATCTTCTTGATGATGCTGAAATAGCCTTTAGGGTCGCCTGTCGGCTGGACGCCAATTGCGCCAAGGCCTATGCGGGCCTCGCTATGGTCGCACAGCAGAGAGCCGATTACAAGCAGGCCTTTGAGATGTACCTTAAAAGCCTGGAGCTGGACACCGACAATCTAATAGCTCTTCTGGGCCTGTTTCAGACCTCCTGCCAGATGGGTTCATTCTCAAAGGTTATTCACTATCTGGAGACATATTTGAATATGCACCCAGGCGATACCTCCGTTATGTTCCCACTGGCGGCGCTATATATGAAAGATGGCAAGCTTGAGGAGTCTAAAAAAATTCTCCTGGATATATTAACTCTGGACAAGAGCCACACAGACGCAGCTAATCTTCTGGAAGAAGTCGAACATAGTTTGGCTCAGGTAAAACAAGGAATCCAAACAGGAGCTCGAGTGTAATGAGCACTGATAGTATTGAGATTATTCCAGATGGACAGATACACCTGATGGACGAGCTGCAAAGCCTGTTGGAAAAGCAAATAGAGCTTGCCCGTCAGGGCAACATCAATGAAATTGAGGTCTTAAGCAGGCAAGCCAGCTCTCTTGTGGGGAAAATCTCACGGTCGGGGATTCTTGAATCGTCTGAATTTAAAAGCCAGCACGAGAAGTTACGAAAATTATACCAGAACCTATGTCTTGCTCTAACAGCTAAGCAAGCCGAGACTGCGGAAGAGCTAAGCCGGGTCCGTAAAGGCAAAAAGACCATAGAGACGTATCGCAGCAATATTTGAATTGCAGGGGAATGAATGAAAAGGGAGGCTAAATGTTTATCGTGAAAAAAAGCGTATCACGAAAAATCGGAGAACCAGAGGCAAAGTATTTGCCCCGAGTAAGCAGGGCCCAAAGCAATCACCCTGATGATAGTATCGTTTTGTCCGGCAGTTCTGCCGATGCGATTTCTGTTGGTGGCAGGTCACAGGCCGACACTCAGCAGAGACTAAAACAAGCACACAAAGAATGGAATCCGAGCAAGCGTTGGAATCCGTTTAACAGCTATAAGCTCCTTGCTCAGGTTGAAAGGTGGAAAAAGATCAAGCGAGGCAGGCCTCTTCCTCCGCCGGTACTTATTACTGTTGACCCCTCCAATATCTGCAACTTGAATTGTCTCTGGTGTAACGCAGAGCTTGTAAGAAGGGAATGGAAGAGCTCCTTGTCGGAAAAGGCATTATTTGAAATTGCTGATTTCCTGCCCCACTGGGGGGAAGATACAGGTTGTCAAGAGCCGGGAGTCCAGGCGATTTGTATTGCAGGCGGAGGAGAGCCGCTGTTGAATCCGTCAACAGGCAACTTCATAGATAGAGTTGTCGCAAACGATATTGAGGTGGGCGTGGTTACTAACGGCACAAAAATAGACGAATTTGTCGATTCGTTATCTCAGGCGGTATGGGTCGGTGTATCTATTGATGCAGCCACAAAAGAAACCTTCAATAAATTAAAGGATTTGTCTCCTGACTGTGATTTTTTTGACCGTGTTATCGAGAATATTTCTATCTTAGTTGATTACGCCAAGATGCACAATAATAAGTTAGGCTGGAAGCATCCCGCTTACGGAGTGAGTTTCAAGTATCTTTTGTACAAGGGTAATATCGGCGAAGTGTACGAGGCAACTAAACTTGCAAAGCAAATAGGATGCAAGAATATTCATTTTAGACCTGCAGGGACCACCTGGGATAAATTAGGCACAGAACGGGAAATTACCTTTTCCCGGAATGATGTATCATTGTTCAAACAACAGATTGCCGAAGCGTTGGAACTGGATGACGAAACTTTCGGCGTTTATGGAGTAACCCATAAATTCAATTCTCAGTTTGCCAGTGCTAACTATTTTTGCAGATGTCATTCAATATTTATGACAGCAGTAATTGAGCCACCGACCGGTAAAGATGCTCCGAAAGACTCTTTTACAGTGGGTCTTTGCTGCGATAGGCGAGGTGATCCAAAACTGGAATTAGCCAGAAGCATCGAAGATACAAAGGAAATTCAAAAATTGTGGGGCAGCAAAAAACATTGGGATATTCATGACAATATTGTGATTCAAAATGAATGTCCAAGGTGTACCTATCAACCGCACAATGAAATATATGAGCAGGTTATTTTAAATGACAGCATGACATACAAGTTTATTTGACGGTATGTATGAGAAAGAAAAAATGGAACTATCAGTAATCGGTTTAGGTAAGCTGGGTCTTTGCACGGCTGCGTATTTCGCCTCCAAAGGGCACAAAGTTATTGGCGTTGAGAAGAACAAGTATTTTGTCAGTGAGCTCAGGCGAAAGCACTGTCCTATCAGAGAGACAGGACTGGCTAAGCTCCTGGACAAGGCGTGGGATAACTTTGAGGTAACAACCAGCTTGACCGATGCCGTACTGCATTCGGACGTTACGCTAATTATTGTTCCGACTCCAAGCAAGCCTGACGGGAAGCTTTCCAATGAGTATGTTGAGGGTGTATTACACGAAATTGGGCCGATGCTTGCGTCCAAGAATAACTTCCATGTGGTGGATGTTGTCTCGACCGTTATGCCCGGCTCATCCGAAGGCGTTTTTAAGCCTTTGCTGGAACAATTAAGCGGCAAGCTCTGCGGGGAAGGATTTGGGCTTGTTTACAATCCTGAGTTTATAGCTTTAGGGTCGATAATTCAGGATTTTTCAAGACCGGATATGGTGCTTATAGGCGCATCTGATGAAAAGTCGGCAGGAATAGTAAAAGAACTTTACGTTAGCAGTTGTGAGAACAAGCCGCATATCGCGACGATGTCATTGTTGAATGCAGAAATCACCAAATTAAGTTTGAATTGCTTTGTAACGACAAAGATAAGTTTTGCCAACGAGCTGGCCAATATATGTGAGAGAATTTCCGGCGCAGATGTAGATGAAATAACCGAAGCAATAGGAACTGACAGCCGAATAGGGTCGAAGTATTTGCAGGCAGGTCTGGGCTTTGGCGGGACGTGTTTCCCTCGTGATAATCTGGCCTTTCAGGCCTTTACAAAAGAAGTGGGCTATGAGCCGAAATTGAGCAAGGCAACCGTTGCGATTAATGATGCAATGGTAGATAGGCTGTTTGAGATTATAGAAGTAAACGTAACAGAACGAAAACACATAGCTTTACTTGGTTTATCCTACAAACCAAATACTCATATAACAGAAAAATCACAATCAATAATGTTAGCAGAAAAGTTAATTGATGCTGGTTATTCGGTAACTGTTTACGACCCGGCGGCATTAGATAACGCAAAAGATGTATTGGGTGATAAAGTCAGATATTGCACCAACCCATACGAGTGCGTAGATGGCTCGGATGCCATTGTGCTTTTGACGAAATGGCCGGAATTCAGGGATTTAGACTGGAGTACAGTTGAAAAGAATGTCAAAGAAGGAGCTGTTTTGTTAGATAGCTGGCGAGAGCTTAAAAATGAGAAGCTCACAAAGCTCAATTATGTTGGTCTGGGCCTTGGATGTACGGAAAAATGGACTTGTGAGATATGTACATGAACAGTCTGCAGGAATTTAAGAATGTAACGATTGAGCGAGTCCAGGCATTCTGGGATGCCAGGCCCTGCAATATCCGTCATTCACTGCAGGAGATTGGCAGTCGAGCATACTTTGACGAGGTAGAAGCAAGGAAGTATTTTGTTGAGCCCCATATACCCGTCTTTGCCGAGTTTGAAAAATGGAAAGATAAAAAGGTCCTGGAAGTGGGATGCGGCGTTGGAACAGACACAATAAGTTTTGCCAGAGCCGGAGCAAAAGTAACTGCAATAGATTATTCGGAAAAATCGCTCGAAATTGCAAAAAAACGGGCTGAAGTATATGGATTGGAAATTGATTTCTATAAAGCAAACGTCGAAGAGCTTTCAAAGGTTGTTCCGGTAGAGAATTACGATTTGGTTTATTCTTTTGGTGTTATACATCACACACCGAGGCCTGAAAGGGCTGTCTCGGAAATTCGCAAATATATGGGGCCCGAAAGCGTATTTAAAATGATGGTTTATAACCGATATTCGTGGAAGGTCTTTTGGATTCTGATGACGTATGGCAAAGGGGCATTCTGGAAACTGCCGGAACTGGTAGCGGGGTACTCAGAAGCGCAGAGCGGCTGTCCGGTAACTTATACGTTTACCAAGAAAAGCATCAAGGAGCTGTTTGAGGGATTTGAGGTTTTAGAGACAAGAGCCGAACATATTTTTCCTTATCGCATCGAGGATTACAAAAAGTACCGTTACAAAAAGGTATGGTATTTTCGTTATCTTCCTAAAAATATTTTTCGCTGGATGGAACGAAGATGGGGCTGGCATCTGTGTGTAACGGCAAGGATAAAAAGCTGAAAGTACTGGAAGTGTTAAAAGGTTAATAATTATGCAGGCATATTTGTCAGGTGATTTCAGAATCGAGATTGATGAGAGAACCTTGGTTTGGCTTGGTGGAAAGGCCGAATATGTGTCTATGAGAAGTTAAACTTCACGGTGGCGTTTCAACATGGATAAATCCAAAGGATTTTAGAGACCACCAAAATAAAGTGAGTCTATTGTTGAAAGCAGTCGTCCTTGGAGAATTACCATGAAATACAGAGCACTTTTCATATTGCCGCCTGACCAGACAGACTTTGGCATAATTAATCGGCCACACTGGAATCATTGCCATGTCCCTTCTATTGGATTGGTACTATTATGCAGCTATCTACAGGCAAAAGGGCACGATATCAAGATCATAGACTGCCGTGAGCTCCTTGCGAAATATAGGACGAAGGAGTACATTCAATTTGTTTTAAGACTTGTGGAGGAATTTAGACCCGACGTTATCGGGATAAATATGTTATCGGCGCTGTTTGACGAAGCAAAAAATATCTCGTGTGCGCTTAAACATAGGTTTCCCGACATCCAGATTATTACAGGGGGACCTCATCCGTCGGTCGAGCCGGTTTTAACTCTTCAGCAAATTCCATATATTGATGCAATATGTGTTGGTCCGGGCGAAGAAGTGTGCCTTGAGCTTTTAGAGGGAAATAATCCAATTCGAATAAAGGGACTCATGCGCAGAGGCTATACCGATGTATTTGAACCGAGACCTGTTGTTCGGGATATTGACAAATATCCATTTCCAAATTATTCGCTGGTACACGATAATCATTACACTGATTTCACAATAAACACCGTAATTGGTTGGGGTTTCAGAAGCCTTTCTGGGCTAACTTCGAGAAGCTGTCCTTATTCCTGTAAATTTTGCGCATCTGATTGGTCAAAGCCCTTCCGATATCATTCCCCGGAATATACGATTGAAATGGCAAAGTATTTAGCGACGCATGACATCGATGCCATTACATTCTTTGATGATACATTGGCAAGCATTGAGGACCGTCTTTACAAGATATGTGAAGGATTTATCGGTGAGAGAATTTTTTATCCGTATAGCAAGCTGCGGTGGTTTGCTGGTATACGAGCTAATCAGGTCAAACCGGCTTTGTTGAAAATGATGAAACGAGCCGGATGTTTCTCTGTCAACATAGGAATCGAGAGTGGTACAGAACGTATGCTTCAAGTAATAAACAAAAAAACAACAGTTGAGATGAATAAGCAGGCATGTGCTTGTGTGAAAGAGGCTGGTTTATGCTTGGGTAATAGTTTCATGGTGGGTATTCCTGGCGAAACAGAGGAGGAAATGGAGCAAACTCTGGAATTTATGAGAAACGTGGACTGCAATATGAAGGGCGTTGGAGCGTTCCGGCCTTTGCCGGGTAGCCCTTTTTATTATGAGTTCATAGACAAGAAGATATTAATAAAACAAGAGATCGATTGGTCAAATTTGGGCAACTTTTCACTCGTGCCAAAATACATATTTTGTAATGCGACGCGAGAAAGACTTGAGCAGATTTACAACGAGGCTCTCCAGCTTGCCTATGGTCAGCAGTGGATTATGATACACGAAGATGTTTTAAAGAAGTTTCCTGATACGATCAGAGAAATCGCCCGTACAAAAAGGGTAAAGATCTGTAAATCGGATAACTATGAATCATCACATCACATACCTTTTGATCCCCTCATGTTGGGGGGCAAAGAACTAAATTCGGTGGACAAGGAAATGAGGATCTTCTCGATGAGCCCGAGAAAAGAGGAGGGATCAAGGGATTCGCAGTTTCTTGCGGATGGTAAACACAGAACAATTGGACATATTTGTAAGTCTCCAGAAAAACGGATGGGCTTTGAAGTGTTTGATTCACAAGACGAGATCAGAGTAAATAATCGGAGGAAGTTACACTTGGCTTTGCCAGGAAAAACCTCTTTTTGCACATCTGTTTCGGAAGCCGACATCGTTTCTCAGATGGATCGCAAAAATCAAGCAGAAAAATTGGATGGCTCCGAGCCAGCTGTAGCAAAGTCAGCAAATGTTCATAGTGCTGCGGGCAGTACGTTCGGAAAGAAAATGGCTTACACGGAAGTTCCCGGCCGCGCGCCGATAGAGATGGTGGCATACTATCCGGATTTCCTGGACTATTATCCTCGGTGTGAAATGCTGACGAAACGATGGTTCGTTGAAAATGTGCAGCCTGATTGGGTCATTCTCGACTGTGGTGCTAATATTGGCTACTATTCCATTATGTTCGCTCAGCTTGCCCCTAATGGCCATGTGTATGCATTTGAGCCGACCAACACGATTGAGAAATTAAGGCAAAACATCGAGCATAACGGAGTCCGGAATGTAACGTGCGTAGAGGCTGCTTTAGGTAATAAGATTGGTCAGCATGTAGATAAAATCTATCGCATCTGGGGCCAAGAGCCGGACAAACAGGAATATCTTTTCACGACGATTGACGAATTTGTCAGGTCCAACAAACTTCAACGCGTTGATTGTATCAAGATCGACGTAGACTCCTTTGACTTCGAAGTCCTTCAGGGTGCCGCAAAGACAATGGCCAGCTTCAACCCGTTTGTTATGGTGGAGTTGAACCACGCTCTTAACAAACGTGACCAGTCAAATGCAGAGGCGCTCGAATGGCTTACCAGACAGGGATATGAAGAATGCGTTGTATTTGAATATGAAAATTATTTGTTCAAGAAAGGGTATCGTTACAGCGGACATGAAGGTAGATTGGCTGGCCTTCGCCTCTTATTTGCTGCTGACCAAAGTGTGTTAGCGGAGCAGTTGACTAACTATTTATCCGGCTCACAGCATCAAGTTTTGAAGGATACAGGTGTCGGGAAATATGCGGAGAAATCTAATAGAGGATTTGTAAAGATGGCAGAAGCAAATAACCAGCCGATATTTGGACAGAGTACAACTGTCGGGGCTGTCTGCGCAGTGGAGCCGGAAGCGCCGGCCCGGCCTCAGCAGGAAAGCAGCATTACGATACCGTCGGTTCTTGTACAGCGATTGCACGAAGAGTTGGGCTTTGCACGAGCTATTGATTATCCGCAAAGCTCTCTGAACAAGCCTTTGGAGCAATGGAAGATGGAGGTAGATGATGCACCAATCTTCAGATACATATATCGTAACATCCGGCCCAGACGGCATTTGGAATTCGGCACCTGGCAGGGAGCGGGAACACTGTACTGCCTTGAGGAATGCGATGCGACGGTCTGGAGCATTAATCTGTTGGCAGGCGAAGTATCCCAGGATGGCTCCGTAGCTTACGGAATTGATGACCACGAGCGAGCATCTGCCCAGGAATGGGCTAAAAAAATGGGCTTAGGGGTAAAAGACTGGCCTCAGACAGATTCGCTCGGATATACAGGAAGATTTTACCTGGAAAAAGGCCTGGGCAACAGGGTCTGTCAGATTTATAGTGACAGCACAAAGTGGGATATTTCGAATTATCCGCCGGGATTTTTCGATACGGCACTTATCGATGGTGGACATCAGAAAGATATCGTGATTAACGATACGGCGAAGGCGTTTAAATTATTAAGAAGTGGCGGGCTGATTATATGGCACGATTTTTGTCCGCCGATATACGACAAATTCGAGACTACACTCGGCGTGATGCGGGCAATTCATCAACAGTGGGAATGGATTAACGAGCAAACACTCAAGCTGTTCTGGATTTATCCAAGCTGGATTCTCGTAGGGGTCAAGAAGTGAGCAATTTTCGCAACGGAAAACCAGCATTAAGTATTGTAGCTGCCGGACGAAATGACGACCATGGCGGTAATCTATTACGCCGAATGCAAATGTTTATCAACGGTATTTTGGCGCAATCGCAGCAGTATAGGCTTTCGGTAGAAATTGTTTTGGTAGAATGGAATCCGCCGCAGGAAAGGCCACGATTGGCTGAGGTTCTGCCATTTCCTGAGCGAAGCGATTATTGTACTATCCGTATTATACAGGTTCCAGCAGAGGTTCATAATCGGTATAAACATGCTGACGGGCTGGCTCTCTACCAGATGATAGCCAAGAATGTGGGCATCCGGCGGGCGCAGGGGGAATTCATACTGGCAACAAATATTGATATCCTGTTTTCCGACGAGTTATTTGCGTTCTTTGCTTCTGGAAAGATGACCAGAGGCAAAATATATCGTGTGGACCGCTATGATGTTAATAATAAAGTTCTGCAGCAACCTACTGTTTCCGATCAGTTAGCGTTTTGTCGCGAAAATATTATTCGGATAAATAAACGAAACGGGACGCAGAATCTGATAACCGGCGATTATCATATGATATATCCGCCTGAGGGAGAAGATGTTCCGCGATTAAGAACGAAAAGGGCACACCTTCACACCAATGGCTGCGGTGATTTTCAACTATTGCACAGGGACCATTGGTTTTCAGTGCACGGCTACCCAGAGTTTGACATGCATTCGTTCCACTTGGATTCGCTTTTTTCTTTCATGGCACATTATGACGGGGCTGACGAGGAAGTCCTTAACTATCCGATGTGTATTTACCATATAGAGCATAGTGCCGGCTGGACGCCTGAGATCCATAAAAAAGGAACCCTATGGAATAATCTTGAGGCCAGAAAAGTTGAGAGGATTTCCAACGCCCAATTTGATGCTTATGCGATGACAATGACGGAGCAAAGAAACCCTATCATTTTTAACGACGACAACTGGGGCCTTGAGGCGGAGGAATTTGAGGAAGATATACCGGTGAGAGCAGAATTTGATATGTCAAATTCCAAAAGTGCCAAGCGGATTGTCAGTGTAACAGAGTCTTCAGAGAACTCAGGCAGTCCCGTAAGCCGTGCAGCCGATGAAAAGTATCTTAGTATTGTAGTTGCTTCTCGAAATGATGACTATGATGCAAATATTTTACACCGGATGCTGGTATTTGCAAAAGGACTTGCTGAACAGTGCAAGCGGTTCAATCTTAATGGAGAGCTTATAATCGTTGAGTGGAATCCGCCGGCAGGTAGAAAAAGACTCTATGAGGTTCTTGACTGGCCGGATGACTTGGGCCCTTTGACGGTTAGATTCATTGAGGTACCGGCGGAAGTTCATAACAGCATTGGCAATTCGGATAAGCTCCCACTTTTCCAAATGATAGCCAAGAACGTGGGTATCAGACGGGCAAGGGGAAAATTTATATTAGCGACCAATATCGACATTCTATTTTCTAATGAGCTGATGCAGTTTTTAGCAAGCGGCCGGCTCGATGAGAACCATTTCTACCGTATTGACCGACATGATGTTAGTAGCAAAATAGTGCCTGAGCGTAAAGATATTAACGAGCAGCTGGAGTTCTGCCGGAACAATATTGTGCGTGTTCATGGACTATATGGTACCAAGAAAATATCGGAAATGGAATCGGATCATTTCATTTATGACAGTAAGGATATAAAGCTGCATACAAATGGGTGTGGTGATTTCACGCTGATGTCGCGTAGTAATTGGCATTTGTTCAGAGCGTATCCGGAACTGCCGAGATGGTCTATTTATGTTGATGGGCTACTACTACATATGGCCTATGTCAGTGGTTTGCATCAGGTTATTTTGTCCAAGCCTATGAGAATTTACCACATTGAGCATGATATGAGCTGGGCTGTTAGTGATGAGGACAAACAGAAACTTGCAACAGAACGTTATCCGAGTCTCGACTATCAAAAAGAATACCTCGTCTGGTGCCAGCGGATGATAGAGGCGGGTCGGCCAATAACAAATAACGATGAAAACTGGGGCTATGCACAGACTGAATTTAAGGAATACGTGATTAGCGGCCGATGGAAAGGCCAGATGACAAACAGGAACGTAATTTCACATGATAATAACCGCAAACCGTTTCAAGAATGGATTGATACACTGGCATTAACTCAAAATCGTCTCTATTACCGTGACCAGACTCCTAAATCGCTGAATATGCTGGTCGAGCTCGTTCATAGATACAAGCCTACCAAGATCGTAGAGTTGGGCACCCTTTCGGGTCTTTCATTGCGTGCCTGGCTTGCGGCTAAAAGCAAAGCAGAAGTGATTGCTATTGATTTGTCATTCAAACCACTGTTTAAAAGTCAAGAGGTTCTTCCTGTTGACCTGTCCGGAGTAAGACTTCTTGAACAAGACATTCTGAAAACGGACTTCAGGCAACTCTGGTCTGAAGAAGACAAAGTATTGTTATATATTGATGCACACGACCAACCCAACACTTCTATTATGACGCATATTCTTGACAATGCGTTACCGTTACTGCCGCCGGGCAGCATCGTAACGGTAGATGATTTGTGGTACTATCCCGAAGTCTTAACAAATAATAGTGTTTCAAAGTTTTTTGAAGAAGTCACTATCAACGAGATCGATCCTTTGCAATGCTTTGAGGGATATTGTGCTCCTTATTGGAAAGGAGGTTTCTTTGTAGGTTTCCGTGAAGTAGTATCGCTGGTTGAGTGGGTAAACTGCAACAATGTAGAGCTTATTTTAAATCCTGGTGATAAGACAGTAACATTCGAGTGTCCGGTGCTGAGGAAAAGTGCCGGGGAAAGTTTTGATATAGATGCATTCAAACGGCTAACAGGCAGTATCAGTTACAATCCAGTTGAGACGGTTAGCGTTTATGGTGACAGAAATGTTCCAGGAAATAAGATAGCTGTTGCTTTGTGTGTGCAGGGTGCACGGTTCTATGCCTGTGGCCGAATAAAGGAAGCTATCAATTGTTTTAAGCAGGCTATCCTTCTTAAATCTGATATCAACGGAGCGTTTTATGCGCAAGCGGTTTGTTTTGCGCGGGAAGGAAACTTTGAGAAGGCTGCAGAGAGCTTGCGGATGGAAATAAAAAATGAGTTCTGTCATCCTCGGGCGCAGTGGTTGTATAAAGATATTCAGCAGTATATTCGGAGAAAGCATAAGCCGATTTCAACAGGGCAAAAGACAGGGGCATATGGAAATATCACAATTTTTGCACTGCCGAAAGCTTTCACCGATACCTTCGCTACGATTCAAGAAAATGCACTAAAAAGTTGGATGCAGTTAAGACCTTGTCCTGAAATTATTCTTTTCGGAAATGACGAAGGTGTAGCTGAGTTTGCTCAAAAATATAATTTGAAACACATTCCCAATGTCCAACGCAATGAGTTCGGGACACCGTTGTTGAATGATTTGTTTTTAAAAGCACAAACTGCGGCCACCAGCGAGATATGCGTATATATAAACGCCGACATAATTCTTATGAGTGATTTTGTGGAAGCTCTTGACAAGGTCGGCACAGAATTTGACCAGTTTCTAATGATAGGACGACGTTGGGACATCGACATAACAGAGCCTGTGGAGTTCGACAACGAAAAATGGCAGGAACATTTAAGGATGCAGGTTAAGATGCTCGGCTCCATTCATTTAGATCGTGGTATAGACTATTTTGCCTTTAGGAAAGGTTTGTGGAGACAAATACCGCCATTCGGCATAGGTAGAACGGCATGGGATAACTGGTTGGTTTATGCCCCCCTATCTGAGGGCAAGGACGTTGTTGATGCAACTGAAGCTGTAACTGCTGTTCACCAGAATCATAATTTTTCCCATATAACGGGTGGCAAAGAAACGTCACGATTTAAGTTAGAAGCACAACAAAACCGCAAAATAGCCGGCCGTGTAGTCCTTATGGGGGTTGGTGCTGCTTCGGATGCGACGTGGCGATTAACAAAGGACGGGTTAGTGCGAAATAAGCCTGAAGGATACAATACACACCTTAATGATCTTTGTTCTAAGCTGCTTGAAAAAGGCTGGGATAAAAAATATAACTTATACAAGAAGTATTTTCATTCAGCCCAATACTTAAAAAAGATAAAGAGGCCGTGCATTTCGATTGTTGTAATCTCATGGCGTTTCCATCCTGACACCGTCAAGAATTTCGAGGCCCTCGCTCAACAACGAGACAATAACTTTGAACTGATATTTGTTAATAATGGAGCAAAAAACGATGAATTTGAGGACTTGATGCCGTTTATCGACACCTATATAAAGCTGAATCAAAATACCGGCGCCTATCTTGCCAGAAATATCGGAGCACTTTTTGCCAAAGCACCAATCCTGCTTTTTCTCGATGACGACTGTATTGCCGAGACGAACATCGTGGAAGCATATCTGAGAAACTTTGAAAAATATGATGTTATCGCTGTTCAAGGTGCAGTCTGGCCAAAAGCAAAAGGTGCGGGGCCATATGGTGCACATAGATATTATGGTTCCAAGCCTTTCCCCTATTTTTCATGCCAGGAGGGAAACACCGCATATAAAGCGTCTGCATTTTATCAAGTCAGCGGCTGGGACAATGAGATTCGTTTTGGGCATGGTGGCATTGATTTATCTCGTCGCTTGATGGAAATCGAGCCGGATATGAGAAAGCAAATGTATTCACCTGAGCCCGTAATACATCATGACCCAGTCAAAGATAAAAAAATCCTTGAGGAAAAAGCCAGAAAACAAAAAATCTCAGCCAAGCGATTAGAGCGAAAACGCCCCGATTTCTACGTATTCCAACGGCGCTACAATGAATATCTTCAGCGGGAGGATTTGTTGATTCACAAAGATGCTCATCGAGGAAGCTATGCCGATATGAAGGGACTCGATGAGCATATATACCCTTTCCGAGATATAGCCAGACATAATCTTGCGTTACAAAGAGCGCAGCCCGACACCAAAAAGCTAATTACTTCCATTAAGAACGGCAAGGAGCTATCAGTAGCTACGGATGTAAATAATCAGATTTTGGCTGAAGAATCTTTCAGGAAGGGCTTTCGATATTTACGCAACGGCGATGCTTCAGAAGCAATCAAATATCTCGAAAAAGCAGCAAAGAACTGTATGACATTGCCTAATCTGCATTATGCTCTTGCTGCTGCCTATGCTGAACTTGGAGATATATTTTCAGCCCAAAAAGCATGTGAAATGGAACTGAATCTCCAACCGGAACACAGCGGCGCCAGGAAATTTCTTGAGCGAATACAAAAAGCACTCACATCCTTAGCCCCGGACGCTGATTCCAAATCCAAAGTTTCGGTAATAACGTCCTGCTACAATTGTGAAAAATTTCTGCCGGAGTGTCTCGAGAGTATCAGAAGTCAAACAATGCAGGAGTGGGAACTGTTTTTGCTTGATGATGGTAGTAGCGATAGTACAAGAAGTATTATCGAAAAGTACGCCCAAATGGATGAAAGAATAAAGCCTTATTACTTTCAGGATAATAAAGGCCCTTACGTCAGAAGAAACTTTGCAATTGAGCGGGCCTGTTCTGATTTCATTGCTATACAGGATGCCGATGATATTATGTGCCCGAACAAGCTGGAGGTATTGTACCGTGAAATAATCAGTGATGACTGCCTGGCCGTAGTGGGCGCTTTTTACCGCAGCTTTCTGGATGAGTTCAGAGGATTGCAATACACAGATGAACACAAGTTCTCTCTTGAACACAATGAAATTATTGCCAGGCTTTTGAACTGGAGGTTTAGTTTATGTCATGGCTCAGCTATTATTCGCAGAAGCCTCTTTGATGAAATTGGACTTTACGACGAGAACCCGTTTGCCTCAGATTCGTTCTGGCTGGCAAAGGCCGCTGAATATGCTTATCGAAGTGGCAGAATAAAGCTGAAAAACATTCCTGAATTTTTAATGTTGAGAAGGATGCATTCGGCCTCACAAACGGGCCTCCTGCCCACTTTTGACCATCGCAGCAGAAGATCTAAATTTGCAGCTTACTGTAAGGACAAATTCCTGAAAGTTAGAGAAAAACTCCGTAACAATCCAGCGGCAGATATAGCAGCGGAACTAAGAAACTGTAAATGTTCGGATTTCATCGAGAAATATGGTCATCTTTTCGCCCAATGGGAGAGTGAGCCTCTTAATGATGATATGCTAAAGCAATTAATTGTCATAGTTGTTGGGTTGTTTAACAAGCACTTGTGTGTAAGCTGCATCGTCAGGCTTGAAGGCATGGAAACAATGATATGCGATATTGCGAAGAGGTTCAAAAACTACGACCTTTTAAGGGCTATGGCTTATTTTGCGCTTGATAGAAAGCAGGAGAGCCTCAAGTATCTAAACAGAGAAATAGAAAACCACAACAGCCCTGCTGCAAGAAAGTTCATCAGTGATTATTTTGAAAATCAATTAAAGACCGACCTTCAGAGCTGGTGTCTGGAAAATGGCAGGCTTTACGAGCTTCGTATCATTGATTTGGAGAAAAAGAGCGGAATCGACCGACAACGCGAGACTGTTTCTGACAGACGTTACCTGCCTCAGGCAGCTCCCTCGCACGCAAAAACCGGAGCTTCTGCGCCAACTTCAGACAGGCCCCAAGCCGACCGAGATTCTAACTGTGGGCGGGCCGGACCTTTGGTTTCGGTGATAATGCCTGCCTACAATGCCGCTGAGTATATCACAGAGGCAATTAAAAGTGTCCTGAATCAAACGTACAAAGATTATGAGCTTGTCGTTATCAATGATGGCTCCACAGATCGAACTGAAGATATAGTGCTTGGCTTTAAAGATGAAAAAATCAAATACCTCCGCCAGGAAAACATAGGAGCCTGGGGTGCCAGAAATCGAGCGATAAAGGAATCCAAAGGTAACTTCATAATTAATCTCGATACCGACGACATGATGACGCCGGACTTCATTGCAAAACATCTCCATGAGTTCGAGAAACATCCCGAGGCCGACTTGATTTATTGTGACGACTATTTGATTGAGCAGGATGGTAAGCCAATTCGGGTAATTAAAAGGCGTGAGTATACGAACCGCAAATTTCTCATCAGGGACCTGTTTCGCTGCGGCTTTCCAATCGTCCCGTTCAGGACCTGCATCAGAAAAACCGTGTTCGACAAGATTGGTTTTTTTGACGAGGACCTGGTGATTGGCGGGGACTACGATATGATGCGTCGATTTGTAAAGAACGACTTGAAGATACACCACCTCGACGGTGCCCTGTATCTGCGGCGAATGACCCCCAACAGTCTTTCAAGAACCTTCAACGCTCAAAAAGCAAAGTGTCTTTTTGAGGTGGTTAAGCGGTATACCGAGACTTTTACGTACGAAGAGTTGTTTCCGGATGTTGCGTGGGACGAGATAGCGCCCCATATGAGGCAATTGCATGCTAAATGCCTGGCTGCTGGAACTTACCTTGCAATAGGACAAGATTATGTAAAGACAAATGCTACTGAATGTTCAAGAACTGCCTTAGACCATGCCTGTTCAGAGCTAAATGACTGTGTAAAAATGAATCCTGGAAACCAGAGACTGCGGCAGTTATTGCGAAAGTCTGAACTCATACGAGCCAGATATACCGAGGTGCCACAACAAGCTGTTTCTAAATGAAAACAGATAAGGCGAGCAAGTATAAGATAAATTATTAAGCTAAAAGTGTTTTTGAACGATAATATACGTGAAATGCGGGCGTTAGCCGTACTCGTAGATTTTTGTAAAGGTATTAAAACTTAAACTAAAAGGCAGATAAAGATGTCAACGTTACGTCTTCCAGGGCTCTTAACAGGGATAGATACAGCCAAACTCATCGCCCAACTGATGGCTATCGAGCGCCGTTCACTCAATGTGTACGAAGAACGCATAAGTATTTGGGAGGAAAGACAAGATGCTCTGAGCACTCTGGAAACCAAACTCAGCAACTTAAGAAGCTCGGTTCAGGCTCTTTCCGACGCCAACGAACTTCGGGCTTTTTCAGTTGCCTCCAGCGATACCGACAAATTGACTGCCGATGCATCCTATAACGCCTTTGAAGGCAATCATACCGTTGTAATCAACCAACTGGCTAATGCCGAGCGCTGGGTTCATACGAACGGGCTCGAATATACCGAGGATTACGTCGGAGCGGGAACTTTTATTTACTCATATAACAATAAGGAAACGGTGTTGACGACCACATCTGAGACAACACTCGAGGATTTCGTCGGCTTAATCAATAACGATGCGAACAATCCCGGGATTACAGCGAGTCTGCTATATTATAATGATGCCTATCATCTTGTCTTAAATGGCAATGATGCCGGCACAGATTACACTATCTCCATCAATGCAAGCAGCACGGAAGTATGGCAAGCTGATAGTGCTTTTACTGTTGACGGTGGCAATGCCACGCTAAGCTCAAAAATCACAACACTCGACCAATTTGGTACCAATCCGCTTTTAGGTGGCGAACACATTGAGATAACTGGCACAGACCATAATGGTGTTGCTATAACTCAGGTAGACCTTCCAGTTACCGAAAATACCAAAGTTGGGCATCTTATTTCAGAGATTAATGATGCTTTTGACGGGATCGCTAAAGCGGTTCTTGAGAACGGCAAAATTATATTGACGGATGATACCTCCGGCACGAGCAGCCTTTCAATTGATTTGAGATGGGATAATAACAGCCAGGTACCACCGGCAACGCTAACTCTACCTACTTGGGCTATTTCAACCGTAGGCGGCAGCACATCAGCATCGGGCCTTAATGACAATTTTGAATCAGCGGACTTTAGCGAAACTCAATCTGCTCAGGATAGCGAAATAAGGGTTGACGGCTACCCGCCCGGTGCTTGGATCAGCAGGAGCTCCAATACGATAGATGACGTTATTTACGGCGTAGCACTTCATCTACACGATACGACTGATGCCAACGGAGAGAAACTGACTCTGACCAGAGATATCCAATCGGTAAAAGACAAACTGTCCAAAATGGTTGATGCCTATAACTTTGCCGTCGAGCATATTAAGGAAAAGACCGGGTACAATGACGTTCTAAAAACCGCCGGTATTTTAATGGGTGATTATGTCGTTTCGACCATAAGGCAGCAGATTCGCACACCGTTTATCGCCCAGACCAACGGATTTATAGAGGATATCGACACGTTCCTGACGCCGGCTCATATCGGCTTTAAGCTCGACAGGGATGGAGTATTGAGTCTTGACATGAATGTCTTCGATGAAGCAATAGCTGAAGATTATATGGGCGTACTGGCCATAATCGGAGCAGATAAGACCGGCAGCAGCGACAGTAATACCATCGAATTCTACGGCGCCAGCAGCGATTATACTACAGCGGGCAGCTATGACGTCGAGGTGGTGGTAAGCAGCAGCGTAATCACCGGCGCCAAAATCAAACTCTCAACCGAATCAACCTACCGCGATGCAACATACAGCGGCAACATAATTACCGGTGACAGCACCTTTGACGATAACGGCTACCCTATGTACCCCGAAAACGCCCTTCAACTCAGTGTTGACCTAAGTCAGGACGGCACTTTCACCGCCACTGTCAGGGTAAAGCAGGGCTTTACCGGAGCAATAGAGGACGCACTGGATAAAATGCTCAAGGTAACAACCGGTTCTATCCAAATCGACCAGAAACACGTGGACAACCAAATAAAATATTTACGGGAAAAGATTGAAAACGAAGAATACCGCCTTATTAAAAGAGAAGAAAGATTGATAGCTCGATTTAGCCGTCTTGAGAAAAATTTAGCTTTGATACAACAACAGATGAGCGCCTTAGGTTTCGGTCTATGACATAAAGGTAAGAACATCGTGCTGATTTACGTCTGGTGAGTTATTGGAGGAAAGCCCCCAAACACTTATTGCTGTGTCTGCAAGTTTGCTTTTCTACGACGTAAACGATAAATCATAGCCAACACTTCTGCTACCGCCACATACAAGGTCTCAGGTATAGGTTCACCGAGTTTGACCGTTGAATATATTGTTCTGGCCAACTCGGGCCTTCTGACAATCGGCACACCATAGGCCCGTGCAATTTCCCTGATTTTTTCCGCCAAATGGTCTGCCCCCTTGGCCACCATCACAGGCGCTTCCATCGTCTTGGCCTCATAACGCAACGCAACAGCTACGTGTGTTGGGTTGACAAGAACCACACTGGCCTTGGGCACTTCCTGCAGCATACGCTTCAAGGTCGCTTGGAACTGGATTTGCCGGATTCGACCTTTGACCTCAGGTGAACCTATTGTATCCCTGAGCTCCTGTTTTACTTCCTGCTTGGTCATCTTCAGCTCCTGGATGTATTTCCATTTCTGATAGAAGGCATCAGCAATACCCATAGCCAACAGTGCAAAGCCAATGCGTATCATCAGGCCAAGTATTATCTTTGCGATAACTGCAAGTATTTGTGTAGACCAGGCCCATCGAAGCCCAGCAAGCATATCAAGCTTGCTCCGAAGATAGAACCAAACGATGAGTGAGATTAAAAACAGTTTTAGAACGGATAATAAGAGCTTCACAAGAGAGCGAGCGTTTACCAGTTTCAGTAACCCTGTGACCGGATTAAGCTGGTTGAATTTTAATTCTAAAGCCCCCGGCGTATAATTCAGCCCGCTGACAGCGACACTGGCTATAAAAGAACCCGCACAAAGTGCCGCGAGAATGGGGCAGATAACAAGTATCAGATCGATAGTTTTTCTACTGATGAAATCCAAAAATCCACTGCTGTCAGCAAAAATGCCATTTTCGCACGACATCCCCTGCCTAATTTGTATCACGAACAATTGCAGCAAGTTCGGTGCCAACAGAGCTAACATTGCCACCAACACCAGAAGTGTTACAATCGATGTCAGCTCCTGAGACTGTGGTACCTGCCCTTTGCCCTTGGCTTTCGACAATCTCCTTGCTGTTGGCTGTTCAGTCCTTTCGGCAGCTTGCTCTGGCATAATCTGTTCCCGATGTTAGTAAAAGACTCAAGAAAACGATTTTGTTTTGTGGTTTTTAGTCTGAAGTCTGTGGTCGTTTGTCTCATAAGGGCAGAAGTTTTCCCATCCAATCAGCGAATTCGGCCACAAACGTATTAATAAACGGCAAAAATATCGCCACCATTAACAATCCCAGACCTACACGCATTGGCAAACTGATAAATAGAATGTTCATTTCCGGAATCATACGTGCAAAGACAGCTAATACAACCATCAACAAC
Organism: Phycisphaerae bacterium; assembly: GCA_041862635.1. Lineage (GTDB taxonomy): Bacteria > Planctomycetota > Phycisphaerae > Sedimentisphaerales > Anaerobacaceae > NIOZ-UU13. The sequence continues at coordinate 18,947 of JBGVTO010000043.1, read as the reverse complement.
AAGAATGCTGCTAATATCGGTGCGGACAATTTCAGGCCTGCCATCAACAGTGTCGAACCAGCCTTAATTATCCCACCGGCCAAAACAGGTATTGTCGGAATACTGCCGGCAGGAAACGTCTCGTAACTGCGCGAGATAATCAACAAAAACAAATGATGACCGTTAGCGCTGAGAAACAGGAGTATAAATATCATCTCCAACAAGTTGCCCAGCGGTTGAGTGCTATCGCCGGTCAATGGGTCCAAAATCTGGGCTATATTCAAACCCATCTGCCGTTCGATAATACGCCCGCCGAATTTAACCGCAGCAAATACAAAAGTGGCGATTAGGCCCAGAGCCAGCCCATAGGTGGCTTCGTTAGCCAGAAGCAATACTGCCTCGACGATAGAGACCTGCTCAGCCTCGATAGGTACAGGTGTTATCATCGAAAAAAAAATCGTGACCAGAACAGTCAACGCAACCTTTATCCTGACAGGAATGCTTTTCCATCCAAAAACAGGAAGTACCAAAAAAAATGCTGAAATCCTTGTCAGCACCATTACAAAACCAAGAAGTTTTTCGATTATCAATTCCATAAACGTGAGCTAAAGTGCCTAAAGTGAGCTAAAGTGCCTAAAGTGAACTGAAAATTCAGGCTATCAGCGTATCAGACTATCAGGTAGTGGGTATCTGGTTATCAGGTTGAATCTGTTTTTTCCTGATATACTGATTGTCTGATATTCTACAGCCTGATTTCCTGTTATCCTGATATCCATAATTTAGGCATTTTAGGCACTTCACTGTCCAATATTCCGGATATGGCTAAACATTTCGTTGGTAAATCTAAGTATCACTTCCAGGAGCCAACCGCCACAAACCAACATAACAATACCAACAGCCAAAAGCTTAGGCACTATCGTTAGGGTCATATCGCGTATGGAAGTAACTGCCTGAAACAATGTCATCGTCACTCCTACCACCATACATGTCAGCAGAATCGGAGCAGCTAAAAGCAAAGCCGTCTCGAGAGTATGCCGGCCCAGGTAAAGAACGAAACTTCCATCCATAATTCGCACCTCGTATCTATTGACTATTTTATATTGACTATTGATTATTGGTTTGGAATCTAAAATCCTGTTCTTTTCTTTCAATAGTCAATATTCAATTGTCAATAATCAATCACTTATCGCAGGCGCTTCACACTTGACGTTATCTGAAACTCAGGCTAAGACTCTCGGCCAGTAATCCCCAGCCGTCAACAAGAATGAATAATATCAGCTTCAAGGGCAACGAAATCATCATCGGTGGCAGCAGCATCATACCCGCACTAAGCAAAACACTTGCAATAACTATATCCATCAGTAGAAAAGGAATAAACAAAAGACAGCCTATCTCAAATGCAGTACGGAATTCACTGATAATAAATGCCGGAATAACTATATGCAAATCTACATCCATCGGACTTGCTGGTGGTTCTATCCTGGCCATCCGCACAAAAAGAGCTAAATCGGCTTCCCTGCTCTGCCGAAGCATAAATTCTTTGATACAATTGCCGGCCCTGGTACCCGCCGTTTGAAAATCAATCTCGTTCGCAAGATAAGGCTGGATGGCGTTCACGTTGGCCTTGGTGAATGTAGGAGCCATTGTGTACAACGTCAGAAATAAAGCTAAACCCATCATTGCAATCGTAGGAGGTATGCTCTGCGTGGTCAAAGCACGTCGAATAAAAGACAAAACAATAGCTATTCTCGTAAAGGAAGTCATCATCACCAAAAGACTCGGCAGAATCGCCAGGCCGGTAAAGATGATTACAAGTTTGACAGGTGTTGACCAATCTTTGCCTTTGGTCTCGTTGGTCGTCGCCTTATCTATAACCGTCATCAAATCTGTGATGCTTGGAACACCATTAGCAGGGGCACTTGTCGTGGCAGTATTGCCAAGCTGTCCAGGCAGGCGAGGTTGTCCAGAGGCATTTACATCCTGGCCAAAAGAGAACCCGGCTGGTATCAAAACAACAAACGCCAGAAAAAGCATCTGGCTCCAGCTTGGCCAGCCTTTGCCAAGACGAGTTTTAATAAGCTTGTCGGTCATCTAAATCCTCAATACTGAACTAAAGTGCCTAAAGTGAATTAAAGTGATAAAGTGAAAAAAATAATCCATAACTTTAGGCACTCTAAACTTTAGGCACTTTATTCACTTCCATTTCTAAGTCTGCTAATCTTGTGATGTTCTCATTCGTACTGCCTATAAGGAACCGTCGCTCCCCTACCTCAAGCAGATGCACAGCCTTGCGCGGCCCGAGGTGAACTGTTTCGGCGATACGAATTTCTTTGCCCGGCAGGTTAGTAATCTTCGGCAGAAACCTTTTAGAAACGTAAATCGCCGCTGCGCCCAAAGCAACGAGGAACAAAACCGAAACCATCATCTTAAAGAACAACTCTCGGCTACTTAGTCTATCACTTTTCCTCGCCGAGAAATTGGGCTCATTTTGAAATAAAGAACCAGATTGGGATTCACCTGTTAGAAGTGAACCTTTCAATTTTGAATTTTCCGATTCTGTTCCACGCCTGTTAGAAACGTGCTGTTCCGCATCGGTAGCCGATCGAGCCGAGCAGACCAATAGCACACCGCTGCCTAACGTAACTGTTATCAAAAAAACAACGATTTTTTTCCTGAATCGTACCACGCTGGATTCCCGCAAGGCGGGGTCCCTGCACCATTCCAAATTAGAAAGTACCCAAAGTGAGCTAAAGTGCCTAAAGTGACGATTTTCGTTAACTTTAGTTCACTTTCGGCACTCCAAACTTTAGACACTTTAGTTCACGTGCAAATGGTGTGCCGAAATGCCAAAATGGGCATTAGCAGGCCGTAAGAAGGACTTTCGATGCGAGAATTGGCGCATAATCGGACAAACTGTCGAAAAACTTAACACGGTCACGAATTAATCGTCCGCCCTGAGGACTGCGATTAGTATCTGCGACTGTTTTGAAATCGGGCTATCCTGCCGCACCCAATCACCTCCCGGCCCAGCTCCCCACCAATAAACAGACCACTTAGACCAACCCCCAAATGCACTGCGCTGCGTTTGATAAACTGACCCCGAAGACAAAATACCCCGCAGATAATCCGCCACTACCTTGGCCCGCTTAGCTGAAAGTATCCACTGGTCTTTCTCGGTTGCCTGGTCATCGGCTAAACCAAGCACATAAAGCTTAATCGGTCTGGAATCCGCCATGGCGGACTGCAAATTCGAGCAAAAGCCACCTAAGAACTGCTTTGCCGAGACATCAAGGCGTGCATCTCCCCGTGCGAAGCGAATGTTAGTCACCGAAAAATCGGTTTTCGTTGCAGCTATTTCTGACGGCATGGTCTTCATAGACTGGCGCAGCTCATTGAAGACCTGACGAATTTCCTCCTCTTTTGTATGTATGCTCCTGCCTTCAAAAAACTTATCGGGTTTGCTTATGAAATACTTGATTTTAACATTACCGAAATCGGGTCTTAGTTTCCTGCCCCATAACATACCAAGTCCAAAGTTTTTAATTGCAAACGAGAAGGAATCTCGGCCCCTGTTAAATAATTCCGGGTCCTGTACAGCCGCAAGGCTCAACAGCATCACAAAGAATGTCAGCAGCAGCGTTACCATATCTGAAAACGTAACGATATATGCCGGGACTTTAGGACCTTTTTCCTCGATTGACTGTTGCCGACGCTTCAATTGTAAATGCTCCGTTCCAACAAAACTATCTCAAGAATACGTTCAGGTTCCGTACTCGCACGGGCCGGCTCACCACTTCTGAGGCTCCCTTGAGCCAGAGTACCTGCCGCCGAGATGCTGAACCACTTCTTATTGAGGTTATGCTCGGTTGTAAGATATTCCATGACCGCCCAAGCCCGTGACAAACCAAGCTGTTCAGCATCCTCTTCGCTCGCCAGCCCATTTTCGTTAACAACTACACGAGTGGGTACCTCTTTTAAGAATGACGCCATTTTAGTCATAATGCGACGACCCTCAGCCGAAATAAGCGTACCTCTACCCCAAAAGATTCTTTCCGACGAGATTGAGAATACCTTCCGGCTGCGGAAATCCGTGGGCGTATCTTCTTTTAAGTTATCCTTCAATCCTTTAATCAAAGTAGGTTTTTCGCTGCCTTTGACCAGTTCCGGTGTCTCTTCAATTTGCTCTGTAGGCAGGACTGCATCTTTACTTGCTTCGTCTGACTGGTTGATCCCAGGAAGAGCGTTAAAAAAAGAAGCTTGTAATCTCCGAAAAACTTTCTCATCGAAAGACGAAAAACTCAAGAGAAGCACAAAGAACGTTAACAGCAGCGTCATGCAATCACTGAAAGTTACCATCCATTCCGGTGCACCTGGAGCCTCATCGGATTCTGCTTTGTTGCTCCCACGTCCCATTATACAGTAGCCTTTACTTCTTCCAGTCTGCCCTGTGAGATAAATGCCTGCATTTTTTCTCGAACAATGGTCGGGTTATCACCTTGTGCAATAGCGCAGATACCTTCTACAATCATCTCTATTGCGGTTGTTTCTGCTTTGGAATAAATCCCCAATTTGCCTGCCAATGGTATAAAAATCAAATTGGCAGATAACGCACCATAAAAAGTAGTAAGCAAAGCTACCGCCATTCCTCCACCAATCGCGTCAGGTGAATCCAGGCTTCTGAGCATCTGAATCAAACCAATGAGTGTGCCTATCATCCCAAAAGCAGGAGCGGCCGCCCCCATAAACTCCAAAATCTTTTTGCCTGTCGAATGGCGGTCCTGAAGGTACTGAATCTCTATAGACATAAAGTCCCGAATTTGTTCTGCATCCCGTCCATCCACAAGCATCTGCAAGCCCTTGATGAAAAATGAATTGTCTAAGTTGGGAATCTCCTGCTCCAAAGCCAGCGCTCCGTCACGTCTATTGATGGCTGCGTAATTAACCATTTTTTGAATCAGCTCCGACTGTGACGGCACCTTCGCAATGATCGTTTTCTTGACTATCGTAAATATTCCCAAAAACTGCGGCAGCGAAAAATGTATGAGCGTAGCACACAGCATACCCCCTATGGTGATGGCCATTGAAGGAATATGGATGAATATCTGCCAACCACCACCAGCAACAATGGCGGTTGTAATAACCATAAAACCAAGCAGTATTCCTATTATCGTTGCAATATCCATAGGGCTAATTTCCTTCAACTACCTTTTTTAATCTCTGGGTCAGAAACGCTGCCAGCCTGGGTTCAGTGGTGGTTAACTCAGCCAACAGTTTGGCTTTGGCCCTTTCGCGCATATAGTACAGAATCTTTACCGCCTCATCAAAGCCACTGCCCTTGCTATCAACCTTGCCAGGTTGCGTTTGGTCGGTACACATGCTAATCAATATCTTGCCGGCACTGGACACCTCCATCTGGTCATAGGTAGCTGCTATTAATACCAGGTTGGCCTTCTCGGTCTGGGCAATCTCAAGCCTGCTCTTAAGCAGCTTATCGCGTTCATCCTTGAGACCGGTGACGATTAAAGTAAGCTCGACCCGCAGATCATTGAGGTTTTTGATGTCCTCCTTTAACGTATCCTGGGCCCTCTGCAATCTCTGTTCCCACACCTGAAGGTTCTGGAGCTTATCGTTATACTCCTGCATTTTTTCCCGGACCTCAAAGACAAGATTCTTGAGTTGCTTTTCCGTCATAGCTTTTTTCTCTCTGTCGGAAGCCGAGCCAACAGCACCTATTACACCGACTCCCAGCTGGGGTAATTCCGGAACAGTCTCCACGCCGACAAGCGCCGGCTCACCCGACTCATCGGGATGGCTTGCCAAAGGTGGTTGAGTAAGCCAGCCGAAGACAAATGCTCCGGCAAAACTTGCCAGTCCCGCTGCTGCTGTGATTATTATCAGTTTCTTACTCACTGGTTTTCTCCTAACTTTGCGCTCTTCGAACAAATGAAACTGTAGCTCCCTCATCCAATTGTTTTTGCTCAAGTTTCTCTTGTTCCTTTATAAACCGCATTTTTGCTTCGGTTCGTAATTTTTCCAGGCCTTCTTTGAACCTTCTGACTTTTAAAACTTCGGCAATTTTATCTCTTTGTTGTGATTCCAGCTCGTTCACTTTATCTTCGAGCTTTTTAATTTGCTCATCACTTGCCGCCGAAAACTTTAGAAAAAATTCTTGCTTGCCTAATCGCTTTTTAGGATTCTCTCCGGTTAAACCATTAATTATATCCTCTAACATCTTCTGCTGCATCAGCAGCTCGCCTCGTGTCTGGGCTAACCTTTCCGTCAGCTCAAGCAATTCTGCTCTGGCTTTTTCTTCTTCCTTTTTCCTTATGTCAAGGACACGCTGTAACCGCCATACAAACCGTTTCATTTAATAGCCTTTTTTTTGCTATTAATTTCCAATTTTCAACTCTCAATACCTGACGGGTGCCCGGAACGTAATTTACCGGGCTTGGGCACCCAGCAACTCATCCCACGACCGGGTAATAGCAGTCAATCGCTCGACGGTTTCATTGAAATTTGTCCTATCTCGAATAGGCTGAATAAGGAAGCTGTTTATCCTGTCAATCAAGGCTATCGCTCCGTCAATGCGTCGATTGCTGCCCGACGAAAACGCCCCAATGTTTATCAAGTCTTCAGCATCAATATAAATAGCGTATATTTCCTTGAGCTTCTGTGCGGCAAGTCTGTGCTCTTTGCTGACCACCGCAGGCATTAATCGGCTGACACTCTGTAAAATATCCACAGCAGGATAATGGGCCCTCTCAGCCAATTTTCTCGATAGAACTATATGCCCATCCAGCAGACTCCTGGCACTATCAGCCACCGGGTCAGCCAGATCATCGTTCTCTACCAGAACTGTCAAAATTCCAGTAATACTGCCGGTTTCGGAACAGCCTAAACGTTCAATAAGTCTCGGCATTAGTGAAAACACGCTCGGACAATAGCCTTTTGTCGCCGGGGGCTCACCTGCGGCAAGACCTATTTGTCGCTGGGCCTGGGCAAAGCGAGTAAGGGAGTCCATCATAAACAAAACATTTTTGCCCTTGTCCCTGAAATATTCGGCAATTGTAACAGCCACGAACGCCGCCTTCACTCGCTGAATGGGGGGCGAATCCGAGGTGGCAACAACAACCACGCTGCGTGACAAACCCTCTGCACCGAGGTCTCCCTCAAGAAATTCCCGAACCTCTCTGCCACGCTCGCCTATCAGCGCCACGACATTGACATTCGCCTCACTCGAATTGGCAATATCACCAAGCAGAACACTCTTGCCCACTCCGCTGCCCGAGAAAATACCTACGCGCTGCCCTTTGCCAAAGGTTAATACGCCATCCATCGACCGGATACCCAAAGCCAAAGGACTGGTAATTTTCTCCCTGCTCAAAGGTGGCGGACTACTTGCATCCAATGCCTTCTTATCAGCGCCTGTTAACGGCCCTTTATTATCTATAGGTTCTCCCAACCCATTCACAACTCTACCTAAAACACTTTCGCTTAGGGTAATATGGCGTGGAGTAGTGCGGGCTGTTACCGTATCGCCCGGCGATATACCATCTATATGCTCCAATGGTAACAGGATAAGATGGTCATTCTGGAAACCTACCACTTCAGCCAACACACGCCGACCGTCACGGATCTGGATCCCGCAAAGCTCTCCTAAGCCTACTGCCGGACCGGTAGATTCAACCGTCAGGCCGGAAACCCTGACTACAAAACCCTGACAATCCAACAAATTCACGCTGCGCAGCGCCGAGTGAAACTTCTCGAAATCAATCAAACTGTTACCAACTTCACTCGCCCCGTTAGAAATCTTTCCTTTTTGTATCGAATCCTGAGAATCAAAACACCTCTCGTCTCTCCTGTTAATAGCAGGGACTTCTGACGGTGTCGTATTACCCTTTGCAGAGTTTCTAACGGGGCTCGTAGCCATAACTTATTCTGCCTTTTTAAGTGCTTTGCTAACTCTTTCCAGATGTTCGTTAATCAACGATTCGATTATTCCTTTTGGGCTCTCAAGCAGGCATTCAGCCCGCCCAATATTTGGATCAGAGACAAACTTAATGCCGGCTAAGGCGCCGTCTGCTTCATCCTGCTGTGCCTTCTGGCATTGTGCACAGTCTTCAGGATTCAAATGCACTACTATATCCTGGCGCGTCGGAGCATTTTTGAGTGCTTCTTTGACGATAGATTCTATTTCATAGTCCCCATCTTCGATTTTTTGCATCAGAATCTTTCTGGCGATTTCCACCGAAAGTTTGGCAATTTCTTCCTTGTGCTCGGCAAATACTTTGTCGTAACATTCGTTGAGCTTGGCAACAACGGCATTAAGCGCCTGGTAAGCCTGTGAAAAAGCAGTTTTCTGAGCCACCGAATCCTTTGTCAGAATTCTCTCGGCATTTGCTGCTGAATCGACTCCGCCACGACCGGCAGAATCATCCATAATTTTGGCCGAGGCGATCGGCTTCTCAAGATGAACTGTAAGCGTCTGTGTCATTCCGTTACCGCCCTACTAAGTCTAAGTTTACCCTCCTCATTGGCATCTCGCAGCGGACCGACAACCTCTTCTCTGGCATCAAGAACTTCTTTTGCCAGTGGCTCCTGCATCAGTGAAATTTCTTCGTCAAGCATAGCCACAGCCCGCTCAGATATATTTGAGCGTATCTTTTGTATAATTTCTTCATCAGCTCCATAAAGCGCCACCGCTAATCTGCTCGGCTCCACGGCTCGCAGCGCTTCCTGCATAGACCTGTCTGCTATTGACGGAATGTCTTCCCAGGTTATCATCAAACGCCTTACCATAGTGGAAGTTTCCTCATCGTGCTTGCTGAGCTCGTCAAGCATTCGGTCTCGCAGGTCTTTTTCCAGACCACTTAATACAATAGCCAGTTTTCGTAGAGTCTGCTCCGGTTTCTCCGGAAGAGCCTCTCCTTTGAAACTCTCCAGCCGTTCGCTAAATGTAAATGCGATCCGCTGCTTCACTCCGCTGCCCACCAGTTCCGGATTCGTCATCCTGCACACAGCTTTAAGTCGAGCTTCTTCGCTCAAACGCGACAGGACATCCTGGCTTTTCTTTGGAGTTAGCTCTGACAGCACCACAGCTATCGTCTGTGGATGTTCACCTTCCAATGCAAGAACTAATTCGTCCGTGCTTGCCAAGCGAATATCTATAAACAGGTCTTTATTTCCCGTAGCCTTTTTAACCCGGGACTGGATTTGCTCGGCCCTATCTTTGTCAAGGACGTTTACAAGCAATTCGTCGAAAAAAGTTTTCATATTAAATCTATAAGTTTGCTTTTTTTGAAGTGAGCTACAGAACTCATGGGCAACTTTCGCTTGTTCTCTGGCATCGCCCTGCTTCGATGCGTCGATTCGCGCAAGCTCCATAGCAATCTCCTGAATTTCTTCGGCATTAAGTCCCTTGAGCAGCTCAGTAGCAGTTGCACCATCCAGACCCATCAACAACATCGCAGCTTTTTGTTTACCCGTCAACATCGCTTACTTAATCCTTTTTTGAATTTTTCACGCTAATATCTTTCCAGCGATTTTTTACTACCGGCAATATTGGCCTGAAATTCTGTCAAGCATTGGATTCTTCCTCTATAAATGCAATCTCACCTCTCTCATTCATTTCGCGCAAGACCCGGATAATTTCCTCTCTGGCTTCTTCAACATCTTTCTTTTTGTAAGCTGACATAAATATCGCTTCCTCTTCCAGCATAACAGCCATTGGCTCAGAGATATTGGATTTCATTTTCCGAAAGAATCTATCGTCGGCCTTGACCAATGCCAGCCCTAACTTCCTTACATCAATTTGTCTCATGGCCTCTTTCAACGACCTGTCAGCAATGTGCGGAATATCCTCCCATACTATCATCAAGTCAGCTACCATTTCACCTGCCTGCCTGTTTTTTCCCTGTATGGCGCCAAGCAGACCATCTCGAATCTCTTTAACCAGGTTTCTCAAAAGAACAGCCAATTTTCTCAAAGACGGTTCAAACTGTGCTGGTAAAGATCCACCTGCGCCCCCGTTCTTGCTTTCGCAAGAAAGCACGGGGGCAGCAACAGCCTCAAGACATCTGCAAACTGTTTCTGCTATCCGTGTTTTTGCTTCGGCGCTCATAACTCCACAACTGCTCATCCTGCTGACAACACAAACTCGGATACCCCAATCCAAAAAGCTGAGCACCTCTGCGTTTTTCTCCACCGGCAGTTCTGATAAAACGACCGCAGCAGTCTGAGGGTGCTCATTCCTCAGAATTTTTGCTACTGTTTGAGAGTCGGCGGAACGAATAGATATGAAAGGGTCGTCTTTGCACAGCAGTTCCTGTATTCCGGTCTGGATCTGCTCTGTCTTCTCATCACCTACGGCACTCTTCAATAATTCTTTTAGGAAGCCCTTAAGACGAAAACCTTGGTTGGTCTGCAGTGAATTACAGAACTGCCGGGTAAGTTTCAAGCTCTGCTTGTTCCTGCTGGAACCAGCGGCATCAAGATGTGCCAATTCCACTGCCAATTCCTGTACCATTTCGGTATCAACACCTTTGAGAAGCTCAGAAGCAGTTACCGTATCCAGACTCATCAACAACATTGCAGCTTTTTGTTTACCCGTCAATGCCATTTTCGTATCTCGTTTCCGCTTATCAGAAGTCTGCAACGGACGGGTACCCACCATGCATCTCGCTGGAAGAAATTTTCTTTCCGAAATTTTATATTTCCTGTTCTGCATTCGATATTCGCGTCTTATATATCGTGTTGCTCATTTTTCACTATACGCATCACGATTCACGCATCGCAATCTTTAGCCCTCCTTTTCTTCGAGCCAACTGGCAAACAATTGCTTAACGTGCTCAGGGTTCTGTTCCAAAGCACTGGCTATTTGTCTGCGCAAAACTAATGGTTCCGAGATCCCTCCTCCACCTGGAAGAAGCCCGGCGGCCCTTTCAGCTTCGGGCAATTGCCCTGCCGCGGCAGTCGATTTCACCTTACTCTTTGCACCACGGAACATACGAAGAACGAGCAGCGCGCAAACTGCCATAATGCCGAAAGAAGCCTGACGGGCAATTGCTATATAGCGAGGCCAACTGGACGGCTCTTCTTCGACCAGTGATTCAAGCGGACGATTGAACTTAACATCAACTACTTTGATTGCAGTTTCATCCTCAAGACCAAGAGCATTTTGGATAATTGCCACCACATCAGATTCTTGCATTATCTTTGCAGCGCTATTACCGGCGCCTGCATCATTAGCGTCTGATATCGACAAGTCAACAAATGCAGCTACTTTCAGAGATTTTATTTGGCCCGGCAAAACAATCTCCTGCGTTACAGTCTTGCCGACCTCGTATTCAGTAGTGATTGTTTCATCTTTCTTTGTGCTTCCCGGTATGGCTGGCCCGCCCTCGGCCGATGGTGTGCCAGCTCCAGTTTCTGAGCCGCTCACAATCTCTTCTTTTGTAGGCACTCCCTTTGGCTCAAGCTTTTCCGTAACGGTGCTAACGCTGTTCATATCAATAATGGCACTAACCCTTACCGTTGCCCGGCCGGGTCCCAAAACAGCAGCAAGCATATCCTCAACCTTGCGGGCCAAGTTCTGCTCCACCCTTTCCCTATAATCCTGAACAGTACTCGCCCCACTGGCCATAGTTGGGTCAGATTCACGAGAAAGAAGATTGCCCTGGCTGTCTATTACGGTAACATTTTCGGATGTAAGCCCCTCAACACTGCCGGAGACCAAATGAGTAATTGCTGCGATATTCAAAGAGCTTAATTTATAACCCGGCCTTAGTCGAAGAACCACAGAAGCGGTGGTTTTACCGGCATCAGTTGTAAAAAGCGTTTGTTCAGGGCTTACTATATGGATACGGGCGTGAACGACACCGTCTATCATTTGGATGCTCTTGGCAAGCTCTTCCTGTAATGCCCGCTTGAGGTTAACGCCTTGAACAAATGGGCTGACACCGATTTTTTCATTATCAAATATCTTGTAACCGCCCTGCTCCCCTATCGGAAGACCCTCTTTTGCCATATCCAAACGAAGCTGATAAACCTGTTCTCTCGGCACGTAGATACTTGTCCCGCCGTTTCGCAATTCGTAAGCAATGCCTTTATCACTGATTTTCTCTGTAATCTTAGCCGCCTCTTCGGGTGCAATTTCCTGGTATAACATTCTCATATCAGGCCTGCGGGCCCAATATGTAAGCAGAACGCCGGCAGCAACAAATGTAAGGAAAAGCGCAATAAGCAAGGCCCGCTGAACGAGACCTATCTTTTGCCAAACCGCACTTATCTTTTGGAAAAAGTTCATTAAGACCCTTTACTAATCAAGCACGAAGCACGAAATTCTAAATCCGAAACAAATTCAAATGACAAAAATCCAAAATACAAAACGTTTTTGGCATTTGGTAATTTGAATTTCGATATTGTTTCGGATTTAGACCCGCCAACGGCGGGTACCGATCGGAACCCAGCGTTGCTGGGTCGAATTTCGGATTTAATAATCAGTTACATTGGCATATTCATAGTTTGCTTATACGCTTCAATCAGCTTATTTCTAACGCCCACCAGAAGCTTAAAACTTATATCCGCTTTAGCCACCGCCGATATCACTGAGGTGATATCCTCATTCTTACCTGATAACAAATCCTTTATGGACATATTTGAGGACTGTTGAAGGTCAGAAACCTTGGATATGTAGTTCTTCACCGCATTAGCAAAGTCCGCCTTCTTGTCGTCGGAATCCTCCAATTTCGGCATCCCGGAAAAATCGAGATTGTTCCTGGATTGTACCGAGTGGGATTCCAAAATACTTTTCATTGAGTTTTGGACACCACTTATATTTGCATTTAAGTTAACCATTGCTTATTCCTCAACTTATCGAAGTAATTCGAGCGTGGTTTCCACCATTCGCTGGTAACGCTTCAAGACCGCTACGTTGGCTTGATACACCCGCGTTGCAATATTCAGGTTCATCATCTCAAGCGGCAAGTTTATATTGGGCATTGAAACGTATCCCTGCTCATCCGCCCGGGGGTTGCTGGGGTCATAAACCCTAAGAAAATCGCCCATATCCGGAAGTATTTCGCCCAGCTCAACACCGCCCAAATCACCATCTGATTTGAGCACCGCTTCGAGTCTGCGATAAGGCTCACCCTTGCCGGCATCGCTTGTGCGGGCATTGGCAACATTCGACGAAATTACTTCCATATGTTTGTCCTGTGCTTTCAAACCCGAAATTGCTATATCTATAGGACTGAAAAGATTGTCAACTTTCATTAGCTCTGTCCTTTTCTCGCTCTTTGCCGGACCTTGTCCGACTCGCCACGAATCGCAACAACCAAAAATGGATTACTATCTTGCACTTACGTTTATTGCCAATTCAATCCCCCTGTACTTCTTGTTGAGCAGCCGAATAAATGTCGTGTAGCGAAGACTGTTTTTAATCATTTCACCCACTTCGTTTTCCAAAGTAACGTCGTTGCCGTTTGACTTTACCGGTGTCTGTCTGGGCCTGTAAATCTGCGGCTCAAGTTTACTAAGGTCAACCGACCCGGATGAATCCAGGGCTTTGGCAAGTAACTCTTCAAATTTGACATCAATCCTGCGGTATCCCGGCGTTTCAAGATTGGCAACATTATTGGCGATCGCTTTCTGGCGAAGGGCTTCAGCCTTTATACCGGCCTCGATAATAGCTATTATGCTGTTTGTTTTGGACATCTGAATTTCCCAATATCTATATAATATCTATGCACAAACCTTGTCTCTCAAGATATATAAGCAAGAATCGTGCCAAAAGCTTAAAGCTGGTCATTTTCAGCATATTAACCCCTATCTTGAGTGAAAAACCGCTTTAGGTCCGAATAATCGCTTATTTGAGAGGCATCAGCGATGTCAGGATTTTATACAATGGCGTGCTTTTTTACATGCCCTTACTTCTCGCAAAGTTCTTGAACTTACTTATCCTCAACCCACACCGGAAATTCTTTCCTGCACCAGGAATATTTCTCCACCAACACTGCTAACAGCAAGGTATTTTTGAACAATCGCAATCTTTTCAGTATTCATAAGTTCGGTATTAGCAAGCAGTTATCATTTACAAGGGGACGGGCCGCAAATACTGGCACAACAGTTGCTGCTATTATGTTGGCTTTATGGGTTATGGTGTATGAACACGAACTTGTTGACAATCGATAATATGTTGTTCACGGGAGCAGCCGTCGCGGCCCCTCCTGCATCCAAACCTAATACATTCACAAATGCCACACAGTTTTCCCGTGCGGCAGATGATACTCCACCGCCTTCTAACACTCCCGAATCAACAACCGATAATATACCTACTATCACCCAAAATGAGCCCGTAAACAAGCCTATGGAAGATTTTCGACATACGCTTCGTAAAACAGCAAAGGTTGAAGCGCCCCAGCAAGACCGGGATGACACAAAATCAGAACAACAAGACTCGGCTTCTGCGAAACCTTCCAGGGCGAATCCTAACCAATCCCTTTCGACTCCAGAAATCCCAATTACACTTGGGGCGCTTGTCAAAGAGGTCGCCACAAAAATGGAACCGAAAACCGGGCGACAACTTGCCGAATTTATCGCCAATCTGAAAGATGGTGCATCCCCTCCTGTTCCCGGAAAAGCAGCCAAGTCAGCCGAAATCAAACTTCTTGTAACTACTGACAAGGGCCAACTTGGACTCAAAACCGTTTTATCTAATATATCCAAGGGCACTGCCGATACTCAACTCGAACAAGGTAATAACATCAATAAAATACCGATACCAAATAGCACGGTCGCATCCACAAAAGCTCCAGGCAATGGGGAAAACGCCAAAGAACTGATTACCAATGCCTTTGTTGATGACGGCAGCAAAACAACCGTAAGTAACGATAAAACGGCTTCAGGGGACACTTCAGTTGTCGCTGGCAGCCCCAAAAGCTCTGCATTGAGCGGCAAAAAACTGGGAACTGATATTCTTGTTGATAATGACAGCAAAACGACCAACGAAGAAACAACCATGACAGATAAGTCAGCCATTCCCGGCAATGAAAAAACTCCGACGTTGAATACCAACTTCCCACCGGTTCAGACCAAACACACTGAACCCCCGTCTCAGCCTGTCGGGATTACTCCGGAAAAAACTGCACCGAATGCTGAGAAACCATCAGACAGTGCAGCAGCCGCTCCTGACATAGTCTCAGAATCATCAGGTGGCAACGGCAAAGAATCCCCACGTGCCGGGAACAAACTCTCAGATAATCCAACTGTCCAAGAGTTGAATGTAACAGCCGTCCAAGTATCCACCGGCCAAACAAAAAACCGCGGCAGCTCGACCTCCAATGATAGCTCTGATTCAGACCTCGAAAAAATACTTTCGCACAACAACCCACAAACTCCCGTTACAGAGCAATCCCACAACTCTGCAGAGGGTGCAAAGACCGCTTCTCTGCCGGGGCAAACTTCACCCAGCAGTGTCTCTGCAGAAATCGGGAAACAGATTCTTGAATCTATTCACAGCTCTTTATCCCGAGAAGGGCAGGATCAGCAGATTACGATTCGCCTTAATCCACCGGAGTTGGGAAAGGTTCTCATCAAATTCGATGAGCAGGACTCCCAAATAATAGGCCTATTGGAAGTCAGCAAGCCCCAAACCAGAATAGAGATACAGCAGGCACTGCCACGGATAATCCAAAACCTTCAGGATTCAGGCATTCATATCAAACGGCTTGAAGTTGTGCTCTCCGAGGGCAAACAACCAGAGCAAGAAGCCCTTAAAGACCAATCGTTGCAAAACGGCTGGACCCAGCAACATGATTCAACAAATTCACATTGGGGGGGAGTAAATAATCCTGAAACCAACGGGATTAACGAATGGTTAATAAACAATAATAGCTACGAGAACATTTCCGAATTACAGGAGGCGCTCACTACTGACGGCTCTATAAATATGCTGATATAGATATACTGACGATAAATCCCGAAACCAACAATTTGTGGATGGTTAATTGGTGAGTGGTTAATTGGTTATCAGGAAAGTGCCTAAAGTGAGCTAAAGTGATAGCAAAGCTGTCATTCTGAGCGAAGCGAAGGATCTCTTTTTCGTTGGCCAGATCCTTCGGCTTCGCCTCAGGATGGCGGTTTTTGCTAATTTTCAAAAACAGGAAGGCAAACACAGATACCAACCGTTGCCGAAAACTATGACTATGCAGAGGCTTACGGGATTCAATAAAAACTTTAACTTGTGATGAAATTCTAAACCTGACCCGAATTTTTACACTTCGACCTTTCTGCCCTCCCGCTTGCGACGTGTCCAACTTAGGTCTTTATTGCGATGCCGAATCACTGGCTTTCATACGGGTTTATCAACGAAGTAAGTTCTCTGGCGACCCTTGAGATAACCGGTTTCCAGTCTCCCCTCTCGGCCTGCCTAAACAGGCGCATGGTGGGATACCAGCGAGTCCTATCACCTTCAAGGCCCCACCTCCAATCCGGCGTGGTGGGCAACATAGTCCAAACCTCAACTCCCAGAGCTCCTGCGAAGTGAACTGTTGAATTGTCCACAGAAATTACCAAGTCCATCGCGGCCACCTGGGCGGCAAAACTTTCCAAGTCCCTAAGAGGGTCAATCCTCTCATCTTTCAAAATCTCCACACCGAACCGCTCATAGGCCGCTCGCAATTCCCTCGAGCATTCGCCGTATTGCAGATTCACAAATCGCGATCCCTTGACCTTCAATATAGAGCCCCAATGCTCTAATCCGATAGACCTTTTCTGCCCCTCCTGGCTGTTCCCACTTCTAAAGCTTATCCCTACCAGAACAGGAGCCCCATCCACTTTGTATTCGCTGCGAAATCGGTCGCGCAGCTTTTCGTCGGGGACCATAAAAGGATTCTGAAAGCACATGGAATTCGGTGACAATCCCAGCACACGTGGGATAGAGGCCATCGGAATCTGATGGGTAATTGATGGGTCTTTTAGC
Organism: Phycisphaerae bacterium; assembly: GCA_041862635.1. Taxonomy (GTDB): domain Bacteria; phylum Planctomycetota; class Phycisphaerae; order Sedimentisphaerales; family Anaerobacaceae; genus NIOZ-UU13. The sequence continues at coordinate 1,990 of JBGVTO010000043.1, read as the reverse complement.
AAAGATGCTGGAGGATCGCTCCGTTCAACAACAATAGCCCCGGGTAAGCTTCTCCTCAGAAGCGACACCAGCCGGCGATCACATTCGACAACCACGTGAATGCCCCGCGACAGCATATGCCGGATGAGTCCTGAAAACTGTACTTCGTCGCCAATACCCTGTTCGGCCCATACGAGCAGTTTTGCCACACCTTCCACAGAACCATTCCACCACTGCTGGGAGAACGGTCTCAGAGGTGTGGAAAAACTGGCATGTTTCCAGCGCCATTCGTATTCGGCCCATCCCTGCTCGAATTGAGCCCTCAGCAGCAGGACAAGTGAACGGTTGTGATGGGCCTCTGCACATTCAGGGTCAATAGCAATCGCCTTTTCAAAGGCGGTGTTTGCATCAGAAAATCGGCCCAGCTCCATCAACGCGGTACCAAGATTATTGTGGGCTTCCACGAAGGATGGACGCATAGCTATAGCCTTTTCGCTTGCACAAACAGCCTCTTCAAAGCGTCCCTGCCGGTTAAAAAGAACACCCAGATTATCACGGAATTCGGCTGAATCCGGGACCAGGCTTACTGCCTTTTGCAGATTCCCAACCGCTTCTTCAAATCTACCTTGAGCAATCAGCACCATACCGAGATTGCTCAGGGCCTCGGCGTATTCGGGGTCAAGGTTTACCGCTTTCTCGTATGATTCTATCGCGTTTCCCAACTCTCCCTTTTTCTTCAGCGCCAACCCGAGATTGTTATATGCCTCCTTGAAATCACCCTGCAGGCGGATTGCCTGCCTGCAGGCAGTTACTGCTTTATCCAGACTGCCCAGCTTCATCAGCACAACACCAAGGTTATTGTGAGCTTTTGCAAAATCCGGCCGAATTTGAAGCGCCTTGCTGAACTCCGAAACAGCCTCGTGAGACTTTTCCAGCTGATGCAGCGCTATTCCCAGGTTGTTATGGATGTGGGCATGCCCGGGTGCTTGCCTGATGGCCTCCCGCAGAAGCTGTACCGCCTCGGTGTATTGGCCTCTTTGACTAAGAACAGCGGCGAGAAGCTGCATCGCATCGGCTTGGCGGGGAACCTCCTGGAGGACCAGCCGGCAGAGTTGTTCAACCTCCAAAAAATGTCCTATATCGTAGTAGGAAAATGCGAGGTCAAGAGCTTGCTCAACGGTCAATCCGGATAAAGAACTGCCGGAGAGAGTTTCCCTACTTCCCCCATCGGTTTTCCTGAACCGGCGAGCATTGTTTTCATTCTCTCTGTCGTTGTTCGGTAACAACGCGAGTCTCCCATTTGCGACATGCGGTGTTGATAGACCTTAGAAAAGCTTCATTTATTGTCTGAACTATACTCTATTATGAAACTTGAGACAAGAATTATACTTCGTTATCAAGGCATTTATAGATTAAGAACATTTCCCGAATGGCTATGGCAACAATCCACAAATTCCAGTCCGGATTGTCCGATAATTCAACAAATTTTTCCACTTTTTTCGCCGTTTTTAGCAGCCTGCCAACGATATCAGTTCCGATTTCACCCGGATTACCGGTCCAATGATTTTACTGGTATTTGCATAAAAGAAATTCTTCAAGTCTATTATGTACTGGTCGATATCTGATTAGTCAATAATGGCCAATGGAAGCAAATTCTTTCAGTGTGCTCGTTGCACTTGCTAATTAGTGTTCGGGGGCTTTTGACAGGGCCAAAAAAAATTTGTTACGGTACTTTATTAAGGAGTCAAAAATATGTTAGCAATTAAGAACAACCTTATGGCAGTAAACGCTGCGCGGCACCTGGGCAAGAGCTATGATGCCCTGGCCACATCGGTCGAAAGGCTGGCGTCGGGTTTGCGCATCAATAGTGCAAAGGACGACGCAGCCGGCCTGGCTGTTCGTGAGTTGATGCGTGCCGACATCGCTGTGCTCCAGCAGGGTTCTCGTAACGCTCAGGACGGCATCAGCTTACTACAGGTGGCAGAAGGCGGTATGCAGACAATCAACGACC
>JBGVTO010000042.1:0-19135 GCA_041862635.1 Phycisphaerae bacterium | reverse complement strand
TATCATATAGTGTGCGCTGGGCCGAACAGGAATGAGATTGCGAGTGATATCTATGTCGAAACTTTCGAGCAACTCGTTAATCTGTGGGAATCTTTTTGCAAAATATGCCTTATCGAAGTGCCGAACGTCCAGATAGACATGTGTTGACTCAGTTTTTCGCATCTGGGTAAGGATAGCCCTGCTGACAATGTCACGCGGTGCAAGCTCGGCGGCCTCGTGGTATTCCTTCATAAAACGCCGGCCCTTGTTATCCAGCAGAACCGCCCCTTCGCCTCGAAGTGTCTCTGTAATCAAGGCCCGTGAGGCACCTGCAATGTAGAGCGTTGTCGGGTGGAACTGCATAAACTCCAGATCCTGCAATACGGCCCCGGCGCGGTAAGCCATAGCGATGCCATCGCCAGTTGCGATTTGTGGGTTTGTAGTTTCGCGGTAGAGTTGGCCCGCCCCTCCGGTCGCCAGGATTGTGTTTGCAGCCCAGATTATCTGGAGACCCCTGCGATTGTCGTAGCCGATTATTCCTACGCATTCGTTGTTATCATTAGTGAGCAAATCGATGGCGTAGAAGTTTTCCAATATTCTGATATTCGAACTCTGATTGACTTTTTTTATAAGTGCCTCTGTAATTATCCGTCCGGTTTCATCGCCGTGGGCGTGAGCAACACGCGGGCAACTGTGGCCACCTTCGAGGGTAGTGGCGATATGTCCGTCAATCAGGTCGAATTCAGTACCCCAACGGAGCAGCTGCTCTATCAGTTCCGGGCCTTGGTAAACGACTAAGTCAACTATGCCGTCGTCACATATCCCGCAGCCGGCGTTAAGCGTATCGACCATGTGTGATTCGAATGTATCTGCTTTATTAAGCACCGAGGCAATACCGCCCTGGGCTTTGGCAGTGTTACTATTTTTCACGGTATCTTTGCAAACGATGATGACGTTGCAATGCTCGGCTGCTTCGATAGCGGCACGAAAACCTGCGATGCCGGCTCCTATCACCAGACAATCCGTAAAAAGCTGGTGTGTAGAGATAGAGTCAATGTTTACCAGATAGCGTCTGGGCTCAGCAAGTACACTATCTTGCGGTTTCGCTCCCTTTTTAAACTCCGACTGAGAAGTCATGAATCTGTACCTTTTGTATTTCTCTTTTAGATTACTGCTAAGATTTGGCGCTCTCCGGAGCGTTTGGGTCTTTAGGCTGCACCCGTTTCAGTTTGCTCGGCTCACCAAACAGTCCTTCATCGTTCGCATGGGCTTTCAAAAATTCCTGTAGCTCTTTTGTTGATGCAGTCAATACAAGACGGTCATGGACAATTTCATGTTTTATCAGGTTCGGGTCGTTTTCAAGCATCTCTTTTAAGTTGTCGGGATTCATAACTCGCATTTCGAGTGTCGGCTGAATATTTTCTATCTTTATAAAGGAATTAACCGGTAAAATATGAAATTTATAGAAGTCATTTTCGTTTAGTTCAGGCTCTTTGGGAAAAATATTAAGAAACATCATATTATTCAGTTTTCCCAGGCCGGCATCGAAACGTCCTTTTTTACCTTCTTTATCAGTGCAAATCATTTCGTAGTACTTATTGCTGTCACTATTGGCTCGTTTGAATTGCCAGGTTTCTTTAGAACCTTCTTCCGCCCACGTGCCTAATAATTTTTCTTCGAATATGAGGTCATTCTCGGTGTAAAGCGGATGAAGCGAGAGAACGCAGCCACCCATAAAGACGGCTAACAAATAGAATAACAGCTTTTTGACTTTCATTTTTTGGTTTCCTTTTATCATTGACCATTTACGGTTGATTATTTTCAATTATCACCTTCAATTTTCAATTGTCAATTGCAAAGAAAGCACAAAACCGATAGATTGCAGAGTTTAGGATTTGAATCCGTAATGAGAAAACTTTGATAAAGAGGCAAGTATGTTGGATTTGAGCCCGGTTGGCTGGGTTGTTGTTGCTCTATGTGCGGTTATGGTGGGAATTACGAAGATTGGAATTCCGGGCCTTGGGATTTTAGTGGTGCCTTTGATGGCGGGGGTTTTGCCGGCCCGCAGTTCGGTTGGGGTGCTGCTTGGTATCTTGATATTAGCGGATTTGTTTGCTGCGGGCTATCATCGGCGTAACGCTAAGTGGATTCATGTGCTGCGTTTGCTTCCAGCCGCTTTTGCAGGTATCGCAGCCGGGTACTTCGGATTGAAGGTGGTTAATGACCAGCAGCTTAAGCCGATTATTGGTGGGATAGTTCTGGTGATGTTGGGCATCAATTACTGGCATACAAGGACTAAAGGCAAAGATGCGGCGGTTCGGACCCAATGGTGGTTTGCGGTCGGACTTGGTTTCATGGCGGGAGTTACGACTATGATGGCCAACGCAGCCGGGCCGATAATGATTATTTATCTGTTGGCTATGCGGCTGCCCAAAATCGAATTTGTGGGGACCGGTGCATGGTTTTTCTTCGTTGTTAACTGGCTTAAGGTACCGTTCAGCGCAAACCTGGACTTGATGACAGCGGCGTCTGTGAAACTTGATTTGATGATGCTGCCGTTTATTGCGGCTGGGGCGGTGATAGGGATATTTTTTCTAAAACGAATCCCGCAAAAAGCCTTTACTGCTGTTGTGCAGATTTTAGCAGCCGCTGCGGCTATAAAGCTCTTATTTTAATTGTGAAACTGCCGCAGCAAGCCTACAAAATTAATTTGCAAAATCGCGATCAAGAGGCGATTATTAAAGCTATGCATGGACGGGAGAATAAAGACAAATTTGGTGCCGCTCGGGAACAGATGCTCAGGTTTGACCTGAAGGGTCGTGATATAACTAATCCTGACGTCCTGAAGGTAATGGCCGAGGTTCCGCGGGAGGAATTTATACCAGACTCATATTCTTCGCAGGCCTATGCCGACGGCCCGCTGCCTATCGGGATGGGCCAGACTATTTCTCAGCCATATATTGTCGCTCTGATGACCCAGGAGCTGTGGGGCAATCGCGACTGTGAGGTTCTGGAGATTGGAACAGGCAGCGGATACCAGACTGCAGTGCTCAGTAAGCTGGTGAAAAAAGTCTATACGATAGAAAGATTCGCACAGTTGTCTGAGTCGGCCCAGGCGGTTTTAGGCAGGCTGGGCATCAGTAATGTTGAGTTCTATGTTGGTGACGGCAGCTGCGGCTGGCCGGCGGGCCAACTGCCGCCGTCGGGATGTTTTGACAGAATTATGATTACCGCTGCGGTACCGGAGATACCAGAGCCTCTGGTTGAGCAGCTTGCCGACGGCGGCTTTTTGGTCGGGCCGGTCGGCTATGGAGGAGTGCAGAGGTTAGTTGCCTGCGAAAAAAGGGCGAGCAAACTTATCGAAAGAGTAATCTGCGATGTTCGGTTTGTTAAGCTGCTCGGCGAATACGGTTTCGAGCAATAGTTCTGTGTCATTCCTACGAAGCTTATGCCTGCGAAAGCGGGTAGCAGAAATCCAGACCCTTCCAACCAATGTTATGTATAATTTTCTCAGCAATTTTCAACCGCAAGTGTTATTATAACATCATATAGGACTAAATAAGTCCTATACTGTTTGTGTGTCAATATCAACGTTTTTTTATTACTCAAACTAAGCAAAATTTGTTATCGTATATCCTATGGCTGGACATACGATAACGGCAGAGATTGGGGGAGAATCACAAAACAGGCTCGACTTGTCGATGCCGGTTCAATTTCTCAAGGGCGTCGGGCCGGCCAGAGCCGAAACTTTTGCGCACCTGGGAGTACATACCGTAGGCGATTTGCTCGAATATTTTCCGCGGGACTGGAACTTTTTGCCGGAGTCTATAAAGATATCTAAAATGCGGCCAAACCAGACGGCTACAATTATCGGCATGATTGAGTCAACAGACTACCAAAACTATCGCAGGCAGCCAATATTCGAAGCCTTAATCAGTGACGAAACAGGAGTATGCAGGGTTATATGGTTTCACGGAGGATTCCTTCGTAATCAATTAGAGCCCGGCCAAATAATAATGGCATCAGGCAAGGTTACTCTATACAAACATCAGCTGCAACTGACCAATCCGAAGTTTGTGGTACTCGATGAAGAACACCCCGCCTCGGCTGAATATTTTAGCGGGGGAGTATATCCGGCCTGTAAAGGACTGAGCAGCAGGCAAATCAAAAAGATAATCGGTCGTGTTCGGGAAGCAACTGATAAGCTCGTGCCGGAGTTTTACGGCAAAAGTTTTCTAAAGAAAGCAAACCTTATCAGCAGAAAGGACGCATTTCGGTGGATACATATGCCGCCGGACGAGGAGAAACTGGCACAGGCAAAACGCAGATTAAAGTACGACGAGCTGTTTTTAATGCAGTTAGGATTGGCGCTACGACGGTACAAGGTGCAGCATTTTTCGGCGGCGAGGCCGTGCATTTGCACCGAGGAAATCGACAGCCGAATCAGAAAGCGTTTTCCGTTTTTGCTCACCGAGGACCAAGATGGTGCAATCGCTGAAATCGTTGCAGATATGAGCAGACATAAGCCGATGAATCGGCTGTTACAGGGTGATGTGGGTTCGGGCAAAACGGTGGTGGCGCTTTATGCCGCTTTGCTGGCGGTCGCAAACAGGACGCAAGTGGCTATTATGGCGCCCACGGAGATTTTGGCTGGCCAGCATTTTTTGAGTATTGAACGGTATTTGAAGAACAGCAAGGTAAAAAGGGTTTGCCTAACACGTGGATTGACCGGCAAAAAAAGGACGGAGCTTTTGGACCGGATAAGAAATGGCGAGGTTGATATTGTCGTCGGGACGGTGGCATTGCTGCAGACCGATATTGAATTTAAAGAATTAGGGCTGGTTATAATTGATGAGCAGCACAAATTCGGAGTTGAACAAAGGGCACAATTGCGAAAACAAACCACTCCGCACTGCCTTGTTATGACGGCTACGCCCATCCCACGAACACTGGCGATGACCGCGTTCGGAGATCTGGACATTTCCGTTATCAAGCACTCGCCGCCGGGCAGAGGCACCGTTATTACACGCTGGGTCGAGCGGCAAAACCGAAAGAAAGCGTACGAGTTTATCCGCGAGCGTCTGAAGGCAAAAAGACAGGCGTATTTTGTTTATCCTCGGATTACTGCCGTTGAGCAGGACAGCGATGTCAGGGCTGCAACCGATGAGTGGAAGTATCTTTCTACAGAAGTTTTTCCGGAATTTACCGTTGAGCTTCTGCACGGGCAGATGCCCTCGGACAAAAAGCAGCAAATTATGTCGGAGTTTCGCAAAGGTAAAATCAATGCGCTTGTGTCAACCGTTGTAGTTGAGGTCGGGGTAGATGTGCCGAACGCGACAATAATGGTTATAGAAGGAGCAGATAGATTTGGATTGGCACAGTTGCATCAGTTGAGAGGGCGTATCGGAAGAGGAGAAGCTAAGTCATATTGTTTTTTATTCGCTGAGACCGACAACCAAACAGCTAAAAGCAGACTCGAAGTAATGACCAGAAGCAATGATGGTTTTGAGATAGCTGAGCATGATTTGCGGCTGCGTGGGCCGGGAGAGATGTTCAGCACACGACAGCACGGGCTTCCGGATTTGAAAATCGCAAATATCGTAGATGACTTCGACCTGCTCGTTATGGCCAGGAAAAACGCGTTCGAGCTGGTCTCGCAAGACCCGATGCTAACAAAGGCAGAGAACAGAAATATTCGCCAGGCATTATTGGCTAAGTTCGGGGATGCGCTGGGATTAGCGGATGTAGCCTGAATAATTTTCGGTTTTTCAGTTTGCGATTTGCGATTTTAGACTTACAATCTAAGGTTTGAATTGGACTAAAGTGCCTAAAGTTTGGGGTGCCCAAAGTGACTGAAATATGGATATCAGCAAATCAAGATGCCAGAAAAAAACCAAAGTTAACCTGATATTTACTACCCGATGCTCTGATAACCTGATAGCCTAAATCTTTAGCTCACTTTAGGCACTTTCTAATTTTCAGATTTATGCGTATAGATTATAAAAACAAACGCATGGAGAGGGTTCTAATCGCCGTCAATGCTTTAACATCGGCGATGGTTGCAGCAACTTTTGTTATACTGTTCGGCGGTTTTAAGGAGCCTTGGCCGCCGAACTTTGTTTTATATTCTTTGCAGGTCGTTTTGCTTTGCATTTTTGTTGTGGAGAAAATAATTCGGCTGTCTAACGCGGTTTCAAAGGTCGACTTCTGGCGGGTGAACTGGTTTGAAATCCCGCTTTTGCTTATGCTTGGCGTTGCTGCAATTGGAGCAGGCCGTTGGTTTGCAGTTACGAAGGCTGAAGCTGTGGAGGTTCGGCATTTCGCGGTGGGTGTTTATCTGATTTTGCAGGTAGTTACCAAACTGTGCCGAACCAGCGTTAACCTGGCTGCATCGGGCAAGAGTCCGACACGAAGCTTAATCGCAAGTTTTCTGGTTTTGATAATATCCGGGGCGGGATTGCTGATGCTGCCGAGAGCATCGACCGGAGAAAACCTGAGCTTTGTTGACGCCTTGTTTACGGCAACCAGTGCGACTTGTGTTACAGGGCTTATCGTGAAGGATACAGGCCGGGACTTTAGTTTGATGGGACAGGTGGTAATTCTGACGCTGATTCAGCTTGGGGGATTGGGCATAGTCGTATTCGGCGCAGTATTTGCGCTGTTATTGGGACAGGCATTGAGCCTGCGTGAATCGGCGGCAATGAAGGATTTACTAAGTGCCCGCACGCTTAGTCGAATAGGCAACATGATAGCTTTCATCTTTGTCGGAACTGTCTTTATCGAAGCTATTGGAGCGGTTAGTCTTTTCGGAATGTGGAACGATGTGCCGGGGCGCGTTAACGACATCCACCAGCAGTGGTTCTACAGTATCTTTCATTCAGTCAGCGCTTTTTGTAACGCGGGTTTTAGCTTGTTCGGCAAGAGCTTTGTAGAGTACAACCGAAGCTGGCAGGTGTATCTGGTTGTCTGTCCGCTGATAATATTGGGGGGACTCGGTTTCAGTGTGCTTTATGACCTTGTCAATATTGCGGCCGACAGGATCAAAAGATTCTTCAAAAAGCTGTTTCATAAACAGTACCGAATTTCGATGGAAACGCCGAAAAGGATTCGGCTGCAAAGCAAGATAGTGCTGAGCGTAAGTGCCGTCCTGATAGTTCTGGGTATGTCGGCTATACTCCTCTTTGAGCGCTATGTGAGCCAGGGAAATCCGGCCAAACACAATGATATTCTTGGTGCTTTGTTTCAATCTATTACGGCCAGGACGGCTGGGTTTAACACAGTCGATATCCCAAATCTGTCAGAATCGAGCAAGTTTGTTTTGATTTTGCTTATGTTTATCGGCGGCTCACCAGGCTCTACAGCAGGAGGAATCAAGACTGTAACATTAGCAGTGGTAATAATGACTGCTGTCGCGGCGCTGCGAAAGCGTCATGAAGTCGAGATGTTTAAGAGGTCGGTTCGGATAGTTGTCGTCGGCAGAGCGGTAACTGTTACCTTGCTCTTCGCGGCGGTTTTATTCAGCGCTGCGTTAGCACTAAGTATTACGGAGAACTCAAACGGTTTTACTATGTCGGAGATTATGTTCGAGACGGCTTCTGCTCTGGGCACTGTGGGTTTGTCAACAGGCGTAACCGGCCCATTGACAACGTTGACGGATGCGGGCAAATTGATTATTATTGCGGTGATGCTTATCGGCAGACTCGGGCCCTTGACATTGCTGGCAGCGCTGACGTTTAACATAAAACCGGCTCGATATAATTATCCGGATGAGGCGGTAATTGTCGGATAAATTGGTGAGTGGTGAGTGGTCAGTAGTGAGTGGACTCACCAATTAACTAATTCATTACTCACCAATTAACTAAAGAATGGGAGCTAATGCTATGAAGCGATTTGCTGTAATAGGACTGGGACGGTTCGGCACGAAATTGGCCATCGCCCTTGCGATGAGCGGAGCGGAGGTTATCGCAATTGACAAAAACAGAGAAGAAATAGAGTTGATCCGGGACCAGGTAAGTCACGCCGTCAGGCTCGACAGCACTGATGAAGAGGCGCTTAAAGCACAGGGCATTGATAAGGTTGACGTTGCTATCATCGGTATAGGACAAGGCACAGGAGGCGGTTTTGAGGCAGCGGTTCTTACGGTCGTGAACCTGCGGCAAATGGGAGTCAAACAAATATACGCAAGAGCAGAGGATTTGATTGCAGGCGAGGTTTTTTCCAAAGTAGGTGCTTCAGAGGTTATCTATCCTGAAATCGAATCGGCTCAACGATGGGCGTATAAACTTATCGCACCACAAATCGGAGAGAAAATAGATTTCACGCCCGGCTACAGCTTAGCCCGGATAAAGGCGCCGGCCAGCTTCGACGGCAAGACGGTTATGGATTTGCAGCTACGACAGAAATATAACGTGAACCTGGTTTTGATTAAGCGGGGTGAGCACGGCAAAAGCAAAAAGAGTGAGAAAAGCAAAATTATAAACGTTCCCATGCCCAATACAGTCATCTATCAGGACGATATTCTAATGGTGGCCGGCTCGGACGCAGACCTTGCAAAACTGCCGCAAGAGTAAGGCTAAGGGGAATGAACGTCTATGAAAGAACTCTCTACAGAATTGCTCGATGAAATTACCAAGCGATTGGCCGAGTCAATACACCCGGAGAGGATTTATCTTTTTGGCTCACATGCTGCGGGCAATCCTGAGGACGACAGCGATGTCGATTTGCTGATAGTCGTTCCGGATACTAATCAATCATGTCACGACTTAGCCTTGAAAGGCAGGGCTAATATGAGAGACTTAATCATTCCAATGGACCTGATAGTGTGCACCCACTCGGAAATAGAGAAATGGGAAAACGTCAAGTGCACGCTTATCTACACAGTTATGCGAAAAGGGAAGCTTCTTTATGAGTCCGAAGGAAGAACTGGTCAAAGAGTGGCTTACACTGGCCGATGATGACCTAAGGCTGGCCGGTCAGACTATGAAGGACACTGAGCCAGTATATTGGGCGGCAGCTTTTCACTGCCAACAAGCTGCGGAAAAGTCTCTCAAAGCCTTTCTTGCATACAATGAGTATCACGTGGAAAAGACACACGACATAGAATTTCTTGTCAAGCTGTGCATGAAAATTTTACCGGAAATGGAGCAATTCATAGAAACCGGTGCTACCCTATCAGAATATGCCGTTGACCCCCGTTATCCGACAGCTAAATTTGAAATCACCAAGATAAAAGCTGAAAAGGCAATCGGAACCGCCCGAAGTATCTATGAATTCATATTAAACGCATTGCCTGACCTTTCTAAACCGCCACAGGAGTAAGAAAAAATCCAGAATTCCCAGATTTTGCTTGCACTATTATCGCAAATATGCGATATTATATATGCGTGAGCAAGGATGCCAAAAACAAATGTCATTGTATACCAAGATAAGGACAGTTCGGTTCCGCTGATTAAATGGCTTAAAAAGCAGCCTCAAAAAGTACAGGACAAGTGTGCTGCGATGATTGAGTTGTTAGCTGCCAATGGTCACGAACTGAGACGTCCATATGCCGACTATATTGACAATGGAATTTATGACTAAGAAAAATAAAACTACAACTGATGCCGTAAAAATACTGCACAAAATCTTTATTAAGGATGATCCAAAGCGGCTTGCTTCTCTGGAAGAGGAACGAGAGAAATTGAAGATCGCAGGCCAGATTTATGACCTTCGGACGCAAGCGGGTTTGAGTCAGGCACAGTTGGCTAAATTGGTCGGAACTACCCAATCTGTGATAAGTCGCTTGGAAGATGCAGATTATAGCGGCCACAGCTTTAACATGCTCCATCGCATCGCAAGTGCGCTACATTGCAGGGTTGAGGTTCGACTTGTTCCGGAAAAAGTATTATCCTCAGGTACATAATATATTGACTGGCTCAGATGCAGACTTAGCTAAACTACCACAAGAGTAAACACGATAGGACGAACGCCCACACGCTGCCTTGGCAAGAACAAACTTTTTGAGAATAACAAGATTGCTTATCAGGTTTTTCGGTATTTTCTTAGCATATTGAGGAGGTTCTGCATATCTTCTGGTAGAGGGGCCTCGAATTTTACCATTTCGTCGGTTTTCGGGTGTTTGAATTCGAGCATGTAGGCGTGAAGGGCAACCCGGCTTATGACCGGCTGCTGCACGGCCGGTTCGGCATCAGCCAACTGCCAGGGATAAACAACGCTCCCGCCATACATATCATCGGCGACAATGGGGTGCTTTATGTATGAGAGATGGACGCGTATCTGATGGGTTCGGCCGGTCTCGGGTGTGAGCCTCAGCAGAGAAAAGCCGCGGAAAGGTTCGAGGACCTCGTAAAAAGTAATTGCTTCTTTTCCAATCTCCGGTCTGATAGCGTATTTCTCTCTAATCCTCGGATGGATACCCAACGGCACTTTTATGCGGTCGGCGGTCAGCTCAGGCGTGCCGTGAACGATGGCCAGATAGTTCTTGTTGACCTGACGGTGTTCGAATTGCCTGGCGATTTTCCACTGGGTGGTATCATCTTTTGCAACGACCATAACGCCGGTCGTGTTTTTGTCGAGCCGATGTACGATGCCGGGCCGAAATTCGCCGAGGCCGCTCGATAGCTCATCCGAATAAAACACAAGCGCGTTGACTAAAGTTCCGTGTGTATTGCCGCGAGCAGGGTGTACAAGTATGCCAGGTTGTTTATTCAGGACGATTAAGCAAGAGTCTTCATAAATGATATTCAGCGGGATATCCTCGGGCAAAATCTCTTTGCTGGGTGGTTCGGGCAGTGTTAAGTCGATTTTGTCGCCCGGGTTAAGTTTATAGCTTTGTTTGGCGATTTTGCCGTTAACCTTTATCGAGCCTGCCCTGATTGCATCCTGGATGAAACGCCGGCTGAGGTTACTAAAACGGTTGTGGAGATACTTATCGAGTCTGCGCTCTTTGATGGCGCTGCCGACATGCAGGGTCAACGGCTCATTTTCGGCATCCGAGTTTTGAGATAATTCACTTTGTGAATTATTTGACGGACACATTTGGCTCGGGGACCTTATGGTTGATTTCGGGCAGGACTTTTGGCGTCTGGGATGACTGATTCACATCGACGGGCAGGTTAGCCTCGCCCTCCGTTATGCTCTGCAAAAGCTTGTCCCCAAGGGGCAAAGAAGCAGAGGGTAGATTCGCATCAACCGCTCCCTTGTCTTCTGTCGAAGACAGAAAAGGGGGCTGGACCGTCGGCTTCGAAGCAGCGACAGGAGCTGGTGCCGGCTTGAAAATCACTTTTTGCTTATAATCGGCCATTGTCTCGAGTCGGTGCTTTGCCTGAGTGACGGCTACAGTACCTTCGAAATCAGGGTTTTCGGCAATAATCTGATATATCTGCTGTGCCTTTTCAAAGTTACCAAGCTCTTCCTCACAGAGTCCCAGGCCGAATTCAGCCGCAGCCATTAAAGACGGATTAGATGTCCCCTGCAGGCGAGTCTGGATTGCTTCGGTGTAAGCAGCTTTCGCCTGGTTTATCTGGCTTGTTAAATCCTCGTTACTTACGGTCCCGGGCCGATAATGCAGCTCCGTCCGCAGGGCTTCAGCCTGTTTAATAAGGGCCAAAGCAGCCATCCGGTCGTTTTTGGCGTTTTGGGCGAAGTTTCCAAGACTGTTGGCGGGCTGAAGGAGTATAAACGAAAGGTCTCTTCCCTGGGCCTGAGCACTAAGAACTTGCATCTTACTACCCGATAGCTGGTTAAGCAGATTCGTAAACTCGAGCTGTTCGTCGGCTACTAAGCTTTTGTTATAGCGGTACCGGACATAAAAGGCTAAGGCTACAATAATCACCGCTAAAATGATGATAATAGTTTTGAGATTTTCCTTAGTCCACTGCGGCAGGTTGCTCAGCCATTCGGCTAATTCATTGGTTTTTAGTTCGTGCCGGTGCTCAGCTTTCATTTGTTTCCCTTTTGTTTATTCTAAATATTATATCGCTTATTATTTCCATTAAATTCACATCTTTGATTGTGAACTCAAGCCGGAATTATAGCAAAATCTCTTTTATCTTGCAATAGGTCTGTTAATCGGTTAAATTTTACCTGATAATTAGACGAAAGGGTATAGATGTTCGAAATAAAAAAAGAAAACAAAGGACAGAGGACAGAAGAAAAAAGGCTTTTATTTCTTACTTTTTATTTTTCGGTAATCTTTTCGGCGGTAGTTTTGCAAAGCGAAACCAAAGCTTCCCAGGCAAACGTATTAGAAGGCATCTGGGACCCGGCGAAATATATCAGTCTTGACGAAATTAAGCCGGGAATGGAGGCTTATTGTTTGACGGAGTTTGGGCTTGCCGGGATTGAGAAGTTTGGTCTGGAAGTTGTGGATGTAGTACGCAACATAGACCCGGGCAGAGATGCGATTTTGGTTAAGAGTACTGATGAGCGTTTTATCCACACGGGTCCCGTGGCCGGGTGCAGCGGTTCGCCGGTCTATATCGACGGTAGATTGGCTGGGGCGCTGGCCTTAGCGTGGCTTTACGCTAAGGACCCGCTTTACGGCGCAACACCAATCGCCGAAATGCTCAAAGTAGGCCGAGGACCGCAAGTTAGCCGTCCCGAACAAAGTGCCGGGCAAGCGTGGTCTGTGTTCGATTTTTCCAGGCCGATTGATTTCGCCGAGATTGACAGACAATTTAGAAACGAGCTGGTTAGGAGAGGGCGTAATCTTGGTGGCGTTAATCCTTTGCCGTGTCCTCTGATTACCTCCGGTTTGCCGAGAGGAGTTTGTGAACAACTGGATGAGCTGGTTAAGCCTTTCGGACTGATGGTTGTCGCAGGAGGCGGTAGTGGAAGTAACCCTACTGTCTCTGGTGAAAAGGTGCAATTGGTCCCCGGAGCCTGCCTTACTGTGCCTTTGGTAAGCGGTGATATAACTATGGCTGTCTCTGGGACGGTAACCGAAGTCAGGGGTGATAAGGTTTATGGCTTCGGACACAGCTATCTCGGTTACGGCCCGATAGACTTGCCGATGGCCACGGGGAAAGTGCACACTGTAGTATCAAACATATATCGTTCTTTTAAGTTGATCAGTGTGTTGGACACGGTCGGCGCTTTGACAATTGATGAGTCGATGGCGGTCTTCGGACAGATTGGTGCAGAGGCTAAAACGATACCATTGACGATGCGCATAGACCGTTACAACGACATCGAGAAACGCGTGTACAACTGCCAAGTTGCTAATAACCGGCTGCTTACTCCACTTTTGCTTCAGTCTGCTGTGGCTGGGGCGGCTCTTCAACTCGGCGATTTTCCACCGGACCATATGATCGAATATAAAGTAGCTATCGATTTAGAGGACACCGAATCAATTAACTTTGAAAACATCTCCACCGCTCGTGGTATGATTGAGCTGATAATGGAAAGTGTTGGGTCGGTTGCGCTGCTTATGAACAATCCGTATAAAGAAGTTGGTATAAAATCAATCGATTATGATATTCGCATAGTGCCGAGGAACATTATTTCACATATATGGTCGTTGGATTTGTCCAGCTCAAAAGTCAAGGCCGGTGAAAATATCAAGATTGGAGTCGTTGTGGAATCCGTCCTGGCGGGAAAGAAAAAATACCAGTGTACATTAGAAATACCCGAAGATTTGGCACCCGGAAGATATGAACTGACGGTGTGCGGCTCGCCGGATTACGAGCGGTTTCTTCTGAAAGCTGTCCCTTACAAATTTATTGCGCAAAGTGTGCCGGATTTGATTGAGGCGCTTAATTATTCTTTGGGGATTAGTAAAGCTAAGTTGTATTTTCTTTTAGCTCTACCGCCTGGTGGTGTCGCCCTCGAGCAGGCTGAGCTGCCCGACCTGCCGGGAACCAAAGTTTTGGTCCTGCAAAACGCTAAAAGGGCGCTGAAAATCCAGCCATTTCAACATTGGATTGAGCGAAGCTTAGAAACCGGCACAGTGGTTATAGACAAAAAGGTTATAAAGATAACAGTAGAAAAATAATTCCGCACCGATTAGGCGCGAGCCTAAGCTCAATTGGTGCGGGATAATCTTTCACTTTTTTTAATTTGAGGTTTTGCTATGAGAGATAAATTCCACGTTAATTACGAACCAACCTTTACAGCTTTCCTCTGTCTGGTTTTGAGCTCCGCTTGTTTAGCGGTTAACAGTAAGGTTATACGTCATGCAAGCAGTTCGGATTTACTGAAGGGCCAAACCGAAGAAGTTGTAATTAGCTCACGAGGGACTATCCAGCTCGGGCGGTCGGCCGAGACGCTGCTTGAGGAAGAAAAGTTCGAAGACCTCGGAGACGTTTGGTCGATAAACAGTATCGTTGTCAGCGGCGGAACGGTCTATTTCGGCACAAGCCCCAACGGCGGCATTTACAAATACAGCCTTAACAAACTGACAAAGATTTACCCGGTAGAAGAAGCTCAGAGCCGAGCAAAGAAAAAAACAAACGATGCAAACGAACCTGACAGCAAAATTGTCGAGACTGAGGAGCATCTGTCAAACGAACATATTTTTGCTATGGCAACCGATGTTTCCGGCAGGTTGTTGGCAGGTATGAGCGGTAAAAAATGCAGACTGTGCCGGTTCGAAGCCGACAAGATGGAAACTATTTATGAGCCGAACGATGCTAAATATATCTTCGCAATATCTATTGACGACAGCGGTAATATTTATCTGGGGACTGGCCCGGAAGGTAAGATTTACGGACTCAATTCTCTCGGCAAAAAAGCCCATCTTGTTTACGATAGTCCCGACAAAAACATACTTTCACTCGCGAGCGGAGGAGATGGCTATATTTACGCGGGAAGTGACAGCCGAGGACTGGTATATAAGATAAACCCGCGTACTAAAAAAGCAACGGTTTTATATGACAGCGACCAGCCGGAGATTACAGCGCTATTATTTACAGAGGCTTGGGGAGAAGACGGTTTGTATGCAGCGGCGACATCCGCTCAGATTGTTCAGGCCCAAACGCAATTTGCCGCTCAGCTACCTTCCGACGGTCGGCCTGAGGCAGAGGCGGAAAACGATAAAAGCTCCAGCCTCAACAATGGCGGACGTAAGCTTAAAATTGCAAACACACAAAAACCAAGCGCTGGTAAACCTGGCCAAGGATCGCCGCCGGCCCGCAAACCAGCAAAACCGGATAAAGCCAGTCAAATATACAATGTAACTAAAGACGGTTTCGTGAACGAAATATTCAGCGAGGCTGTTGTCTTCTTCTGCCTGGCAGAAGAGGCTGGAAAGGGCACCCCGCAAGGCGGGAACCCAAATCTGCTTGCGGGAACCGGAAACAGCGCCCAGCTTTTTAGCATTGACCCGGTCGCCGAGCAGGAAGCAGTTATATATGAAGATGAGCAGGCATCACAAGTAACAGCGATAGCTGTGGCCGGCAATGATGTGTACCTTGGGACGGCAAATCCTGCGAAGCTGGTAAAGTTAGGGTCCGGCTTTGCCTCTGAGGGGACTTACACTTCCGACCTTGTCGATGCCACTCAGCCGGCGAAGTGGGGCAAGCTGCAGCTCGAAGCAGATATTCCACAAGGATGCAAAGTACAGGTGGCTTCTCGCAGCGGAAACGTCAAGGATGTAAACGACCCGACTTTTTCAGATTGGACCGAGGCGGTGGAAATTGCAGGGCCGATACAACTTGACTGCCCCCTGGGCAGATTCTGTCAATATAAACTCGTGTTGCAAAGCGAAGACGGCGGTAAAAGCCCGCTTATAAGGGAAATTGCCATTGCCAGCACTGTGCCGAATCTGGCGCCAAAAGTCGAATCGGTAACTGTCGAACGAGTTGCGAAGGCCGGCAAAGAAGGAGTTTTCCAAATCAGCTACAGAACCAAAGACGACAACGACGATAAGCTGATTTACAAAATAGATTTCCGGAAGCTCGCCAGAACAAACTGGATCGAGCTGAAAGACGAGCTCGAAGCTGCCAGCTTCGAATGGGACGCAAAGACCGTTGAAGATGGTCGATATGAGGTCAGAGTAACTGCAAGCGACGAGAGAAGCAATACCACTTCGACCAAGCTAACCGGCAGCAGGATAAGCGACCCGGTGGTAGTTGATAACACCGGGCCGGTCGTTAAGAACATAACAACATCCGCCCCTACAGGCAGCGGACAGTACAGGATTTTCGAGATTGAGGTTCAGGATGAGCTCAGTGCAATCGGGAAACTGGAATATACAATCGACAGTAACGCTGACTGGATTGCTACTGTGCCGGACGATTTGGTTTATGATACTACGGATGAGAATTTCACCATCAAAATAGATGCGAAAAAAGATTTACCCCAAGGCGACCATGTACTGACAATTAAAGTCAGCGATGCAGTCGACAATACAACGTATAAGACTTTCGAAGTCAACATATAGGAATTGATTATTGACTATTGACTATTGAAAGAAGAGACGGGATTCTAAATTCCAAATCAATAGCAAATAGTAAATAGAGAATAGTCAATGGCATGCGATATATCGAATTTGAAAAAATTGTCGAGACAGTCGAATCACTTTGCATATCAGCCGGCTACGAGCTGCCTGAGGATGTTTTAGCTGCTCTTGAAGAAGCGGCACGGAAAGAATCCAACCCTGGGGCTGTAAAAATACTGGAACAGCTCATCGAAAATGCCCGAATAGCAGCAGAAGAAAAGATACCTTTGTGCCAGGATACGGGGCTTGCTGTGGTCTTTGTAGAGCAGGGTTCTGAAGTGGCGGTTAACTCCCCTGCCGGCCAGGCCCAGGCAACGTTGTTCGATGCAATCAATACGGGTGTTGCGGCAGGCTTCCAAAAAGGTCATCTACGAAAAAGCGTTGTAGCCGACCCTCTAAGAAGAAAAGACACAAGACACGAGAGACAAGACTCAAGACCAAAGACAAAGGATTCTGGTCTGTGGTCTGATGTCTGTGGTCTTGAGTCTTATAACACACCTGCAATAATTCACTATATGATTGTGCCGGGCGATAAGTTGAAGCTGACCGTTATGACCAAAGGCGGCGGGTGTGAGAATAAAAGCCAATTCAGGATGTTCAAACCCACGGCAGAGAAAGACCAGATAATCGATTGGATTGTTGATGTTGTCAGCTCTGCCGGCGCCGATGCATGTCCACCGTTTTTAGTTGGGGTAGGGATTGGGGGCGATTTTGAATTAAGCTGCCTGCTAAGCAAAAAGGCCCTGTGCCGGAACCTGGCCCAGAAAAACAGTGATGAACTTTATGCTGAGCTCGAAGAGGATTTGCTTTCGAGAATCAATATGCTTGGATTAGGTCCGCAGGGGCTCGGCGGTGATACAACCGCCTTGGCTGTTCTTATCGAGACGGCTGCGTGCCATATCGCATCGCTTCCCGTGGCGGTGAACATTGAATGCCACAGCCACAGGCACAAAACATCAACAATCTAAAGCAAGCAGGAGCTTTTTGCAAACAGCCCCTACGGCGAAAGTGACACTATTATTTAAAAGGCTGTTTGTTTGGCCAGCCGTATTTCTCGAATCTGCCGAACTCCATTTCCGACCTGTCACTGGTTTGTGCTTTTAGGGCCGACCGAACTTCCTCGACATGGGCGTCCACAAAGACCGCGTTGACTGTGCCGGCATTGAGGTCTGCACTTGGGGCACTGTGGAAGGTGCCGAACCAATCGCGACCATCGGGACACAAGGCATTGTCGTTGAGCACATTGGAGTTGCCCGGCCTCATCCACATATTCTCCTCGGAGAAGAAAAATACCTCCGATTTACTTCTTGTTATCTCGGAACGTTTATGAATCCCGCCGCGTCCTGTCGAGTCCGTTGCGGAAGAGCCGCCCGGGTCTCCTGCCTTCGAGCCTAACCAGGAGTTCATGCTGTAACTGTATTGAGGAATAACCGGATTGGCAGGGACATGGGCCGGGTGCCTTGTGCCCTCAGACTTGGCAAGGACTTTGAACGATGGGCAAAGATTGATTTTCTTTTCCGCCAGATAGGGCCAAAGGGGACCGTCAGGCGGATATCTCGGGTCGTGCCATCGACAATAACGCTCGTATCCGCCCACAGGATGCTCATTCGCGACGAGCGAGGTCCATGAATAAGGATAACGGTCATCATTGTCATCCAAATATAAGGCCTGTACTATGCCGTATTGACGCAGGTTTGCCCGACAAGTCATTTCCCTTGCCTGTTCCTTAACTCGCTGCAGTGCCGGCATCAATATGGCCATCAATATCGCAATGATGGCAATTACGACCAACAATTCTATCAAGGTAAATCCCCTTCGTTTGTCCATAATGGTACTCCTTTCATAGCTTCTAATTACTTTGCTTTTCATAATCCTGACAGGGGCGGTTTGCGAACCGCCCCCACGTTGGAATAATACACATTATTTAAACGGCTGTTTGTGGGGCCAGCCGTATTTCTCGAATCTGCCGAACTCCATTTCCGACCTATCGCTGAGATCGTCTGATTTTAGGGCCGATCGCACTTCTTCGACGTGTGCATCCACAAAAACCGCATTGACTGTGCCGGCATTTAAGTCCGCCTGCGAGGTAGCATGGAAGGTGCCGAACCAATCCCGACCATCGGGACACAAGGCGTTGTCATTGAGCACCCAGCTGCAGCCGGGCCTTAACCACATGTTCTCGGCAGTGAAGAAAAATACCTCCGCTTTACTTCTTGTTATCTCGGAGCGTTTATAAATCCCGCCGCGTCCTGTTGAGTCTGTTGCCGAAGAGCCGCTCGGGTCCCCTTGCTTGGCGCCTAACCAGGAGTTCATACTGTAACTATAGTAAGGAACAATCGGTATGGCAGGGTCGTGGCTGGGATGCCTTGAGCCCTCGGACTTGGCGATAACTTTGAACGATGGGCAGAGATGGACCTTGCCTTTCTTCAGATAGGGCCAAAATGGGCCGTCGGCCGGGTATCTCGGGTCGTGCCATCGGCAGAAACGCTGGTAGCCGCCTACAGGAGACTCTGTCTTGACAAGAGACCTCCAAGCATTGGGATAACGGTCGTCATGATCGTCTAAGTACAAAGCCTGTGCTATGCCGTATTGACGCAGGTTACCCCTACAGACCATTTCTCTTGCCTGTTCCTTGACCCGCTGAAGTGCCGGCATCAATATCGCCATCAATATAGCAATGATGGCAATTACGACCAACAGTTCTATTAAGGTAAAGCC
>JBGVTO010000041.1:0-11571 GCA_041862635.1 Phycisphaerae bacterium | reverse complement strand
TGCTGCCTGTCGAGTTTTGGCAAAAGTTCGTTGAGATACCAAACGTCCTTGCTATCAAAATATCACCATTCAACAGATACCAAACGCTTGATGTTCTCGAAGCAGTTGCCCATTCCGGCAGAGCCGGCGAGGTAGCATTATATACGGGCAACGATGACAACATAATTTCCGATTTACTCACGCGGTATGAGTTTAACGTGAACGGCCGTCTGGTTTCACTTCACATTGTCGGCGGGTTGTTAGGACAATGGGCTTGCTGGACTAAAAGAGCGGTCGAATATCTTGCCCAAATTAAGACCATTCGCGGGTCCGGCACTCCGGTCCCGCAGAAGATGTTGACGTTAGCTAATCAATTGACATTAGCGAATAAGGCGATTTTCGATGCCGACAACCATTTCGCCGGGTGCATTCCGGGTATATCTTACGTCTTGAAGCAACAGGGTCTTTTAAAAGAGCTGGGCACACTTAATCCTGACGAACAGCTCTCACCCGGACAAGCCGACAAGATAGATAGAATAAGACGCGATTATCCACATCTTACAGATGATGATTTTGTCAAAGACAATCTTCATAAGTGGCTGTCGTCCTGAGTATGTCCAACGTACCGAAAAATATTTGCTGGCAGTTTATTGGTAGATAAAGTACTCTATTTTTTGTTTTTGGAGAGAAGCTTTCATGTTTCTTCTTATATTTTTGGGAGAGAGTAAAATGAATCAGCAAGCCAATAAAAATTGTAAAGCTGAAATTGGAAGCTCTAAACTATGCGGTCCAACTATGACTGGACAAGCTGTTCGTGTTACGTTAGTGTTGTTGGTTATGTCTCTTCAATGCTTAGCTGCGGAGTGGTCGGTAATCGGCACAAGTCGCGGCGACCAAATGCTTGCCGAGTACTTCCGTGCCCAGACGGCAATGCTCAGCGAACAATGCCTGGCCGACATCAAAACCCTCGAGGACTGGGAAACAAAGCGACAGGTTTATCGAAAGCAGCTGTTTGAGATGCTTGGCCTTGAGCCACTTCCTGAAAAGACCGACCTCAAACCTGTCATTACCGGCAAAGTCGAGCACGAGCAGTTTACTGTTGAGAAGATTCATTATCAATCCAGACCCGGCCTTTACGTAACCGGTAATCTGTATATTCCAAAAGGTCTCGAAAAGCCATCTCCGACGATTCTATACGTCTGCGGCCACTCTGCCGGCACTAAAAACGGTATCCGCTATGGTAACAAGGCTCCCTACCAGCACCACCCTGCCTGGTTCGCACGGCATGGCTATGTGTGCCTGGTCATTGACACGGTGCATCGTGGCGAGATAGAGGGTATCCATCACGGAACGTACCGGTATAAGATGTGGTGGTGGAATAGCCGCGGCTACACGTCCGCCGGCGTTGAAGCATGGAACTGCATACGCGCACTGGATTATCTCCAGAAGCGCAAAGAAGTTGACAAGGACCGCATCGGAGTGACCGGTATCTCCGGCGGCGGCGCGTACAGCTGGTGGCTCTCTGCAATCGATGACCGTATCAAAGTCGCTATCCCGGTGGCCGGTATCACCGACCTTCAAAACCACGTTGTGGACGGCTGTGTTGAAGGCCACTGCGATTGTATGTATCTGGTCAATACCTATCGCTGGGACTATCCACTTGTGGCGGCACTGGTGGCGCCGCGGCCTCTTTTGATTTCTAACAGCGATAAGGATACAATCTTCCCGCTGGACGGAGTCCTGCGCCTGCACGAAAAAGTGCGCCGTATCTACAGGCTTTATAACGCCGAAAAGAACCTCGGCCTGCACATAACTGAAGGCCCCCACAAGGATACACAGCAGACCAGAGTGCACACTTTTAGCTGGTTCAATCGTTTCCTCAAAGGTGAAGACCCGTTGATCGATGAGCCGGCTGTCCCTTTTTTCCAGTGGCCGCAGCTCAAGGTTTTCGACGAGCTGCCCGCCGACCGGATAAATATAGAGATACACGAATCGTTCGTGCCCAAAGCCCCGCAACCGTCGGTGCCGCGTTCCGCCGACGAATGGGCAAGGCGGCGCAAAGCCTGGATGAAAGCGCTTCGGGAAAAGTCGTTTCGTGGATGGCCGAGGCAGACACAGGCAAGCCCGCTCGATGTCAAGCGTATATTCTCCGTCAAACGGGAGGGCGTACGCTTCAGTGCCTTCGACTTCACTTCTCAGCCGCACGTTCGTCTGCGGTTATACCTGGCGCACCAGGCTGGCCTCGATGAGCCTGAGACGGTTGTGCTGAACGTCCTGAACGAACAGGGATGGACCGAGTGGCTGGCTGCTATGCGCGTTGGCTTTGCAGACGAGCTCAGCGACCAGACGCTACCTGAGCCGGATAAAAACGCTTTTAAACGCTATCAGGAAATGTTCAGGAATACGAATCAAGCGATTGCCTACATAGCTCCGCGTGGGATTGGGCCGACTGCCTGGAATACCGATGAACGAAAGCAAACCCAAATTCGCCGACGATTTATGCTGCTTGGCCAAACACTCGACGGCATGCGGGTCTGGGACGTAAGGCGGGCGGTTCAGACGCTGCGTACCCTCGATTCGACCAGAGATGTACCGATGGCCCTTCAGGGTAATGGCCAGATGGCAGGTATCGCGCTGTACGCATCGCTGTTCGAGCCTGACATCGCCAGACTCAACCTGTGGCATCTGCCCGACTCGCACCGTGAAGGCCCGATTTTCCTAAACGTGCTGCGCTATCTGGACGTGCCACAGGCTGTGTCTGTGGCTGCTGAGCGAAGTCAAATACGGCTCTATCAGGAGGATGACTCCGGATGGCGATTCCCACAGACCGTCGCTGAGAAATTGGGCTGGCCCGGTGATAGATTCCAAATGCACAGAGTTTCTATCGAGAATCCTAATCCTTAAACTATTCTGTGATTCCGGCTCGCACCCCGTGCTTTCTTGCAAAAGCAAGAAGGGGGGTAACGCGAGTGCAGGCGGGAAATTTATCGGAACCAACCTGCTGCAACCTGCGCCAACTGCGTCTCAACGCAGCGAGACGAGCAGCACGGCGAGATTTAAGCTAATACGCGCCAATTGTACCACAATGAAGCTTTGTCCCTTTATATAATTATTTGAACGTTAGTCTGATAACAATTGGTGCGGGGCAATCTTATATTTTTTGTTTAACTTGGCAAAAATTTATTCCGATACATTCTCCTGATATAGAGAAAAATTTATTGGGTCAGAAGAAAGAGCAAAAAATGGGAATTAAAAATCTATCGAAAGATGTTCTTCTCGTTGTACTGCCTTCTAAGGGACCGAAAATATCACATGAGCTAAAAGCCGTCAACGAAGCTGTCAGTAAGAAGAAAGGTAACCAAGACGTCGTAATTGACTTTTCCGGGGTCGAGATAATAAATTCTGCGAATATCAGTAATCTGTTAATATTGCACAATTTGCTGCAGAACTCTGGACATCGGCTCATCTTATGCAACGTTGCCACCGTGACAAAATGCATTTTTGTAGTTGCCGGCCTTGACAAGGTCTTTGATTTTATTGATGACCAGCCCGCTGCCTTAGCGGCTGTCCAGAGTGCTGATTAACCGACAAGCCCCGCCTCTCGAAGAGGGGTCGGGACAAGCCAGTCATCATTTCTCCTGCTGTTGGCTGCCCCGCACCAATTGTCCGATAGCGATGCACTCGGCGTGCCGGTGGTCGGCAGCCCCGCTACAACTGCAATTGGTGCGGGGCACTTTTTGTTACTGCCTGTTGTACCCTCGGTAATCAGTATGAGTGCGCTTACGCTCAGAAGAACAGACAGATTCCAAATTACAAGTCTTTGGGAAATAGACTGGAATTTGACAGCGAATGAGAGTATCATAATAGTTAAAAGTCCAGGCGGCTTTGACAGATGCTTCAGTCTATCATAGACGACCTTCCGACAAACGCATCGGTGGTCCCACGTATTTCCGGAAGGTTTAACGACTTCGCCGAGCGGCTGGCTAATATCTATCGGGTTGATTTGAAAAGGAGAGGACCTATGAACAACGATAAACTGTCAAGACGAGCTTTTCTCCGTAATACTTCTCTAACGACTATGGGGACAATCGCCGGGTTCGCGCAAGGCGGGGGCCCTGCCTCATTAGGGGCTAAGAAAGACGTTTTTGTCAGGCATAGTAATAGAGAGAATATAGATGCGACGAAGATACTCAATTATAATCCTAAGATGGGTTACCGCCGGCTGGGAAAGACAAACCTGATGATTTCCGAAGTTAGTCTGGGGGGACACTGGAGGGCACCCTGGAGAGACCGCAGCGGCGGCTGGTGGTGGGGAAAATTCGTCAAGGAAGAGGTCCCGGATGATGTCGCCAAAAACCGCACTGAGGTAGTTTCGAGGGCTATTGATTGTGGGATGAATTATCTGGACATCACCGGAGCGGAGGAGTGTCTGTGTTATGGTGCGGCACTAAAGGGACGTCGAGACAAGATGATTGTGGGCGCTGATGATTCCAAGCTGTGCCCCCGTCGTGATGAAAACTGCAATGTCAAAGCCCAGCTCTACAATGTCGAAGAATGCCTTCGTCACATTAAAACAGACTACCTTGACATCTGGCGTGTGCAGGCCAAGATGGACGGAACAAACACAGATTCAGATGTGGAGGTTATGCTTGAGGCCTTCCAAAAGCTTCACAAAGCCGGGAAGTTGCTGCACTTTGGCATTTCTTCCCATAGCCGCCCCTGGGCACAGCATGTCATTGAAAAATATCCCGAGGTCGAGATGTTTATCTTTCCCTGCACCGCAAAAACAAAAGAAAAGGGTGAGTCTCCGGTGATGGACAATATTGAAGAAGTCAATGCCGGTTATGGGCCTGAGAATAAGAGCATTTTCCAATCACTGCGAGAACAAGATGTCGGATTGATAACGATAAAACCCTTCTTCGGCGGTAGTCTGCTTAAAAGCTATGACAAACCAAAAATAGGTGTAGGCAGTAAGGAAGATAACGATTTGGCAAGGCTGACGCTTCAATGTATCCTTAATCTAAACGACGCCATTACAAGCGTGATACCTGGACTTTCGACCATTTACGAAGTCGATAATGCTGTGCGGGCCTCGTATACTCGTCCTCTTGCTATGATGGCCGCGGATAGGGATTGGCTTGTGGAGGTAACAGAGCAGCGCTGGGCGAAGCTGCCGGGCGAATACACCTGGCTGCAAGAGTGGGAAATCGTTTAGCTCTTCATCACCCCAAAAGACCGGTTTTAAAGCACGCGGCAACCACGCACAGTACCACAATGTTGTACTTATCCCCATCCTCTCCGACTAAGAGAAGCCGGGCCGATTAAAATCTAAAATCGTCATTGCCTCACGATATTAATTCTTTCTTTTTAATTTTGTATTTTATCAAAGCTGCCCGTTTCGTTCTTGCTTTGGCAAGCAATCTTTCAATTTCTCTTTTATTTTCTTTTTTCATTGCCTTTTTAATTTTTTCTAATTCGGCGATAATTTTAACGATACCTCTGGTAGTGTTGTTTGCGTTTGTCAGCAGCACGTCGGCCCAGATATTGGCTGGTCCCGAAGCTATTCTCGATGTATCCATAAATCCCTTGCCGGCAAATTTCAATTCTTCGCTGCTGTTGGCATTTATTAGTGCTGCCGCCGTTACATGCGGCACATGGCTTACATTTGCAAAGATTCTATCATGCTCTGTCGGCGTCATTAACTTCACGTAGCACCCAAGTTTCGACCAGAATCTTTTAAGAGTTTGTACCGCCTTCCGATTAGTCTTTTTTGTCATTGTCAAAATACACATTGCCCCGTCGAACAGGTCATCTCTGGCAAATTCCACGCCCCTTTGTTCTGAGCCGGCAATTGGATGCGAACCGACATAGTGGACGCTCTTCGGCAGCTTCTTAGCTGCCCAGCGGTGGGGCAGGACCTTTGTTGAACCGACATCAGTAACAATACAGCCGCTCGGTAGTGCATCGGCTATCTCGCTGAATGTTTTTTCAAATGTCACTATAGGCGTGGCCAGAATGACAATATCTGCCTTAGATACACTTGACTTTAAGCAATCGACGACTTCAGTTGCCACTGCCAATTTTCTGGCTTTGGCGCGAGTTGAGGGCCGATGCGTGTAACCTACCACTTTTACTCGTGTAAAAGAGCGTAAAGCAGCTAACGAAATTGAGCCGCCTAAAAGCCCCAATCCCATAACGGTTATTTGTCTTAAATCCTTCATAATAAAGACCTTATGAAAATATACTTCAGAATAGAATCCGTTAAAAAGTACTGTACAGCCCCTCAAATGTCAATTTTTTTCTTTTATTTGTCCTATTAAAATGCTAACATTCTAAATTTAAAAGAATGCCCGTTGTTTGTGGGCGATTTTTTTGTAAACATTCTCGTTGTGTGCTTATGGCAAAACGAGATACTACAATAGCTAAAATGCCGAATAATAACAACACTCTCAGCAAGGGCGGCCATCTCGAATTTGAAGGGAAGGTAGCTGACATTGACAGCCAGATGAATGAGCTGCGCAGGCTCGGTTCAATCAAAGGTATTGATTATTCTACCGAGATTCGGCAGCTCCAGCGGCAGCAGGTTGCTGAGCTGAAGCGAATCTATTCGAATCTGACCGCCTGGCAAACCGTTCAGGTGGCACGTCATCCGAACAGACCTCTTCTTTCTGACTATCTTAACCTGATGGTAAAGGATTTTCGCGAATTGCACGGCGACAGGTGCTTCGGCGATGACCGCGCAATCGTAACGGGCCTTGGCCAGATCGGAAGGGAAAAGGTATTAGTTGTCGGCCAAAATAAAGGCAAAAATACAAAGCAAAAGGTCGCCTGTAATTTCGGATGCCCAAATCCTGAGGGCTATCGCAAGGCCCTGGCCAAGATGAAATTTGCTGAAAAGTTTGGCATTCCTGTCGTTACGCTCATTGACACCCCGGGCGCCTATCCGGGCATTGGCGCTGAAGAGCGAGGCCAGGCCCAGGCAATAGCCGTCAATCTTATAGAAATGTCACGCTTAAGGGTGCCGATAAT
Organism: Phycisphaerae bacterium; assembly: GCA_041862635.1. Classification (GTDB taxonomy): domain Bacteria; phylum Planctomycetota; class Phycisphaerae; order Sedimentisphaerales; family Anaerobacaceae; genus NIOZ-UU13. Next base: position 4,563 of record JBGVTO010000041.1, on the reverse strand, counting down.
TTGTATTGTCATTGGAGAAGGTGGTTCCGGTGGCGCTCTTGGAATAGGCGTGGGGGACAGGCTGGCAATACTTGAATTCGCATATTATTCGGTTATATCACCTGAGGGCTGTGCTGCAATCTTATGGCGCGACGGCTCAGAGGCACCCAAAGCTGCCGAGGCGCTTAAATTGACGAGTAAGGATTTGTATAAGCTCGAACTGGTTGACGCAGTGATTCCTGAGCCGCTCGGCGGTGCTCATCGTAATCTTCACGATACCGTTTATAATGTCGAGAAATATATTGTAAAAACACTGCGGGACCTCAAACGCACAAAACTCGAAAATCTACTCGACAACAGATACAACAAGTTGCGTTCGATAGGCGTCAGTCCCGCGGAGAAATTGCGCCGCAAAACCCAGGCAGGCAAAGAAAGAGTAAAGGCAGCCCTGGAAGACATTCCGACCAAACGAAAACGAGTCCCCGCCAAGGTCTGAATCCTGCTTTCGTGGGGACAAGCTTACACCTGCGAGGGACCCCGCCTTGCGGGAACTCAAAGCAGGTATTGCAGATTTGGATGTAAAATATCTTCGCGTTTTTGGCCCTCAAACGGGCTTCAACATTTACAAGCTTCTGGAAGGAGAGCAATTATGGCAGATAAACTACACAGTTCAAAAAAAGAAAAATCTTGCCACACGCCAAAGAAAGACAAAAACTTATTAACACGAAGAAATTTCATCACAGCCGCAGCCGGAATCGGCGCGATAGGCCTTATTGCAAAGGGCGCAGAGAAGACAAAAGAGGATGAATCAAAGATGCCCGTATGGACGGGAGACTTAAAGAGCTCCACAAAAAAGACTCCACGGATTCCAACAACCTCAGAACCTAACGGCCTTAATATGATTGTGATCATTGCAGATACGTTTCGTGCGGACCATCTCGGCTGTTATGGCAGTACCCGTATAAAAACGCCTTATCTTGACGAGCTGGCAAAAGAAGGTGTGCTATTCGCAGACGCCACTGCCGAAGGACTGCCCACAATTCCCTGCCGAAGGGTCTATCACACAGGTAAAAGCGTCCTTCCCGAGGCAAAGTGGCAGCCACTTGCCGATAGTGATATTACTTTTGCCGAAGTTCTGCAAAAGCACGGTGTAACAACTGGTTTTATTGTTGATACCTATCATCATTTCAAGCCCAATTATAATTTTCATCGCGGATTTGATTCCTGGCACTGGGTTCGGGGGCAGGAAACTGACAGATGGAAAAGCGGTCCTAAAGAAAGGTTTGACCCGAAAAAGCACATGCCCGCTCATTTGTGGAACCAGAGCTACGACGCAAATATGCGTCAGTACCTGATGAATACACAGGACAGAAAAAGCCAGGAAGATTACTTTTGTGCCCGGTCCTGCAGTTCGGCTATGGATTGGCTTGAACAAAATGCCAGCGGTAATCCCTTTATGCTCTGGATAGATATGTTTGACCCTCATGAGCCGTGGGATGCACCTGAGCGATTTCAGAAAATGTATCGCAGGGAATATCCGTATGAAAGATATTTATTCGGATATGGGGTCAGGAACGCTGATATTCGCCCGGATGATTTACCTGTTATCAGAGACCTTTATGCAGCAGAAGTTACGTTCAGTGATTATTGTATCGGTCGTCTTTTGAAACGGGTCGAAGAGCTGAGCTTGATGGACGATACAATTATCGTATTTTCGACCGACCACGGTACTCATCTCGGGGAGGAAGGTTGTGTACAGAAAACCCCCGGTCTTCTTAATGCCTGTGTTACTCGTATTCCGTTAATCATAAAACACCCCGATAAGAGATTTGCCGCGAAGCGTATTGACGGACTTGTCGGTGCTGTCGATTTTATGCCCACGTTTCTTGCGCTGCTTGGAATTGATGATTATAAGAATATGGATGGACGGAATATGTGGAAGCTGGTAACAGGGCAGGCTCCCTCACTCCACGAAAATGTTTACACGGTCTTTAACAGATTCGGCGCAATTCATAATCTGGATTGGCATTATTTCCAGAACGTCACAGGTAAAAACCTTGGTAAGGGGCCCTGCCTTTATAACTTAAGAACAGACCCGGGCCAGACCAGGAATGTTATTAAAAAATTTCCGAAAGTAGCAAAGGATTTAAGAAACAAATTGCAGAATCATCTCGAGGTCAAAATACCCCCCTTGAGGTTGTAATTAAAGCTTGTGGCGGATTTCACAGCACCATATAAGGACCGAATCGGTCAATTTGAGTTACTATTTTTACCTCTGGTGGGGAAAAGAGCGGGAGCGGTTTGATTTCATAAAAATATAGGGCAGGCCTCCTTGCCCACCCTAATTAACAGACCTTCAAACCGATGTGAAATATCCGGATAAATATCTTCGCTAACTATCCTGCGGATCTGCTAAATCTATCCTCCAGAACATGTATTACGTTCACTGTAATACAAAAATCTACTCGCTAAAAGCTATTCACTATGCGTTTGTTGTTTTTGTACTTCTCTCGGGTCTTTCCCTTCTTCGATGGCTTTTATTTTTCTTACTCTTCTTTCGTGTCTTCCACCGCTGAATTCGGTGTCGAGCCAGACCTCCACTATTTTTCGCAATAATATTTCTCCGACCTGGTCTCCTGACAAACAAAGGACATTTGCATCGTTATGGTCGCGTGAAATCTGAGCACTCAGTTCATCATGGCACAATGCAGCTCTGATTCCATTTATCTTGTTAGCCGCTATGCTCATTCCGATACCTGTTGCGCAGACTAAGATTGCTTTGTCGGCCTGTTTTTTTGACACCGCCATTGCTACTGAATAAGCTGGGTCGGGAAAATCAACCGGATTGCTGTCGTTGGTGCCAAAATCAATACACTCATGGCCCAGTTCGGCAAGTATGGCCTTGATTTGCTCTTTTGCCTCGAAACCACGATGGTCGCTTCCAACTGCTATTTTCATATCACAAGCTCACTAATCTTTTTCTTCACGGCTGCTTCTATAATATCAGCACAACTATCGAAAAACTCCTGGGGGTGACCTATCGGGTCAGCAATACCTGTATCTCCTGCTAATAGAAAACATTTAATCGCAGCCTCATGACTGAGAGCAATAATTTTCTCCTGATGCATTCGCTCCATTGCGAAAATTAAGTCACTCTCTTCGATAAGCTCTTTGGACAATCCTTGGTTCCTGTGAGCTATTATGTCTATTCCCTTAGCTGCACAAGCTGCTATCGCTTCGGTGCTTGCTGGAACACCAGCTATATCCAGAACACCAGCGGAACATGTTTTATAACCTATTTTGTTTAGCTGGTCAACGTCGCATTGCAATTTTTCTGCCAAATATTTTCGAAATATTCCTTCGGCCATTGGGCTTCGGCATGTGTTGCCGGTACAAACGAATAAAAACTTAAGCGCTGACATTGCATCTAACTGAGCTTGAGAATATACGCCGGCCCTTAAAATCTCTATGCCCATTTTACCTATTTTAACAACGGTACTGCTGCTTTTGTATTTACAAGGTCCAGCATCGAGCAGCAGCTCGATTTGACCTGATAACTGAGCAAGAGCCTGGTCGGCATCGACCGCCGGCGATTGACCCGCTATGTTTGCGCTTGGAGCTACCACAGGACTGTTCGTTGACTGCAGCAAAATTGTAGCTATCGGGTTGTCCGGACAACGAATGCCTATGGAATTATTTTTATACAGACTTTTAAAAAACTCTCTTTCGAGGTTCTTTTTCTGTTTGTCGATATCCTTCTTGTCTAATTCAAAGACTATGGTCAAAGGTCCGGGCCAGGCGTTCCTGATTAATTTTTCAGCCCTTAATCCGATGGTCGGTACATATTTCTTGACATCGTTTTTTTGACCGATATGTAATGTGTAGTATTTAGTGGGGTCTCTGCCTTTAATATCGTTAAGCCTTGCTAATGAATCGGTTTTGACTCGGCAGGCAATCCCATAGACGGTTTCGGTCGGGAACGCGACCAGTCCACCGTCATCGATGAGAGATGCGGCTTCCTTGATTTTCGCCAAATCAACATTTGTAGCATCGAGTTTTACAATCTTTGTCTGCATTGGTGCCATAAAATACATCACCAGAGGTCGAATGGCAAGATTTTCTACCCCCAACACGCCGATATCCCCACAACAATAATAAATTATCAATTTAAAAGGGGCCTATACCGAGTTAATCAGTATAGGCCCCGAATTGCCTGCACTTGCGTAACCGCACCTGTGCCTGCGTAGCCCCCTTTGCTGTCTGCGACAGCAGACAAGGGAGTGCAGGCAGGTACAAGTGACGCAAATCTATATTAACCGCGCCCACATATCTTGCTTCGCAAGAAGCAATTGAAGCAACTTACGATTTCTATGGTGCTTCTGGTTCCGGCGGCGGAGGATACAGCCGAATATCGTCAAAGTACATCTTACCTGAACCACCAGCCACTGGATTGTTCTTATTGCCTAATCCGAGGGCAATAGCATCGACATTGGTAAGGTCCACACCTTGGTCTGCAAATGCCTGAAGGTCGATAGTCCATTCTGTCCACTCATCTATCAACACTGCATTGGGATTATCGTGAAA
>JBGVTO010000040.1:0-15589 GCA_041862635.1 Phycisphaerae bacterium | reverse complement strand
CCCAAAACATGAACCGCTAATCAAAGATGTTCCCTCTCAGTAATGAGAAATTTACATTATTGAATTTAAATTTTCAAGAAAAAAGTGACTGTTTTTGACTGTCATCCCGAGCGAAGTCCCCCTTCTTGCTTTCGCCTTCTCCTGGTCTTGCGACAAGAGACGCTGAAGCGTGCAAGAAAGCACGGGGACGAAGTCGAGGGATCTGGTCTCACAACAACAAGAATCTGAAAAATCCGTGTAATCTGTGAAATCCGTGGTTTAAAATAGGTAAAGATTCCGCCGATTTTCAATCAAAAATGCTGATACCTCAGAACAAAAATAAAAATTCTCAAAAAGTTTTTAACTTACTTCCACAAATCGAGTTACGAGAATCACGAATCGATATTCGAGGACTTTTTTCGCATCAAAAGTGCAGGTAGCTCTAATTATAGAGGCGCTGCTTTTTCGCCTCCGGCAAAAAGAAGCCAAATTCTAAACTTGTCCCCGAATGTCGTAGTCGGGGATCCAGATTAGTCAATAGTAAATAGTAAATATTCGTGAAACCACTTAGGGGAATTACCAATCATGAACATCGTGAATCCAGTTATTTGCGTGCCTATAAGCCACCTCTCATCTGCTTGCCCCGTTAGAGTGTCGTTTACTCTAATGGGGTCCTCCGCCCTCTACATCTGTCGAGAACACTCTACAAATCAGCCCTTTTTATGCAAAACAAACCCAATTTCCCGGACCCCCAAATGAACGTAAATATCTTTTCAACAAAGGCTTATGAAAATAAATCCAACTGGACACTTGGTCAAAACAAACCCAATTCAAACCCAATCAAACCCAATTGCCGTATAGCCCAAATGAATGTAAACTCACTTATAACAAAGGATTACAGAAAAAACGATGATTTCGCAGTCCGAAAAAACAAACCCAATTCAAACCCAATTTCTTCAAAGGCCAAAAATGAACGCAAACTTATTTACCACAAAGGATTATGAAAATGAAACCACCCTCCGGCTCCAAAAAAACAAACCCAATCAAACCCAATTTCCGTCAAGAAATGCTAAAAAATGCCCTATCTACCTGCCTGCGTAAAGCGCCATTACGCCGGCACCGTCAAAGCTATTCAACCTGGAACCTTCTTTTCCGGCCTGATCGACGACCTCCGCATCTACAACCGGCCACTGATACCCTAAGAAATCGCAGCGCTTACACAATAAACACCGCTTCTTATCTGGCGGCTTTTCGCCTCTTTCTAATCTCTTCTGTTTCGCTGCGTTTGCATTCTGGACATCTGTCCGGAAAATCATTAGGAACTGTGCCCCTGAGAAAAACTATCCCGCAATCCGGATTCATACATTTTTCAGCCCTGAAAACACTTTTCTCGCCGCACTTTTCACAAACCATCGGCGGGGCAGTCGGCGCCATAGGATTGGCGTGTTCCTCTACATATTTGAAGTATCCCTTCTTACTCGTCTGGTACTCAGCCTTACAAGCTGGATTGTTGCATTTGGCCCAAATCATCTCCTCATCCGAAATGCTGTCGATGGTATCACCACTTCTGCCTCCGGTCCCCCAGAAAATTGCGCCGGCCGCACCCAGGCACAAAACGATAACAATAATCATAATCGGTTTTTTCTTACTCTCTTCCATATCAATTTCTCCAAAACAATTAAACTAAAATTCAGTTACAAACATAAACCAACAAATTATTACTTATTGTATTATTTGTCAAATGCTTATTTTTTTATTTTATTGGCCAGCTAATATGCCGTAGCATCTAATTTGACCGATGGCAGCCTCAAGCAAGTCTTGCACCAATTAGGCGTGAGCCCCGTTAGAAATCGGCGTTGAAAGCCTGACAATCCACTATGGGAAGTAATTTCTAACGGGGTGAGCCTACTCGTCTCTGCGAAGTGCTTCGCCGAATCAGGAGGTTCAATTGGTGCGGGACGAGCTTGGGGATGGCTCAGGGCAGCTACCAGTAACTACCACGCATTTGTCGTATCACAGACCAATAGTCGGTTCACCGGTGCGCCCAGATGCCATCTGCAGAATCCTGTCGGGCTCCTCCGGGAATCCTGTCCGGGCGGAAAGATAAGCTGATTCAATGACGGCCATATTCCTTAGATTCTCTCTGCCGCTGCTGCAGAGCTTGTTTTTATCAGGCGACAATATACTTAAAGCGAAATTCTTCAGTTGTTCCTTCATACAGAAAGACGCATCATCGTCGTATTCCAATTCCTCGCTGGTTTGTCCGAGACCATCGGCGACCGTCAATTGCTTGTCATTGACTGTCAGAATTTTATCTTTTCCGTACAGCCTCAAAAATTCTTCGTCGGGACCAATCCCCGCCCGCCGCGATGCTATCAGGTTGCCAATGAGCGTGTCACTGAATTTCATCATTATCACAGCCGTATCTTCCGTCAGATACAATCTCTGTTGTTTATCCTGGGCACGGTTCGTGTTTAATGAATAGATTTGCTGTGGAATATCAAAATTCCAAGTCAACCGGTCAATCAGCCGGTAACAGTTATGCAACAACACCCCCCCGCCGGCCAGCTTCGGGTCGGTTTGCCAGCCGGAGTGTGGCTGCTCACCAACACTGCAGAAAGCAGTTATCAGAAAAACCTTCTCCACACGGCCTTCTTGCAGATATTCACGCAAAGCAAGAAAGCTCCGGGCAAACCGCCCCGGATTGGCAATGGCAAATTTTATATCTTCTTCTTCGCTCAAGCGGACAAATGCCACCGCCTCTTCAAAATTCCTCGCCGCAGGAGCTAATTTAAGTATATTGAACTTCTTTTTCATCGCCATCCGCACATATTCATCGCAGCTGTGAATGCCGGCGGCAACCAGCAGACAATCAAGCTGATTCTGGATTATCAGTTGTCGGTAATCATCGTAGGCGGCACATTGGAATTGGCCGGCGATTCTTTCGGCAAGGGCGGTATCTTTGTCCGCAACAGCCTCAATCTGGAAATAATCCACTCCCCCAGCCGCTTCGAGCAGAAGCTGACCAGCTTCATTGAGACCAAGTACCGCTGTTTTCAATTTACCTTCACTCATCCCTGATATCCCGTCACGCCCCTCTTATCCGGCCTTAATTCTACATTCCTTTTCCGAAAAAGAAATACTAAAAACATTTATTACCGAACAAAAAATCTCCCGCTCTCTGCCTGCGCGGGGATAAGCTGCGCGGGCACAAGTTCCACAGATTAGGCGTAGGATGGCGGCTATTTGACTAAAGTCGGAGCAATGTATGGACGAAATAACCTCGTGCGCATTATCCTTCAGGGTTTGACTATACCATCAAAGACAGGATCTATGAAAAAAACACAAAAAAAGAAAAGAACCTTCAAGGATGTGATAATTGACTGGTTTAACAAGCCAATAGAGGTCAAGTCTATAATCACGAAAAAAGCCCCCGTTAAAGTTAGGGACAAATCGAGGAACAAATCTAAAAAGACAGTTCATTCCAAGTCAACGGCCAAATTAAAAGAAAAGCTCAAGGCCGAATCTCTCGCAAGGGCCGAAGCGGAGAAAAGGCTGAAGGCAGAAATTAAAGCCAGAGAAAAGGCTGAAGCAAGCCTGAAGGCCAAAAGCAAAAAAAGACAAGGGCTCCAGGCTAAGGCTAAGGAGGTAAAGGTGGAAGACGATGTAGAAGCAGAAGAGAAGGTCCGTGCCTGTGCAAAAGAAATAAAAGATTGCATAGAAATGATTAATAAAAGTAGCGGTGGCACTGAAGGTAAGCCGAACAGAGATAGTGAACATGCAGATATGGATAATATAGACAGCAAAGCCGGCAGGGACGCACGTAAATATAAGGCCACCGGCGGCAGGGACGTCGATAAAGGCACTAAAAGCAGCAGGCAAGATGTCTCCCCTGCGGAAATGGTCATGTTAGTAGCCAAAGCAGAGGAAAACTTATCCAAAGCTGTAATTAAAGCTAAAGAAAAAGACGATAAAAAGGCCAAAAGAGCAAAGTGAAAAAGCAAATCAACAGGGAAACTACGACAAAGGAAGCCGTAAAGATTATAATTGAAAATAATATTACCGGCTTCACCGCTGTCGAAAAGTGGTGGATTATTTAATGGTCAATTAGTTAATTGGTTAATTGGTTAATTCGAGTTGTTCCACTCACGAATTAACTCTTAACAAATTAACCAACATTTCTGAGAAAAATCAACTGCCCCGCACGAAACCTGTCCTGAGTGTAATCGAAGGATAAACCCCTGCCGCCTGCCACCAGGGTTAGCTCCTGGGCACCGCCGAACTTGCCGTTACGAATATTTTTATTTTATTTTTTATTGACAACCGGTTAGCTCTTACAGTATAGTAAGAGTAAGTTTAGGTGGGTATATTCTCACGTCTCTCAAGAATATCCTATGAAAAAATCGAGAGACACAATTTATGGCCATTGAAAGGCCAAAAGGAGTATGATAGTGAGTAAAGGTAAAGTAAAATGGTTTAATGAGAAAAAAGGTTTTGGATTTATCTCCCCTGATTCCGGCAGTGAGGACTTGTTCGTTCATCACTCGGAAATCAGGACGACCGGCTACGCCAGCCTCAATGAAGGCCAGACGGTGGAATTCGAGGTCGGACAGGGCAAAAAAGGCCTGTGTGCGACCAACGTAATACCTTCATAATCAGAAGCATAAAACCGTAAAAACCAACGGGCCCCGCTTCAAGTCGGGGCCCGTCTCATTTCTTGTCCCCGCAAGCCTTAGGTGGGGACCCAATCTCAACTTCTCTATTCGATATTCTTTGTTCGATACCTGTCCTCGTGAAAACGGGGATTCGATATTAAATCAATGTTTAACTATGTCTTGTGAATTCTAATTCTCCAAAAACCCTGATGCCCTGATTCCTGTTATCCTTCTACCTGATAAACTGGTCCACTGATATCCTTATTCGCCTTATATCTTCTGTCTTCTGTCTTCTGCCTTCCGTCCTCCGTCGTCTGCCTTCCGTTTTCTGAATTACAAGCACCAAAAAATCTGAGAAAAAAAAGATGCGAAGTTTAATTCCTTGAAAGATCGTATATTCTAAGGAATTAAGCGTCGAAGATGATTTTTCTCAGAGTTTTTGGTTAGTGATTGATAAGCCGAACAACTCAAATTGACCAATTGACTAAAGTCGGTAGTTTTCTAATTCACTAATTAACTCGCTTCACGAGCATCGAGAATCAGGCTTTCATCCTCCAACTTTAGCTCACTTTAGGCACTTTAGGCACTTTATTTTACTTGGGCTTACTACTCGCTAATTTCCAGTCACTAAAGACAGCTTTTTTATTGCTTAAATGTCTTTGAGCTTCTTCGCGTCTGACTGCCTCTTCGGCTATTCTCATGGCTAAAAGCTTTTTGTGCTCGGAATGACGCTGAAAACAACGCCCCAGCCATCTAATGAATCTGTAAATACCTGAACTGCCAAACCAGACAACAAGCCAGGTAATTAGGTATCCGCTAATTGCACTGCCTACACCAGCTAACAGGAACACCCCTGCCAATTGTACTTTTGGTATTTTGACCCAGAAATTTTCTCGCGCTTCGTTTAAGGCTTTTATGCAGGAGGTCACCGCCTCTGCGTTGTCCTTAAAATAAGCGGGCTTAGTTTGTTTGCAGGCCTCCCAGCCCTGGAACTCCCGGTTGTGTATCTCCAATCTGTAGCGTGCCGATTGATACTCCCCGGCCATTAACAGAATGCAAAAGGACGCCAGGATGCCACTTGCACATATCGCCAGAAAAAATGTAACGCCGCGCAGTTTACCTTGTAACTTCATAATGTTAATACCTCCACTATGTCCACTATGCCCACTATGCCTACTATGCCCCAACTATTAAAATATAACTAATATTCTTCGAGTAGCAAAGTCCGGAAATGTTCGTGTTTTCTTAGGCGTGTTGGTTCATTGGTGAGTAGTTAAATGGTTAATGAGTCGTCTTTCATTGCTCACTAATTCCCACTCACCACTCACAGCATCTTCATTGGTTGTTCGGTCCCCGTTACCTACTTGCGCAGTCAGCAGCCCGTAGGATGAGCTTTAGCCCACCGAACAGAATTACGCTTTTAATTTTGTTAGGGCATCCATGCTCCGTCCCGAAAAAATCGGGACTGCAAAGGACGAAAGCCACATCCTACACCTAATAGACGAAAACCACGAGGAATATAGAATATCGAGATAAGATGTTGAAAAAGCCGGTGGAGATTGGTTACCCGCCTAAGACATTCGAGGACAGGTTGGATCCCCGCTTAAGGCTTGCGGGGACAGGAAATGAGACGGGCCCCGCTTTTTAGCGGAGCCCGTTGGTTTGTCAGGTGTGTTGCTTCGGATTAACCAGGGATTACGTTGGTCGCGCACGGGCCTTTTTGACCCTCTCCGACCTCAAATTCCACCCTCTGGCCTTCCTTGAGACTGGCGTAGCCGCTCGTCTTGATTTCCGAGTGATGAACGAACAAATCATTCTCGGCGTCATCGGGTTTGATAAAACCAAAGCCTTTTTTCCCATTAAACCATTTTACTGTACCTGTACTCACTACTGTACTCCTTTGGCCTCTTATTGGCCGTAAATTTTGTCTCTCGTATTTTGTTAAGAGAATATTCTTGAGAGACGAGAGAATATGCCCAACTAAACTAATTTCTTCTTATACCAGGAGAACTTACCGGTTGTCAACAAAAATAAATAAAAAATACATAATAGGTGACATTGGTCATAGAAAGACGGGAAAAAGAGGCCGGTATGCGAGCCCCGAGCTACGCTTGTCCGCCGACTTGTCCGCCATAGTTTTAACGAAGGCGGAAGCTTCAGCAAAGGTGGAAGCATCGAGTATCCGTTTTCTGTTAACTTTAGGCATTTTAGCTCACTTTAGGCACTTTAATTTTCTTTAGCTCACTATTCACCAATTCACTATAATCCTGATATCCTGATTCCTAATTTCCTGCAACCTGATTTCCTGGTCACCTGATAACCTAAACAACCAATTAACCAAAAAAAAGGGATAACAGGGTACATCGTACCCTGTTATCCCTCCCGGAAGCAGGAATGACCCCGCACCAAATTACGGCAAGGGCCTATTTCGTATGGGGCAAGCATAGATTCCTCCCATTCGACTACCCCTTCGGCTGCGCTCAGGGTTACGGCTTATTCAGGGCTGACTTCCTGCGATCGAAATGACAATGCGCTATTCGATGCTCGTTGCCCGGTGGGTGGTTATCGAAAAGCGTGTTTTTGCTTTGACGGCCTGTTCCAATTAGGCTACATTAATCTTTAAAATGAAGGTTTTGATTTTTCAGGAGAAACGATATGTTCAGCAGGGCCCTTACCAACGAAGAAAGGCAATGGCTTACGGAGCTCGAATCTTTTGTCAAGGAAAAACACGCTGACCTCGGCAGCCACGATTATTCTCACGTCCTTCAGGTCGTCGAGTACGCAATAGAAATAGCAAACAATATCGAAGAGCAGGCCGACCCTGTGGTGGTCATCTGCGGTGCCCTTCTGCACGATATTGGAAGGACCGTCTCGGACAGTATACACGGCTTGGCCGGCGGCGCGATGGCCGAGGAGCTTCTGGAATCGCTGCCCCTAACGGATGAGCAAATAATAAGGATAACCAAAGTCATAGTCCGCCACACAGCCAGCTCTCATGTGCCGCCCCAGACGACTGAGGAGAAGATAATCTACGATGCCGATGGGCTGGACCGACTGGGCACGATCGGCCTGCTGCGAGGGTTCGTCGATAAAAAGGGAAGCATGATAGACGTGCTGGAAAGGTATATGGCCAAAAGGGTCAAGGAATACGATAAGCTTTTTTTCCCCGTCAGTCAGAAGATAGGCAAGGAGCTGGATGACGAGATGAGGAAGCTGATAACACTTTTCACCAAGCGCCTTAACGAGAGGAAAGAAAGCGTCGAACAATTAATACTGCCATAGAAATAGTCGTTGCTCCTATAAGCTATACGCTCTCCGCGACAAAAATCAGTTCTTATCGAGGGGGTCGTACCAGCGTTTGGGTATTTCTTCTCCCAGTGTTTCATTGATGGTTGTCACATGGCCATCCAGCCAGAGACAGTTTAGTTTGCCGCCTGTCTCGTAATCGCTGGCAGATTTTATAGAATGTCTGAAGATACCTCGATACCAGGTCCACCGGCCGCCGCCTTCCCTATAGTGAGCAAAATTCTTGCCGCTTTCGTTGGCGTAGAGCATATCGTTTCCATTCTCGATTCTCGGCTCCATATGGTCGTGGGCGACGACAACTTCCGAGTGACGCGGGATGATAATGGATTTCTCCTTGGTCAGCCAGCCGTTCATTGAATACGCCGAATTCTCTATCTCACCGGTGGTGTACAGCATTTCCTGTGCTACTATCTGAGAGAAGTTTTTAAAGGTCGGGTAGCCGAAAAGCTTCGGCTCCTTTACATAGTCAGCGTAGATAACGCCCCAATATGAGCGATTTTCACTGGCCTTGAGCAGCCTTCCGCTGGAGTGATACCAGAGATGCCCGTTACAGGGGGTCGTGTGCGTGTAGAAGTTGGGCATCGTGTAATCGTTGTCCTGGAGGTACATCATAATACCGAGGCCTATACTCTTTAGATGGGCCTTGCAGGCTTGTTCCCGCGCCTGTTCCCTTACTCTCCGCAGAGCCGGCATCAGTATCGCCAGCAGCAGCGCAATTATCGCAATGACAACGAGAAGCTCAATCAACGTAAAAGCTTTTTTCCTGTACATCAATAAATCCTTCCTGCAATCTGTATTTATTGTTGATGGAATTGACCCTTGGTCTCCAGCAACTGTCCACGGGCACTTTGAAATGATTGGACAACACACCCAACATCAAATACCCAACCTTTAATACTCTATATAACACATTTGAAGATGTAATCAAAGTAAAAAAACCTCCCTTTTTCAAGTGGAGGTCGGATATGCAAAAAACTCGTCGCTCGTCGCTCGTGAATAGTGACTCGAGTTAATTGGTATTTTTTTATTCACTACTCACTGACCAACTACTCACCACTTACCATTCACCACTGATAGTGTTGTTATTATTCGGAATGATAAAGTGCTCCGGGACAGTAAACTGTGAGCACAGAAGCAAAACTTCTTTTCCAACCTCTTCGATTGCCGTCTCATTATCAATGTTCTCAGCCACTTTATTTATGAAGGTGGCGATCTGCCGGGCCTGCTCTTCTTTCATTCCGCGGGTGGTAATTGCCGGTGTGCCAATACGCAGGCCGCTGGGGTCGGATGGATGTGAGGGGTTTAAAGGTGTCGTGTTATAATTAGTAACAATTCTGGCCCTGTCCAGGGCCTTTGCGAGCTTTTTGCCGGGTATATTTTTATTTTTCAAATCGATTAGTATTAAGTGGTTGTCGGTCCCGCCGGACATTAGGTTGAAACCATACTCGAGCAGCTTTTCGGCCAAGGCTTTTGCGTTTTTGACTATCTGCTTTGCATAAGCAACGAACTCCGGCGTGTCGGCTTCAGCCATTGCCACGGCTATAGCGGTCAGGGTGTGCATGTGCGGGCCGCCCTGCAGACCCGGGAAAACCGCTTTATCCACCTCTTCGGCATGTTCGGCCTTGCACAGTAACATTCCGCCACGAGGTCCTCTCAGCGTCTTATGTGAGGTGGTTGAGACAATGTCAGCGTAGGGCACCGGGCTTTTATGTATGCCGGCCACAACCAGACCAGCAACGTGGGCTATATCACTTACGTGGTATGCACCTACATCTTTAGCTATTTGGCCGAATATCTCAAAGTCAATCTCTCGCGGATATGCGGTGGCGCCGGAGATGATGACTTTCGGCCTGTGTTTTTTAGCAAGCTCTTCAATCTGGTTATAGTCAAATCTGCCGGTATCAGGATTGACCGTATATTGAACGGAATTAAATATTCTGCTTGTAACGCTGACCTTCCAGCCGTGAGTGAGGTGTCCGCCGTGTGGAAGAGACAGGCCCATAATGGTATCGCCCGGCTCGATTAGGGCCAGATATGCGGCCCAATTCGCGATTGAGCCGGAGTAGGGCTGAACGTTGGCGTGGTCAGCCTTGAATATCTTTTTGACCCGCTCCTGAGCCATCCTTTCGATAAGGTCGGTTACCTGCTGGCCCTCATAATATCTTCTGCCGGGGTAACCTTCGGCGTATTTGTTTGTAAGGCAGCTTCCGCTGGCCAACATCACGGCCTTGGATACATAGTTCTCCGAGGGGATGAGGCGAATTGAGCCGCTCTGGCGTGCCGCCTCCTGCCGCATCAGCTCATAAATCTGCGGGTCATATTGCTCAAGAGCATTTATCATATTTAGTTTCTCCCTAAAGAATTTTTTTCAGACTACTACGGGACATCCAAATACTTACCTGTTGCCTGCACCTGTCGGTAATGCAGGCACAATTGCGACTCACATCACTCGCACCCCCCGCTTTTGCTTTCGCAAGAAAGCACGGGGATTACGCAAGTGCAGGCGCAAGACGAGGCAGCAGTCAGAATAACGCGTTTGGACTCCTTTATAGCAGAGCCTGACTTTTTCTACAAGTTTTTTATTTGTTGACAAATTTTGGCCGAAGATTACCATAAGCCGATTGAATAATGTATCAGAAAAGAGATTTGGTAAAAAAGTATGCCGGAAGAAGATGCCCAGGCGTTGGCCAAGGCCAAGGCTTTTTTTGAGAAAGCCCGAAAAGTAGCCGAGACACACAATTTCGAGTATGCTATCGATATGTACCTGCAGGGTCTGCACTACAGTCCGGACGCTCTGGAAGAGGGGCACCTTCCGCTTTGTGAATTGGCCCTGCAGCGGCAGGGAAGGGGCGGTAAGAAACCTTCAATGATGGAAAAAATGAAGCATATGCGAGGCAAGACGCCTCTTGAGCAGATGCTTAACGCCGAATATCTTTTCACAAAGGACCCGGAACATCTGCCATTTGCCGAGGCAATGCTAAAGGGCGCGGTGGCCGGCGGCTATACAAAAACGGCTGGCTGGATTGCCAATCTTGTTTTTCAGAAAAATAATGCCGCGAAAAGACCATCAGCGCAAACATATATCCTGTTAAAAGATTCCTACGCGGCCTTAGGGCAATTCGACAAAGCCGTTGTCGCGTGCCAGTGTGCCTCCCGACTTAGACCGGAGAATGGAGCATTGGCAGACGAATTTAAGAACCTCTCGGCGGAACTGACTATGGCCAGAGGTAAATATGATGAGGAAGGTGACTTTAGAAAAGCCATCAAGGACCGCGAGGAGCAGGAGAAACTTCACGCCCAGGCCAGCGTTGTCAAGACGGAGGATTATCGCATAAAGGCGGTCGAAGATGCCCGAAAAAAGATAGCCGAGAACCCGAACATTCCGGGCAATATATTTAATCTGGCCGACGCCCTGTCGGATATGGAAAACGACGAGGCGGAAAACGACGCTGTAGCGCTGCTGGAAAATACATATAAAGCTAAACAAGATTTCAGCTATAAACAGCGGGCAGGGCAAATAAGAATAAGAGGACTCAAACGAAAAATAAGAGAGGCAAAAGCCTGCCTTGAGACTAATCCGGAAGATGCGCAAATCAAGGCCGGACTCGAACAACTCTTGGAGCAATTAAATGATGCCGAATTGGAACATTACCGCATCTCTGTGCAGAACTATCCGACTAACCTCGCAGCTAAATATGAATATGCTCTTCGTTTGGTCAGGAATGAACAATACAACGAGGCGATACCTTTGTTCCAGGAGTCCCAGAAAGACCCAAGACGAAAGATTGCATCGATGAATCAAATAGGCTACTGCTTTTTTATGAAGGGCTGGCTGGCTGATGCAATTGATGTTTTTACCAATGCGATAGAGTCTCACGAACTAAAAGATGATGCTGCGGGCAAGGAATTGCGGTATAATCTGGCCCGCGCTTATGAGGGGCAGGGCGATAAAGAAAAGGCATTGGAGATTTATCGTAAAATCGCCCAGTTTGATTTCGGATACAAAGACGTCAGCCAGCGAGTAGATAAATTAAGGGAAAGTCAAAATAAGAATTGAAAATGGCAGAGATTGTCACAAAAGAAAGTCCTTTTTCGCCGGGCAGGCCGGTTCAACCAGAGTATTTCGTTGCCCGGATTAAAGAGATACAAAGACTTGAGAGAGCCATCAGGCAGACGATTTCAGGTAGAGGTAGAAATGAAAACATTTTCATTACGGGGCAGCGCGGTATTGGAAAAAGTTCGTTAGCCTTGTTTATCCGACACCTCGCAGAGAAAGAACACAGCTTGATTGGAAGTCACTGCTATTTGGGAGGAGTGCGAAGCTTAGATGAAATGATGGGTGTTACTTTCCAGAAGCTCCTGCAGGACTGCACAGATAAATCACTGTTCGACAAACTAAGGGAAATCTTTGATGATTATATAGCAGAACTGAAATTTTTTGGTATGGGTATAGAATTTACGAAAGACAAAAGCAAGCTTCATACATTAGCGAACAATTTTCTGCCCGCACTGCGAAAGATATATGACGAAGCCAAGAAAAACGGTAAGAAAGGTTTAATCCTTATCCTTGATGACCTCAATGGAATCAGTGATGTTCCACAATTTGCACAGTTCCTAAAAAGTCGCGTTGATGAGTTAGCAACTTCAGGTAAGCCTTTACCAATTCTTCTAATTCTTGTTGGTCTGCCGGAAAGAAGGGATGAGCTAATAAAGCATCAACCATCGGTTGCAAGGATTTTCGATGTAGTAGATTTGCCGCCGATGAGTAACAGCGAATCTGAAGATTTTTTCACGAATATGTTTGAGAGAGTGGGTACAACAATTGATGCTGAAGCATTGTCTCTGACGACAGGTCTATCCGGCGGTCTTCCTATGCTTATGCATGAGGTAGGCGACGCTGTTTTTTGGCAGGATAATGATAATGATGTGGACTTTGCAGATGCTATCGAGGGAATAACTGAAGCCGCACGGATTGTAGGAAGAAAATACATAGACCCAAAAGTCTCTTCGCTGTTAAAAAGTAAGACCTATGCTTCAATTCTTCGTACTATACATAAAAAAGCACCGGTAGGAGGCATGTTTAGCCGACAAGAAATCCTCGAGGCACTCCCCACAAAGGAGCAGAAGAACCTCGACAACTTTTTGCTGAGAAGTAGAGAACTGGGTATCATCGAGGCCAGAAAGGCTCGTGGTGAGTACAAATTCGTTAATCCACTTCATCAGCTATACACATGGTTTGGGGCTAATAAACCAGTAAAAGATAAGAATAAAAGGTCAACCTCTCAGTAAGAATTTGTAAATAGAATAATAGTTTTCAGGAGATTGCAGTGGCACAATCGTTACAGGCGAAAAAAAGAGCGAAACAAAATACCAAAAGAAGGACGACTAATCGCGCACGTAAAAGCCAGATAAAGACACAAATCAAACATTTCGAGACGGCTGTGAGCGAAGGTAACGTTGAAGCGGCAAGCGAACAATATAAACTTGTTGTCAAGAAATTGGACAAAACCGCATCTACAAGCACAATGCACAAGAAAACAGCCGCACGAAAGAAATCACGACTCGCCAAGAAACTTAACGCGCTTAAGGGGAAAAAGAGTTAATTCGTGAGTGGTTAATTGATTAACTGGTGAGTAGTTAATTGGTTAATTTACCCCGTGAGATAGTAACGAAACATCTCACAGGGTAAATCTCACGGAGTGAATCTTTTTTCTTGTTTTTTTAGACAATTCCGGCCATAATATCACCAGCTTAAGAGGATACTTCCGCCTTCGCTATTCTACTTCGCCTGAGGCTATGTAGAAACCAGCTACGGCGGACAAGCGATTCTGGATACTCGATACTGGATACTCGATACTGGATACTCGATTCTGGATTCTGAATGGATGAATGCGCAGAGGAGGGGACGGGGAAAGTTGTAAGGTATATTGCGAGATACGAGATAAGAAAATAGAAACCGAACCAGCAGTAGTACTCAAATGTGGCATACGTGGTGCCGGTGAGCAACAATGTTAACTATGATTTTGGATCCCCGCTACCCGCTTCCCGATCGGAGTCGAGGACATGCTTTGCGGGCACAGGCAACGACCCCCGATCAGGTCGTGGGCAGGCATGCGGGGAAAAGTTTTAGTTGTGTAAGGGTAAGTTATTTAGCAACAAAAAAGCAAAAGTGGCATAAGGAAAGTAAATATTTATGGAAAACGCATCCTTTATAACAAACGAGGACGGAGATGACCTTATCGTTTCGTTTGCCATACCTGCGGATGAGTTTGGCGATGTTAAGAGTCTGACTCTGCTTCGTACGCTGAAGTATGAGTTTATTATGGATGAATCCGAGCGAGGTGTTAATGTCTCTTTTGAAGACTTCCCTGACGACGAAAAATGAGCTTCTCGAACAAGTGGCGATCGAAGGCGATGTGGTGACTATCACCACCAACTATCGAACCTATACTGTCAGTATAAGAGATGTGGATAATGAAGAGATTGAGGAGTCCAAGAGGATCCTTAAAAAAATGAACTTCGACGGGCGATTTGAACTCAAGATGCTCTAACCTCTCGATCAACCGGACGACATGGAACGCGGCTGGTAAGCTTGACGTTTTGCGAAAACGATATAAGTAATAATGAGGTGTTATTATGTCTAAGCGAGTTTCTATATTAGTTGTTGTAATCATCTGCGTTTGCATTGGCGGCTTTTGCTTCCTGTTGGGGGCCGGATATTCAGGTTTATATTTTAAGAACTACATTATGGATGCCAACGCGAGCTGGCTGAGCCAGCACATTAATCGCCTGGCAATGATTCGAATAGAGTGGGTGGAGGAGGCGGCCAGCGACATTGAAAATACGCTCGATAATTCGATCATACAATTAAGCTGGGCCGGCCTTGATAGAAAGGGCGAATTTCACGGCGGACGACTGCCTGAGGCGCATCTGCGAGCCCTGCAAATGGCGAGGGTCTATGCAGATGCGGGTTACCGTGATGCATTCTCCGAGGAGTCGCTTGGCATTTTAGAAAAAGTTGAACCACCCGATAGAAAATCTTGTCCTGCGGCAATACGTGAGCTACAAGAGCGAACACGGGAGTGAAGGCAGAGCGGCAGCATAAGGTTAGCTGAGCTTTTGGATCCTTCACCCCTTCATCAAGACCATCCCCAAGCAGGTCGCAGAGAACCGTGACCTGCTTGGGGCTGCCACCCGTCGATATGACAATAAGAGCGAATATAATTAAGGCAGGATTTCTACCGGGGAGGTTTTCAGCCAATTGGCTGCAAACAGAGAAAGGTCAGCGGCGTTAATTAGGCCGTTGCGGTCGAAATCCGCTCCGATGTGATATTCCACCTGGTCTTTAGAAGCCAGCCAGCACGTCGATAAGACGGTGTAATCATCAAAATCAACTATGTTATCCTGATTGACATCGCCTTCAAGAAGTGTGCCCATGTCCACTGACGTTTGTGGCGCAGAGATGACAACGTTTTTCTTAATATTCATCAGAGTTGACTGGCTAAGTGCGGTGATATCATAAATACCTGGTGCGAGGCCTGTAGCCTGGCAGACAGCCGTGTTACCGGCAGCAGACTTAGTAGTGGTCAAATTGAGCTCATAGGCCGGAGTATCATTTAATACATCAGCTCCCGGCGTAAAGAACTTTA
>JBGVTO010000039.1:0-6144 GCA_041862635.1 Phycisphaerae bacterium | reverse complement strand
ACCCTCGTTGAAATCGATTGGATGGAACTCTGCAAAGCTTCCCCCGATATCCAGGCGATCCATAATCAACATGGCAATACAGGTCTTCAAATCAGACTCACCGCACATGGGAAAACCGGCGGCGGTGAGCAGAGAATTGCCTATAATCAGATTAGTAACCAATTGCCGCATCGGACTGCCTTCTTCTCCTTCGTAATAGTAGGCCAGCCCGTCCAGCTCGTACGTATCGATGAATTTGTCTAAGGCTACTGCCACCCGGGCGGCAACCTCGAGGTCTTTTTCAGTCAGTTTTTCTGTGATGGGGTCGGATTTCGGGTCAGGTGTATCGAAGAGGTCGAGAATCTGTGTTTTCTTGGCCTTCATTTCCCTATCGTTGACCGTACGTTCCATTTGAAGGAGCTCATCGGCCTCCATCTGGACGATGTGACAACCAAACGCTGCGGTCAGCGCGGTATGATCCGTCTGCATGTCCAGCATATGTTCGATGGGATGACCGAAATGACCGATCCGGGCCCGTTTTAGGTCATGCAGGACCATGGCGATGTTGCACCATTGGGCGATTTCTCTGTCTGCTATTGGGTCCTTTTCAAGAGTGCCTAAGATAACCGGTGGGGGCTTTTTCCCCATGCGTATTGCCACGCCGGTGAATTCAGGGACAGCGCAGAAATCGTCATTGCACAACTGCATGTAGGTAGAGGCCCTGGAATAGTCCAAAGCCTTTAAGGGCTGAAGCGCGACCAGGACCAACGGAATGTCCAGTCCACGAACGATAGCGCCAAATGATGCCGAGGTAGCGTAGGTGAGCATATGGCAGAATACCAGGTCAAGATCCGCGGCCTTGAGCTTTGGCAAAAGGGCATAAGCAGAGTCGGCGTCGTCTGCAATGCCGAAATGCGTGACCTCCACTTCGTGGGTTTTGACCCGGTCGACGAAGACATTTAGTTTGTGTCTTAGCTCCTCGAGGAGACCATCGAACTGTGGCCAGTATTTATGAAAACCGACTCCGAAAATACCGATATTGGCAGTTCTTTTTTTTCTTCGCGTGACTTTCATGCTTTTTGCTCCTTTTTCCCTCTTAATAGCGTGTCCTCCAACGCGGATTCAGGGGGCGGTGGAAAGAAGAGGCTGGCCAAAGCTCCCACGATGAAGGTGGGAACTATGGTGAAGGCCCCGAACCACCATTTGGGGATATTCGTGTATATCCAAACGATTGCAAGGCATACAAGTCCAACCGTAAGCCCGATAAGAACTCCCGGTAAATTTACGCGCGGTATCAGCATCCCCAGTAGATAAATGGCCAGCAGCATACCCAAAGATGTCCCGGCAATTGCCGTAATGATTCCAAAGACCGTATCGCCGAGAACTGGAACAAGGATAGCTGCACCGATGACCACTATACCTAATACAGTGGTAAGAATCCTGCCGACCTTTAATGGTAGTTCCTTACCGGACAGCCAGTCGTAGACTATGACCGATGTCACCCCATTGATTCCGCTGTCTATGGTACTCATGGCCGCCGCAAACAGACCGGCCAGGATTAGCCCTACCAGCCCTACTCCCGGTATTTGGTGAGCTACGAAATAGGGCAGGATTTGATCCTGCTTTGCGATCTCGACACCGGCAGCCGGTAAACCGACACCCCCCGGCTGGCTGTAGAAGGCGAATAGGGCCGTACCGACCAATATAAAAAGAAGGCCAAGCCCGGCGTTGATTACGGCACTAAGAACCACCACGCCCCGTCCTCCAGCCAGGCTGCCAGCGCAAACATAACGCTGAATCATGTTTTGAGAGACCGCATAGCCGGGCAAATACATGAACAGACCAAATGCCGCGGCCGTGAAAACAGTATTTCTGCCTGTGAAATTTTCCGGCGCGAGGAGGTTGCTATTGAGGTGGAACATTTGAAATTTATTGTGTTCCGTCGCGATCGCCCAAAAACCCGACCAGCCTCCATCTATGCGACCGACGGCCAAGAACATGACCACCACTATTGCTGTGCCCATCACGACCGCCTGCAAGACATCGGTCCAAACCACCGCTTTCAACCCGCCCATGACTGTATAGAGGGTGGCAAAGGCCCCGATGCCGACAAGGGCCCAGAAATATTGGGCCTCGTTGAGTCCCATCACGGTTTGTAGGGTAAGGGCCATCGCGTAAAGCATGGTGCCCATCCAGCCGATGGCGTATACGCAGTACAGACCCGAGCCAATGCGCTGTACGGGCAGGCCAAACCGTCGGCCCAGATATTCGTATCCGCTGCTGACCTTAAGTCGGACGAACATCGGCACGAAAATCCACCACAGAATAGGGGTGATGACAAACGGGATGAACAGGATGGTCAGGTAGAAACTGAAGTCCTGGTAAGCCCCTCGTTGAGGAAGTCCCAGGAAGGAGATGGAACTAAAACTGGTGGCGAACATCGAAACCCCGACCACGAACCAGCTCATGTTCCGGCCACCTATGAAATAGTCTTCGTTATCCTGCTGTCCCTTGGCGCTTCTGAAAGCCAAGCCAAAGACCACCGCAAGATACGCGGCACAAATGCACCAATCTATAATGCTCAAATCGGTCATGAAGCTGAGCGCCAACCGTAGAGAACAATCCGGAGATGTTTCCAATATAGTAACACTCTACATCTTACAGAAAGGTGCCTGGATGAGTCAAGGCATAATTAGTTCCTGTTGCGGAAACAGTAACTAATTAGCTGAATTGATTATGACGGCCCCAGATCTACCAGAAGCTTTCGGACCAGTCCTGCCGGCCTACGAGGGCCAGCGCACCCGAAACAAGCTCTGGAAGGAACAGATTGCCGGGGTTGGAAGAGTGGCACCGCAAAACTCAAAATCACTGATGCAATAAATGACCATTTAGCAGAAACTCTTTTTTTGCGATTTTCCAGACCATATCGTATTTTCTTTCTTATCGTACGTCGTATCTCATGAACCCCGCAAACGCCGCCACAAAAAACACGACATTAAACAAAACGAGTATCCCCCAGTAAGGCAGTACTTCGCCTAATTTGTCTTTCAACGCCTCCTCTTTGAACACAAAACGCGGCCGGTCGCTGATATCAAGAAAAGAGGAATATGTGACTGTTGGATCATTTTTCTGTGAATCCTGAAACTTTTTCTTAACATACGGCCAATGCCGATTTTTTCTATGTTCCTTTTCTGTACTTTCAAAGTAATCCAGACTGCGTAAACCCGTCCCTGTCAGATCTCTGGCAACATAAACAAAATTTGCAAAAGGTGAAATACAAGCCAGGTTTTTTGCAAGCTTCGTCTGAAAAGCCGCTTTTGTCTTCAGGTCTTCCCGAACCTTACCACCTTCATCTTCGATACGTTGCAATTCTTCCCGTGCCTTTTCAACCTCCTTAACGTATGCTTCCATCATGGCCTTAAACTCAGGATCGGTGGCTGCTCGCTGCTGGGCTGCTTCTCGATACTTAGGGTCAACATTAGGAGATCCACCAATGCCTCCGAAATTTATTGATTCAAATTCAGAAAAAAGTTCGCCATAATGGCTTCTAAATCTCTTTATAGTTTCGTTCTTAAGTTCCCTAAATACTCTACGAGCATGTGCTCCTATTTCTCCCTCCTTTCTTTCAGTTTCTATAA
The DNA here is from genome assembly GCA_041862635.1 of Phycisphaerae bacterium. GTDB lineage: Bacteria > Planctomycetota > Phycisphaerae > Sedimentisphaerales > Anaerobacaceae > NIOZ-UU13. The sequence continues at coordinate 2,527 of JBGVTO010000039.1, read as the reverse complement.
TCGAAGGAATACGATAAAGCTGGGCTGAGATATAGGGGCAAACATTAGGAATTACCAGGATCAGCAGTACCCAAAGGAAAAGACAGTTCAGAATCGAGATGGCCGAGTATTTGGAAAACGCAGATACCATAAGCCCCAAAAGATAAAACAACGTTATGAAAGTAATCGAAGCTGCGGTTAATAAAAAGAGTTCCAACCACGCAGAACCATCCCACTGTATAGACGGATTTATGGAGATATAAAGTGTCCCGACCAGAAGTGATAAGATAAACGGTATTAGCAGGCTGGCGGCACCTCCTATGAATTTACCCAAAAGAATCGTTGTTCTTGGTATGGAATTGGCTATCACTAATCTCAACGTGCCGCTTTGTCGTTCGCCGGCTATGGCATCGTAAGAAAACAAAATCGCCAGCAAACTCATAATAATCGTCACAATAAATAAGAAGTCAAGAGGGGGAAAAAGTATTGGCAGCGGATTATCATCAAAAGACTCGAAATTCTCTTTGCCTTGAATGCCAATGATGAGCGGTCGAAACCGCTCAGGGGGTTTTTGAGGTAGTCTCAACACGCTTAAATTGATAGTATAATATTTGCTCAGAGCTTCCTCCTGCACATTAATTCGAAGGTTGTAATCGGCCAGTTGCTGCCGATAATCATAGGACAGAATGATAATGCAGGCAACGGTGATAATGACGCACAAAACAAGGCCAATCATAAACCGTAAATTGAGGATATTGTTCAAAAATTCCCTTGTAATAATTGTTTTTAACATGGTTTTTTCCTTTAATTGAAATTATCGCACGTCGTATCGCAGAAAAGCCACATGCGCACCTGTGAAAAACAGTATGTTAAACAAAATGAGAAATAGACAATTACTCAGGGCTCCCGGGCTTAAAACTTCTTTGATTGAACCACGTAGATAGCTAAAAGCCGGCTTAACGCCCTTATCATCATCCCAATCCTCTATCATATCCATGTATTCCAAAACTGACCTTTTTAACCTGCGTTCTTCTGACATACCCGTTCCCATAATGTCGGTTGTTAGGAAGGTGAATGCAGCAGCCGGAGAAATTCGGGTGATATTTTGAGATACTCTTACCAGGCTATTGAAACGATTGCGATAATCCTCAGTGAGTTTATCGTTTTCTACCCTAAGGCGTCTATCCATTTCCACATGCTCAGAGCGGTCCGTCCTTTGTTTCTTAAACCTATTTATGACCCAACTTTGTGTACGTTTTAGTTCAAGCTGCTGAACCGTCGGAATCCGAACAAGCTGGCGGGCCAGAATATTGCCAAGATTCGGGATCAGAAAGACGAGTATAGCCCAGACAAATAAAGAAATGACCAAAGATGTAGAAGAACGATGTGTAAGGCACGAAATTAATAGTCCCAGGGAAAAGAAAGCGACTAAATAGATCACACTGCTTAATAGAAACATTCCCAGCTTTACCCAATCCTGGGCGTTCATGTCTACCATAGATGATAAGGTCACGAAAATCGTACCTAAAAGCACAGCAATAAAGAAAGGCAGGATAAAGCTGGTAAATCCGCCGAACCATTTACCGATAATGAGGACCGGCCTTTTTAAACTACAGCTCAGCGATTGTCGCAGTGTCCCTATTTCTTTTTCACCGCAAACCACGTCAAAAGCAAAGAGCATCGCACAAAGGGAGAGTATGACCTTGACGACATACATCAGGTCCGGCGTAGTGAACAGCTTGAATAAATCGTTCACCGACTGCTGTTTACTGCTAACACTGATTTGTCCACCAAATCCCCTTCCATAGGATCGGCACAAATTCTCATCTAATCCCTTGGCAAAAATAGAAAGTGGTGTGGGCCGAATAACTGCGGTAGTATCTTCAGGCTCTTTCTGTAAAATTTCATAATTTTCCAGGGCCAGACAGTAATCGCGATACATAACGAATATGCTGACGAGAATCAATATTGTAGAAAGAATAGTTATGATTGAAAACTTGTAACTGAGAAGGTTATTAAGTATCTCTTTTCTTATTATTGACTTAAGCATGGTTCTGCCTCCAACAGCTTTGAAAATTGACAATTCCCTCTGTTAAGCCACAGGAAGAACAAAGTATTTCTCACTTATTGAAATTTTTTACATACTCTGCAGCTTGCTGCAGGGTGGCTCATTTCACAATTTAGTTCCTGTTGCGGAAACAGTATTTGTCATTCCCGCGGAAGCGGGAATCCAGCTTTTTCGCTCTGGACCCCTGCTTTCGCAGGGGTGACATTGTCGGTTTTCGCTTTCCGCAACAGGTACTATTTAATGGACCGTTAGTCACGACCGTTGAAAATTCCAACAATCATCTGGATTTCCACAATTGTTGCCTCTGCTTATAAAACAGCCTTATTCATCATACGGTCTCGGCTGCCTGCATTTCGTGCATGTAGATTTCCTCGAGGTCTGCGTGCTTGAAATCCTGCTTCTTTCGAATGGCAACCAGGCGGCCCTGCTTCATAATGCCCACCCTATCTGCTATGAGCTTGGCCCTGAATATATCGTGGG
>JBGVTO010000038.1:0-33648 GCA_041862635.1 Phycisphaerae bacterium | reverse complement strand
CGGCTGCACGATACATTTATTTGCGCTTGCGGCTCTTTGTCTGTTGGGATACTTATAGTAACAATCAGGCTTGCATCGCGAATATTCATCTTACTAACATCCAATTCTACAGCCTTTTCAAAGGTTTCTTTATTGTTATTCTGGACATTTCGTTTTGCCCATGCCAAGCCGCTCGTTATCAGGTTCCGTTTACAAGCCTCAAGATAAGCCGTATCCGATTGAAACAACATGGTGTTCGAGCCATCCGTTAATACGTACATTTCGAGTCCTATTATGGCCATCGCTGTTATCACAAGTACCAGCGCAAAACCTTTTCGCCTTGGTTTTTTCATCTTTAATTCAGAACCTTTCACAAAGCACCTACAAAATACAGATGTGAATTGGCCATCTTCTTTTCCCAATGGTCTCCTCGAATCTTATGCTCTATATGAGTCTTGACCTCCACTGCACCCAGCAACGCTGGGTCCCAATCAAAACCCGCCGCTGGCGGGCCGTCCCCGTCTTTTCGCCAGACCTGCCATTCCACTTTCGCATTTGGTATCGACCAGACTGTCTCGATTCTCGATTCTTGATTCTTGATTCTCGTCGAGTATCGAGTATCGAGTATCCAGTATCGAGACACCTTCTCATCTTTTAACTGATAGCAAATCATACCCTCTGTTAGCTCAATCAAAAGCAGTCTCTCACCGGTAGTATATTCATTAAACGATTCCGGCAGTCCCTTTGCCTCGTCAATGTCCTTCTGCATTTGCTCTAACATACTTAGCAGACTTGCATTCTCCTGCACGACTTGATATGACCGCGGAATATCCTTTATAAGCGTTCTAAAAAAGTCGTTAAGAACAAGCATTATGAATGGAAGGACAATTACTACTATCAATACTTCCATTAAAGTAAAGCCTTTACGCATATTTATCACTCCCCTTTGGCTATGTGCTCGTCCGCTAAAACATATCTGGCCAGTTTAACTTTTACTTCCTTACTGAAGCTCATACCGTTTGCTGTTACCTCTACTAATCTCATTGCCTGCCATTGACCGGTCCCTGCCGAGCTTTTGATATTAACACCGAGCTTGGGCCAAAGCCGCTTAAAGTCTTCATCCGGGATTGGTTTGCCCGTTATGGTTATACTGTCAAGCTCGGCCTGGGCTGCCGCTATACATTGCTGCCTTACTAACTGATAGCGATTGAACTTTGCGAATCCATACAGTGACAATGCCAGCCCGACCAGAAGAATTCCTAAAATAGCCGATGCAACTGTGATTTCAGTTATAAAGAAGCCACCATATTTTTTGCTTTTACTAAACACAACTATTCTCCGTTTACACCTGTTACGGCGTAACTAACTCAGCCATGCGATGAATAACCATAATACCTGGTGAAAATATTGCATAAATTACAAATCCTACCATCAATCCCATAATAAGTGTAATACAAGGCCACATTATGAACCTTGCCAGATTGACGTAGTAGCTATAGTTTGTGCGGTAGAAAGACTCAAGCGCTTCTAATATAGACAGAGTATTGCTCTGATTAACCTGTTCATCAAAAGCCCACGCCAAGGCGGGGCCTAATTTACTTTCCCTGGCTGCCGTGGCAATATTGTCACCCCGTTTTACTTTTTCCAGCCATTCTTTGAGCCGTTTTCTAAAACAATTATTAACGTCCAGTTCAAGTGTATTCTTGATAGTATCATCGACTGTATAACCTGCGTTGAGCGACAGCCGCAGAAGCTCTACGACATGGACCATCGAATAGTTCTTTTCGAACCAGTGCAGAAAAGGAAGATGCCATTTAATAAAGTCACCGATGCGTGAAAGCAAGTACGGCTTCTCCGGACGACGAGGCCGAAACTTGACCCGAATCGAAATGGGTACGACCACAAGAATCGTCAATGCAAATGTCAGCCAGATTAACCACGCAAATTCATACGTCACAAAATTTGTGACCCCAATTAACAACTGAGTGGCAACCGGAAGTCCTGCTTCCCCAATCATTTCTTCTAACACAGATTTGAACTGTGGGATGACAAACTTCATAACTGACAACAAAATAAAAAGCGTAAAGCCCATTAGTATTACCGGATAAAGTGGGTGAACCGGCCTGATTATTCTGCGTTCGTCGGCCTTGGTAACCATATCTGCTTCGATTGCACCAATCGCAAGTGGAAGCTGGTCAATCCGCTCGGCAGCAGTTATCATTGCCACCGCATGACCGGGACATTTTGGATAGCCCCTTTTGATTGACTCACTCAACGAGTAGCCCTGAACCAGCCATTTTTGTATTCTTTGCAGGATTATTGAGCGGCTGTCTGCTCGTCCACCGGCCGCGGATTCCAATGCCATCGATAATGGTAGATTCTGTCGCATACTCGAACCAATCGTCGAGATAACGTAAGTTGCTGTCGCGTGCCGCGATGTCAGGGTATAAGCTATAACTAAACTCATAAACAAAATGAAAAATATAAAACCGGCTACGCCCAAAGGGCCAAACGCAACGCCCGCTGTTACTGACAAAAGCAGGAAGGTAAAAATTATGAGAATCCACTTTGCCCATATCTGAGGCCATTGTTCAGAGCCGGGCTCACGCCTTGATACCGATACAGCTACAACTGTCGCAAAGAAAATAAGCGGTGCGATTATCATAGCTGCGGATTCATCTGCAGTTCCGGCAACAAATATTGTAAGTGCTACAAAAGGTGATGTAACCAGAGCGATAGCCGGCTCCTTATAACCAAGGTAGATATAAACAGCCAACAATAATATTGCTATAATTAACAGCATATCGTAACCAATTATTGTGAACCTAAACTCGTAATAACTTGTATCATTGGCAAAAACATCGCAAGGATAGCCATAGCTATAACTCCCCCTACCACAATTAGCATAATAGGCAGCAAAACCGCCTGCAATCTTGCCTGGCCGCATCGTGCCTGCTCTGAGTACATCTGGCCTAAGCTATAGAGATTATCCTGCAGCTCATTGCGCTGCGTACCTAATTGAATCGAATACAAAAACAGCCTCGGCATCGTCTTGCAAAACTGTCCCGCCTCTAAAATATTTGCTCCCTGCTCGATTTGGCCGGCAAGGGCCTCGCATTCCAAAATAAGCTTTTCGCTTCCTGTCGCACCTGAGCTTAATCTCAAAGACGCCGGCATATCACAGCCAGCCGCGACCATCATTGCCATCGCCTCAGCCATCCTGCCCAGCACACTGCTATGATAGACTCTGCCGATAACGGGGATTGTTAAGAACACCGACTCTTTGAATCTGCGTCCTGCTGCAGATGTCGAAAGTAACGCAAGCCCAACAAGTGTCGCTGCTATAAGAAGTCCTACTGCTATCCAGAAAGGCACCACATTCTCGGTTATACTGAAAAATAACGAAGTAATAGCTGGCAGGCGTCCTCCGATCATTTCCTCAAGCACCGGTTTGAACTGCGGGATTACAAGCAGGAACATACCTGTTATTACGACCGCACCCAGGACCAGAATAACCGCAGGATAACTCATCGCTTCGAAGATTATTCTCCGTGTTCGACCGGCCAGCTCCAGATGCCTGTTCAGACTTGTCAGCATCTCGCTCAGTCTGCCTGTTTCCACTCCTGCTTTTAATATTCGCCCATACAAAGGTGGAAAACGCTTCTGTCTCTTTTCAAATGCTTCCTCGATTTTGACACCTGCCTCGAGCTCACCGGCGATATCATCAATTAGCTTGCGCATCGATTTCGAGCCAACGTCATTTGAAAGCTCTCGCAGGCCTTTCTCCAGAGGAATGCCGGCTTTGGTTATGGAAGCCAATTGCTGATTGAAAAGCATAAATTGATTTCTGCCGATGGCCGTCTTGGGCTTTTTGGGTTTGGCCTTGTCGATGGAGTTTACAGAAAGCTGCATCTGTTTGAGCTGTTCGCTCACTTCTTCACGGCTGCCGGCTTCAATCGTACCTTTCATTAACCTGCCTGCCGGCGTCAGTGCGTTATATTCGAATGTCGCCATTGTATGTTCCTTTTAGAAACTATCTTAAAATTGTCACCCTGAGCATAACGAAAGGTCTGTCTTTTGAAAACAATCTTAATTGCAGAGCACTTCACTCACGCTCGAGAACAAAGTCAACAATTTTCTTTGTTTCCGTTCCCCAGAAACTCGTCAGCAAAATTTGACGTTGAGCCCTGTAACCCGGGGCTTCTGCCCTTACAAAATGTTCCTCCGGCCAAGTATGATAGCTATACTTGCCATCTGAGTTAGTGATCGCGCCTCTCTCTTGCCCAAAATCATCCCAAACCTTCACCCCCGCTATGGGTTGTCCTGTTGCTGTGTCCGTGACGGTACCTGTTAGAAGCATACCGGGTTTGTCTGTGGGACCTGGAAACAAATGCACAGGTCCTGCCGGCAACCAGGCCGACAAGGCCCACCAGACAATAAAGGCTGCAGGAACAGCAACAATAAAACTGGCCACAATCAAAATTTTCTTCTTTTCGTTAGTCATTATCGCCTTGCTCTCTTCATGATGGTCAAAACATCAGACGATTCCACAGACCTTATTTAATTCTTCCTGAGTTGTGATTCCCTCACTAATCAGGCGCTCGCCGTCGGCCAGCATACTGGTATGACCTTTACACATCAGCAAAGCCTCAAGTTCTTCGAGGTCGGCTTTGGCCAAAATAGCCTTTCGCAATTGACTATCAAGCTGGACCATCTCTGCAATTAGCACTCGGCCTTTGTAACCGGCATTAAAGCAGGCGTCACATCCTGCCGCTTCGAACAAACCTGTTTTCTCAATCTTTCGCTTACATTTTTTACAAAGTTTCCTGACAAGTCTCTGGTTCAGTACTGCTGAAACGCTTGATGTTACCTGATAAGGCTCGATACCCATCTCCAACAGCCGAAGAAATGCCCCCGCGGGCGTGCCGCTGTGCATTGTGCTCATTAGAAGATGTCCCGTTAGTCCTGCTTCGATAGCTATCTTTGCGGTTTCGGCATCCCGTATCTCTCCAATCATAAGGACTTGCGGGTCCTGCCGAAGCAGAGACCGCAAACCTGTCGGAAATGTCATTTGGCCGTGAGGTGTAATCTGCACTTGTGTAGCGCCCTCAATCATAATTTCTACGGGGTCTTCAAGGGTAACAACGCTCTTGCCGGGAAAGCTTTTTAGAATATGCCGCAAGAGAGCAGCTAAGGTGGTACTTTTTCCACTTCCCGCGGGGCCGGTCAGCAATAAAACCCCCTGGTTTTTTGCGGCTATTGTTTTCAACGTTGTGTATATTTCTTTTGAGAAGCCCAGTTGTCCCAGGTCCATAAGCTCGATATTGCTGTAGAATAATCGAACAACCGCTCGTTGACCGTGTATTGTCGGAAAAACGGCCAGCCGCTGGTCCATAATTCGTTCATCTCTGCTCTTGCTGATTTCAATCCGGCCTTCCTGGGGTATGTCGTTGCGATAGGTCAAAAGGCCTCCTAATACCTTCAGTCTTGCAATTACATTGTCAGACAGGGACTTTGGCAGCTCTTCTACTGTGTTTAAGACCCCGTCGAGCCGGAATTTTACTATCAATCCAGCACCCGTAGGTTCGAAATGGACGTCACTCGCGCCGGATTTTACAGCTCTTGTCAGAAGCTCGTCCACCAGAGATACTACATCCTGGGCATCTTTTTTCTGGCTGGAAGAGCCATTCTTGTGATTACCTGTAGCCATATTCTTGTAGTCGATTAACAGATTTCGAATTATTCCGATATTCCATCTGCAAACCTAAGACGAAATGAAACCTCAAAACGTTACCTGAAAAAGCGTTTTTTTTTGCATTTTTTGTATAATTTATGTTAACATATCTTTAGGTGCTGCGTCTTAACAAATAGAAGAATATAAGACATTCGAAATGGGTGCTTATGTTTGGTAGGACCGTAAGTTACGGAGTGTTGTGGGATTTTGCTGTCTCTGATGCCGTCAGCGAAGACCAGCGGTGGATATTGTCCACAATGCACAAGCACGGCCAGGAGCTTATTACAATGCTCTGGCGAATATTGGGTAACGAGCAGGATGTTTGTGATGCCTACCAGGATACGTTTCTGCAGCTGGCACACTATGAAGGAGGACAGAAACCCGAACATGTAAAAGCCTATATTTTCCGCACCGCGAACAATGTAGCCATTTCAATGTTAAGACGCAGAGTAGCTGATAAAAGGAGAATCTCCACGGCTATTGTTACCGAAAAACATGTAACCTCACCTGCGAAAGAGCTTGATTCTAAATACCTGCAGGAATCTTTAAGAGAATGCATATCTCAACTGCCTGCACATCTAAGAAACGTCATAACTCTACGTGACCTGGCAGAATTGTCTTATGCGCAAATTGGCAGGATATTGGGAATATCAGCAGCAACGGCGAGGGTTTATAGATGCAAAGCACTACAGATATTAACTATGTGGATGGGTAAAGAAGAAGAAAAATGACTGGTATAAATAAAAATAATAAATGTAGACGTATCAGGGGCTGGTTGAGTGAAGCTATAAGCAGGCATTTTGGTCTTGACGCAAACTGGTTGCAAAACCACATTACGAATTGTCCGCGATGTCAGCGGCGGCTCGTATCATACGGTAAAGTCAATCTTGCGATATCGGCCATAAAATCGCAACCCCACAAGCTCGATTTATTGATGTGTGCAAATGCACAGGCCATTGGCGTACTGAAACACAGTCTTCGCCAGGCACAGAAAGCCAAGAAGCTCAGAACAATCCAGCCTGAGCCAAAGCTGCGGGAGAGATTCGGGAAGTATTCAAGCTCAGCGGCAAATGTAGCTGCTTGTATTGCAATCCTGCTTCTTACGAAAATTGGTGTCTTTTCCTCTATGGATATGTTCCAGACCCAGGGCCAAAAAGTCATCAAACAGTATTATGCCAGCCGTGTAGGCGATGACCTGGCCGATGAGATTTTCCCAACAGATACTAAATTGTCTGTCCACCCGAAGAACTCGGTGTCCCCTCGGAAAACTCTATCTTGATGACGATGTGAAACCAAAACCGGCAAAGTTTCTGATACCAATTGCATTTAATTACTGCGCTTCTTGTGTTTGGCACCCTTCCAAGCTATCAAATCAAATTTGACAGACTAATATTATGGTATGATGATTCTCCACCCGGTTTGGATGCGGTGAAGAAGAAATGATCCCAGGTAACTATGTTTGAGAAAAAGGTTGGAATAGAATCACTGATTTAGATACTATGATGATTGGAAAACCCGGCAATTTATTTGAGTGAGAGTCAATCAAGAAATTGCCAATGAGCAAAGGAGAGATCAAGCATGGATAAAAATTGTAGCACTCGACGCGAGTTCATAAAAACAATTGGCCTCGGAGCGGCAGCTCTGGCCTTGCCCCCGGCGTATGCCAGAGGAGGGAATTTGTTACTCGCGGTTAATCCTGAGCCACGATTTCACCTGTCACCTTATCTGTACATGCAGTTTATGGAGCCTTTGGGGACGACGGACGGCTCTGTAGCTGCTGCATGGGATTTCAAGCGAGACCGCTGGCGAGAAGACGTGGTGGAGGTTACGAAGAAGCTATCGCCCTCTCTAATCCGATGGGGTGGGTGCTTTATTTCCTATTATCGCTGGAAGGAGGCTGTGGGTCCGCGGGACCGGCGAAAACCGATGCTCAATTTGTGCTGGGGCGGGATAGAGACTAATCAAGTCGGTACTCACGAATTAGTTGATTTCTGCCGCCAGACCGGCGCAGAGCCGCTCATTTGTGTGAACTTCGAATCGGATGGAAGGAAGCACTGGCAGCGCGACCCCAAGGGCAACATTCGGTCTGCGGGTCCGCAGGAAGCAGCCGAGTGGGTAAGGTACTGCAATGCGCCCGACAGTAAAGAGAGACGACAGCACGGTGTAGAAAAGCCTTACAACGTACGACTGTGGCAGATTGGAAACGAGACCTCCTACGACCGCAATGCCTTCGACTGTGAGACCGCTGCAAAGCGCACAATAGCTTTCGCCAAAGCCATGCGAAGGGAAGACCCCGACATTGAGCTGGTCGGCTGGGGTGACAGTGGATGGGCTCGCCGGATGCTCGACATCGCCGGTGAACATCTCCAGTACATTGCCTTTCACCACATGTTCAATCCTGACCGTAACTTTCCTAATTCACCGTTGCGGGGAATTGAGTATCGCAAGGACCCGGCGTTAACCTGGGAACGGCTTATGAATGCCTCCAGGGTTCATGAAGAAAAGATTAAGAGAGTGCGCGAGGAGGTGGCGGACTACCCGGTCCCTCTGGCCCTCACCGAGTGTCATTTCGCCCTGCCCGGCCGGAACCGGTGCGAGGTACTTTCCACATGGGCGGCGGGCGTTGCAAATGCCCGACTGCTGAATGTACATGAAAGGCACGGTGACAAGCTCAAGATTGCCACTCTGGCCGATTTCTGTGGAACCCGGTGGCAGGTCAATGCTGTAATGATTCCTGTGCCTGGTGGAAAATCATATATGATGCCTGTCGCACTGGTTATGAGTCTGTACCGTCACCATACCGGAGACAGCGCCATCGATGTTATCAAAACGACCGGCGATCTTGATGTCACCGCCAGCCGCAGCGGAGAGAGGATATATCTCCACGTTGTCAACACGAGCAGAGAACGGTCCGTCTCAGCCCAGTTGAGGGTGAATGGCATGAGGATCGTATCGGGCCGTATTTTTGAATTGGCGGCAGACCCGGAATTCGAGGTTATTGAAACTCAATCCAACGAAATACAACCAAAGGGAAAAAACCTGTCTGCTAATTGTCGCTGGGTCTTTCCACCGGCTTCCGTTTCAGCAGTGGAACTGGATGTAGAGGCAAAACCAAGAAACAGCTCATTATGATGCTTGGCCAACGTTCGTTCCGCGGTCCACAGGATTCCTTTCGGAGGAAAACATGGAAAACAGCAAAATATACATGTAGAATAGGAGCACGTCACGCTCTGGTGATAAAGGGACAGAATGCGAAGACCCAAAAAACAACGATTAGTTTTTAACCAGCAAGGGAATTCTATATTTGAGGTGTACGGATGCTTGCATGGCCCGATATCGTAATAATCATAGGTTATTTTGTCATCGTCCTGGGGTTGGGTGCGTACTTGACCAGGTACATAAAATCCCAAAAAGATTTCTTTCTTGCCGGGAGGAAAATGCCCTGGTGGATAGTTGCCTGTTCTTTGCAGGCGACGGATATAGGCCCGGAAACCTACATAGGCGTTACCGGAATAGTCGCGGCGACCGGATTGGCGTGGTTGAATTATGATTGGCTGCCTGCGTGTGCCATTCCCTGTATAATTTCGGCATGGTTCTTTGTCAGGCATTATCGGAGAAGCGGAGTCTATACGATACCTGAATTCATCGAGAGAAGGTACAATGCTCCCATGAGGGTGCTGTGGGGCGTGTTGTTCATCATAGTAAGAACACTCACCTTGGGCGTAGTAATCTATACTATGGCATTGCCGCTGTCATTGATTGTCGGATGGCCCTGGTGGCTTTCACTGTTAGTAGCTGCGGGAGTTACGGGTATCTACTGCTTCCTGGGTGGTCTAACTGGTGTTATGATTACAGATGTTCTCCAATTTATTATTATGATAGTCTGTGCCGCAGGACTAATCATCTTTTCTTTGCGAGAGGTCGGCGGATGGGATGGCTTGTATTCCGCATTACCACGCAAAATGTTTCATGTGGTATTGAGCAGGGCCGAAGGCAACGCAGACACGTGGTGGGGAGCAATGTTCATAGGCACGCTCTCTCTCGGTTTGGCCTATTGGTGTACCGACCAAAACACTCTACAGAGGACGTTTGCCTGCAGGAGCGATGCAGAGTCGAGAGCCGCATTGGTGGTAGGGAGTATCATAAAGTATCCGATGACATTTATATGGGGGCTTGTTGGTCTTTGTGCAGCGGTATTGTTCAAGGATGTGATTGCGGAAAATCCGGACAATGCCATGCCAAAAGTCGTAACTTCACTGCTTCCGGTCGGCACCGCTGGCGCCGCAATTACCGCACTTTATGCGGCTGGAATGTCATCCTGTGATTCATTACTAACTTCCATGTCGACAGTTTTAACCAGGGACATATATCAAAGGTTTTTAGTAAAGGACAAACCGGATATGCACTATGTCTGGGCTGGAAGAGTGTCTATAATTTTGATTTTGATTTGCGGCACACTATTCGCAACCGTGGTTTTTCCCGTTTTTGGTGCAGCGTACGTTGCATGGCAGTCTGTGCTTTCGTATATACAATTTCCGTTGTTTGCAACACTGGCCCTTGGCATATTCTACAAGAAAGCAACCGCCTTGCCGGCTTTTATCGGCTTATTGACAGGTTCAGTGTCAGCCTTTGTTCTGGACAGGTTCGTAGGGCCGAATGTGATTCCATATTGGTGGTCATTTGTATGGGCCGGGTGGGTGGGAGGTATCCTGACAGCGGCAATAATTATTTTTGGCAGCCGTTTCACAAAACCATATTCCCAGGAGAAGTTAAGAGGTCTTTGCTGGAGAACTATCGAAGAAAAGGAAGAAATAACACCAAGAGCGCTGCTCGACTGGCGCCTTTGGAGTGTCGTGTCCATAGCTGTGGGAGTATTGTTGACTTTGATATTCTGGTTGGTTTTATAGGTAGACTTATGGAAAGAATGAATCAGCAAAAAGCGTTAGGGATAAGTCTGAAAGCATTTGCCGTACTGATGATTGCAGTCTGCTTCATATATGAAATGGTCACACCATCTGTTAAATTCTTAAGTCTTTGGTTTTCCTATCTCGTTGGTGCTGTCCTTTATGCAATAGGACTTCTTATGTCTTTCGTATAGAAACGCAGAGATGCTCGAGAGCCCCGGCATTCGGCGAGGCCCTTTGACTTATCCCTGTCGCGCCGTGTCGCGGCCACGGCTCGACACGGCGGGAAGGCCCAAGGCACTGTGCTATTTCAATATGAGATTTATAGGGCATCAAACGTCGGGTGCATATGACTCTCATAATAGTTGCATTAGATGAAAACAAAAGCAAGACACCACGACACACGGTTCTGTGTTATCAACGAGGAAAACATTTCACCGGATATGGATAAAGCCATTCGAGAAACCTTGGTTGTATGTTTTCCCTCCGACCGTGAACACTTCCAGCGTCACAGCTGGTGGCATTGTGTTCCTGTCTATCGTGTTCTTGGCAGAGACGATAGAGATTCGATTGTAGCGCACACTGCCGTGGTGGAGCGGTCTGTGATTGTCGGCCGCAATTTATCGAAAGTGCGTGTTGCCGGGGTACAGAGTTTTTGTGTATTGCCGGACTATCGAGGTACGGGCCTTTCTGATAGGATGATGTCGATTACAATGGAGCAAGCGAATAGACGTGGCTTTGACGCGGGACTTCTGTTTTGCCTCGATGGAATGAAGACAGTCTATGCCCGTATGGGCTGGCACAAACTTGATTCTGAAGTTTATATGCGTGATGACAAAAAAGGTAAGATGCCTATTCCGGCTAAGAACATTACTATGTTCTATCCTCTTGGAATAAGGCAATTTCTTACCGGCGATATCGACCTTGACGGCACCGACTGGTAGTCTCTGAACACACAAAGTCCTTACTATCCGCCTTGTGTATCCCGAAAATTCAGTCCTTCTTTGTTTGCAAGCATTTATGATAAGATGGTCGAGATTCATTTCAACCATATTTCAATCAGGATAAATGGGTCCCAGGGCAATCTTTAGAGTTATTTTTGTACTTATTGGCAATGAAATAAAAGCTGAATCCATACGCATATTGCAGGATTGGCCTGTAATAATCGGTATAATGTCCTTCACAATTTATTCTCCCCGGTATAAAATACTGATTACAGGCTGATTCACCGATTAATTTTTTAGCTAATAAGTCAGCAATCTACTTCCTGATGGAGCTTACGAGAAGAACAAAGGATTTAGCAATCGCTGAAATGCAGATGAACGCAAAAAGGAGAAAGTATATGAAAGTTCAAAAAGCCAATTCCATTAACGCAAAAAAGAGGATTACCCGGAGGGATTTTCTGGGTGGTCTCGCCACGGCCACGGCCTTCACCGTTGTACCTCGCCACGTGCTCGGCGGGAGAGGCAACATCGCACCGGGCGAAAAGGTCAACGTCGCCATCATCGGCACAGGCGGCCAGGGCATCGTCAATATGAAGCAGCTTTTCAACGAGCCAGACGTCCACATCGCCGCCCTGTGCGACATCAACGAGTTCAGCGACTACAGCATGTTCTACTACGGCGGCACCGCGGGCATGAAACCCGCCCTCGAGCTGGTCCGAAAGCAGTACGGCCAAGCCTGCCCGACCTACCATGACTATAATCAAATGCTCGATGAGGAAGACATCGACGCCGTCCTCGTCGCTACTCCGGACCATTCTCATGCTATAGTTGACCTCGCCGTAATCGCCAAGGGTAAACACCTCTACTGTGAAAAGCCCCTCTGCCGCACAGTCTACGAGACCCGCGTTGTCACTGAAGCCGCCCGCAAGGCCGGCGTCGCTACCCAGCTCGGCAACTTCGGACACTCCAGCGAGGACATCCGTCTCGCCTGCGAATGGATATGGGACGGTGCGATAGGTGACGTCCACGATGTTCACGCCTGGACCAGCACAGGCGCTAACCGCTGGACCCGTCTTACCGGCCGGCCCAAGGAGACGCCTCCGGTGCCTGCCGGCTTCGATTGGCAGCGCTGGCTCAAGCCCGTGCCTGCCCGCCCTTATCATCCCGACTACGCCCCTGTCCGCTGGCGTGCCTGGTGGCAGTTTGGCTCCGGTACTATCGGCGACTTTGCCTGTCACCATCTGGACCCGGCCTTCTGGGCGCTCAAATTGCACCAAAGCGCTACCTTCAGCGTCGAGGCCAGCTCCTCCGGCACCACTGACGAGACCTGTCCCGCTGCATCGCTCATATACTTCCATTTCCCGGCCCGCGCCGGTATGGGACCTGTTCGCATCACCTGGTACGAAGGCGGACTTATGCCGCCACGACCTGTGGAGCTGGAAGCAGGCAGAAGCCTTGATGATAATGGCATCCTCTACATCGGTACAAAGGGCGCCATCTTGGGCGGCGGCTGGTCGGAATCTCCACGCATCATTCCCGAAACCAAGATGCAGGCGTACCGCAGACCACCCAAAACCCTGCCCCGTGTCAAGGGACACCACCGCAACTGGCTCGACGCATGCAAAGGCAAAGGCCGACCGAGCACACACTTCGACTACTCCGGCCCACTCACCGAATTTACTCTAATGGGCAACGTTGCCCTCCGTGCCGGCCAAAAACTTGAATTCGACTGGAAAAATATGAAGGTCACGAACATTCCCGAAGCCAACAAATTTATAAAGCCGCACTACCGCCAAGGCTGGACCATTTAGATGAGAAATTCAGAGGAGTAAGTGGCCAGATATGGGAAAGGATTTTAACCACAAGGTTTCCTTCGAAAGGAATCCTTTGGACTGCGGAGAAGTTCGGCAATTTTGATTTGAACTTTTTTGCCGGCATTTAATAAAATCTTAATCTATGTTGAACGCTTACATCCTTAAAAAGGTAAGAGCAGCTTAGACATCATTAATTTTTAGGGCCGCCGTAGTATAGATAAGCTCGTCCCTGCTCGGAGCCCGCTTTGTATCCCTTGGCCCCAATGATAAGGTCGTCAAAACCATCGTTGTTGACATCTCCACAAGCCAATCCCATGCTAAACCATTCTCCAGGATTTTCCCCAGTGAAAATCCTGCCAGGTTTCGGACTCGGGCCAGAGAGTTCGTTGCCCCAATAGACATACACCCTGCCTACCTGCTTCCTAATATGATCGGCTCCAATAATTATATCGCTGTTAATGTCACCATCTATATCGCCACAGAGAATGATGAAACCATAGTCACTCCATTCGATCTCACCATCGAAGGTCTTATCAGGAACTGTGTCCAGATTTGCTCTCGTATCCCCATAGAAAAGGTAAACACGGCCTTGGTTATTCTGGTACTTCTGGGCACCTATTAGGATATCATCAAAACCATCTTTATTCTGGTCAATACAGACGATACCCTGGCCAAAGCAATGCCGACTTTTTGACTCTGCATCAAAGACTTTGTCGGCCTTGGCATCCATATTCGATCTCCTATCACCATAGTAGAGATATGCCCGGCCCTGGTTGAGTTTAGTGCCTGGGTAATTGCGAGCTCCTATGATAATGTCACCATAACCATCGTTGTCCACATCGCCACAGCCAATGGCGTAGCCGAATTGATCACCGGAATTCTCTGCAGTGAAAATCAAATCATAGGACGTATCCATTAGCTCCTTCGCGTTACCATAGTATAGGTAAGCGCGGCCTGTCCCATCGCCCGGGTACCGAAAAGCGCCAAAGATAATGTCACGATAGCCGTCATTGTCTATATCGTAGATAATAACCGAACCGATTCCGAACATTGCACCTTCCTGAGCCTCTCCATCGAAGATCTTGTCAGGATTTGCATCCATACTTGAACGCTCATTGCCCCAATAGAGGTATGCACGACCCTGATCGTTGTTATACTTATGCGATACGATGAGTATGTCATCATAGCCATCATTATCAATATCGCCGCAGCTAATGTTGCCGCCGACCGTATCTCCCTCTGTCTCTCCTTTAAAAATTAAATCGGCAGTAGTGTCCATGTCCGGCCCACCGTAGAACAAGTAGACTCGGCCCTTATCTTTTTCTCTTCTTGTTATCAATATGTCGTCATAACCATCTCCATCAACATCACCGCAAGCAATCCGAGGGCCGAGCATACTGTTTGGCTCTCCGTCAAATATCTTATCTGGAACTGTTGACTCAATAGATTTTCTTTCCTGGGCTAACTGCAATAGTGTTTGGCCGGACTCCGTTTTGATATTACCGTCAGCACCTTTATTGATAAGAAGTTCGGCGACTTTATAGTCATGATTGATTGCGATGTACAAAGGAGTGCGGCCGTCCTTGTCCTCTGCATTGATATCAGCCCCTTTAGCGATAAGAAATTCCGCTACATTCTTATTGCCGAACCTGGCGGCATAATGCAGAGCTGTAAACTCATACTCGTCATCTTTCTCATCAATCCCGGCACCTTTGGCCAGAAGCAGTTCGACAATATCCTTTTGGGCCGACTCGGCGGCTAAATGTAATGGTGTCCGGCCGTACTTGTCCTTCGAGCTAACATCTGTCCCCTTAGCTATAAGCAGCTCGGCCACATCTTTGAATAGTTTGTATTTGAACCTGTCCACATCCAGAACGAAATGCAAGAGTGTCCTGCCTTTGTTGTCTTTAGCATTGACATCGGCACCATGAGCAAGGAGTAATTCGACCATGTCAGGTTGGTACCAAGCTGCAAGGTGGAGGGGACTGCGGCCCTCACCGTCCTTTGCATTAACATCGGCTCCTTCGGCGATGAGCAATTCTGTAATATCCCTGCGTCCTTCGTCAACCGCACTATGAAGTGCCGTCCATGGCCCGGCATTGATGTCGGCCCCTTTGGCGATAAGAAGTTCGACCATCTCTGCGCTGCTGGCGTAAGGTGCCTCCTGTAACGCTGTCCATTCATCAACAGCGTTGACATCGGCCCCGTGAGCAATCAGGTATTCAGCTATGGCTAAATTATCCTCATCAACCGCGACGTACAATGGCGGCCATGATCCAGCATTGACATCGGCACCTGCTTCGACCAATAGCTGTACCACTTCCATCTTGCCTGACTTGACTGCGTAGCATAATGGAGTATTCTCCTTTTCATCTTTAGCATTGATATCCGCTCCCTTTGAAATGAGCATCTTTATTTGCTCAATATCGCCATCAGCCGCAGCCTCGTGAAGTGATTTAATCTGCTTGGCTGACTCAGGTGATTTGGTAAGCCTTCGTTCACACCCAATAGCGGTTAATAGCAAAGCCAAGACCATAAAAACGACTTCGAGTATTGAATGACTTTTATTTTGGTTTTTCATGATACCTGCTCCCTCATATTAAACGATAATATCTCAACCGCGTGTAAATTGCTCAAGAGTTGTCGTTGTGCATTATAACGTCAAGAAGGTATACTTGCAATTGATTCAAGATTAAAACTTAATAGGTATTTTATGTACACAACTTCTATATGGAAGCCGCCTGGGGCGGATTGTTAAGTCTTCATGGGCATTTGTTTCGTTGTTTTCGATATTTTCTCAAAACCACTTCGAGATATGGAGTTCTTAAAAGAGGAATCATTCCGATATATCTACGGTTCGCTTCTCTGAGTTTTATCTGTTCAGGAATTGTTGGCTTTAATTAAGCCCGAGTGACTCTATTTGTTCGGTCAATCTAAGGTATATATTCACCGTGAGATAAGAAAAGAGAATACTAAGCGCAATAACAATAACCGTGACTGCGAGTTTTGTAACTATTCTATAACGCGGGTTCAGCCATACAAGTGGCAGGGCGAGCGGCCCCAAGCACAACAGAGCAATTACAATAGTAGATGTGGAAAAATACCATTTTGTTTTCGACGCGATGGGTTTGTCGAGGAACTCACCACAAAAACGACACTTTATAGCATCCTTCTGGATTTGCTCGGCGCAATAAGGACATTTCTTCGTAACTTCTGTCTGCTCATCCGTTTCAGCTAACATAGTTTCCATAAAAAACCTCCCGTGAAGAATACCCATAGAATCCACTCGGGCATTTCTGCTGTCCAGTTGGGTCACTCACAATAATCCACATACGGTAATTCACCTTTTCTTGTTCTTGCAGTAGCTGTCTTGCCGCGTTCATATTTCTATATCGTCTTAATATCGGCAGAAATTAACAATAGAAATCTTTGAGATTATGCAGAAAATGCACGAGGGATAGAAATATTGGGAGCAGCGGGAAAATATGACTTGTGTTTTTTTAGCTGAGACTGGGGGTGAAAACACAGTGGTTCATCGGCTTTGCTGTTTTTGGACGTCGAGCTGGCGGTATCGCTGCCGGTATTTATCATAAAGTCGCCTGTGTTTATTGCTCAAATCAATTCTCCTGCCCTGGATGAACAGTTTTTCTATATGTGTGGTAATCTCGAGCGGGTCACCGTCGGTTACTATCAACGTTGCGTCTTTGCCCTTTTCCAGACTCCCCACGCGGTCCGCCACTCCCATGATTTGGGCGGGATAAAGGGTTATGGCTTTGAGGGCCTCATCCTTAGGCAAACCATAGGCAGCGGCCTTGGCGGCGTGATAGGGTAGATTACGAATACTCGAGGCGCCGCCGCAGGCGATACAGAATTTGACTCCGGCTTGATAGAGTCGCAGAGGCAATGTAAAAGGCTCGTCGAAATCGGCATCCCGCCGGCTCGGCAAGCGCAAGACCGACGTTATAACAACCGGAATGTCTCTTCGTTTAAGCAGGTCGGCATAATGGTGGGCTTCAATACCTCCGACCAGCACAGCTCTCAGGTTGTGCTTATCAGCCCAGCTGACAGCCGATTCGATTTCCAGCAGCGAGTTGGCCCTAATCCAGACAGGAAGACTGCCTTTAAGTACCGGGAGCATCGCCTCCCAGCGAACATCTGTTTTTGAGAAAGAGTCGCCTGTTTTTTGAGATTCCTTCGCTGTCATATAGGCCCTTGCGTCTTCGACTGCCTTGTCCAGGGTCTCTATTTGTTTTTTGGTGCGTTCCATCCGTTTCTTGGATGCTTCGTCATCCTCATCGGCCAACCTCATATATGGCCAATTGATAATCATACTCAGAGGTGCTTTGAAGGTCATCTCTTCCCACGTCCAGCCGTCGGTCATAATTAGCGCGGACCGGCCCGAAATAAGACCACCGCTTGGTGTGGCTGCGGCCAGGGCTATCCCGTTCGCTCGAGCTACGGGAATATGCTCAGACTCAGGATTGATTGCGACCTCAGCCCTTACATTGGGATTGATGTCACCATGCTCAACGTAATCGCTGGTAACACCAACGGAGCCAATTTCGGTCAGTCCGAGTTGTGAATGGCTTTCTATCAAGCCCGGATAGACGTGTTTACCTCTCAAGTCTATCTTTATCGCATCGGATGGGATTTCAATATCTGTTCCTATGTCAATGATTATTCCTTTGTCAAACACAATAGATGCTTTCTCGATGGGCTCACTGGTGACGGGATGGATTGTGCCGTTGACCAGCGCAATCAGCTGCTGCTGAGGCGGAGCAGGGATCTGGCCGTATGCTAAAATCGCTACAACATGAATTAGCAGAAATGCAGTTCTTCCAATATGCTGTGTCTTCGGCATCGTTCTCAATTCCTTCTCAGGTTCAATCAATAATGTCCCGTTCGTCTGTTTGATTGGGTTCGGCTTCCTTATTCGGGTCGGTGTTCTCCTTGGACGTATCGTCTTTGTCCTTCTTGGCTTTCTTGTCCTTGTTCAAGATTTTTTGGACCAGTTTTGTTCGCTGGGCAGCGACCTGTTCACGCAGTTGTTTGTCTTCTTCAATGTCGAAGTACTTGCAGCCGTCAATCCAGGTCTGTTCACAGACGCTATAAGTGGAAAGCGGCAAATCATTCCATATCGCAAAATCTGCGTCCTTTCCCACTTCCAGGCTGCCGATGCGGTGGTCGAGATGCAGCTGCTTGGCAGCGTTCAAGGTAACAAACTTTAGCGCTTCCTCGGGCGGTACGTTACCGTATTTGACGGCCTTGGCCGCCTCTGTGTTCATACGTCGCGCCAGCTCGGCACTGTCTGAATTGAAACTCACAACCACACCTTGCTCATACAAGATGGCCCCATTGTAGGGAATAGCATCATAGGCCTCGACTTTATAAGCCCACCAGTCGGTGAAAATGGTCGCCATAGCTCCGTGTTGTCTTATTTCTTCCGCGACCTTGTAGGCTTCAAGGACGTGAATAAAAACATCGAATTTGAAGCCTATTTCCTCTGCCAAACATATCATCGCATGAATCTCATCCTGACGATAGGAATGGCAGTGGATAATCATCTTTCCATCGAGGACATCCAAGAGGTGTTCATACCTCAGATTGGTGCGCGGTGGGACCAGACTCCTGTTCTTCTTGCTCTGCTCATTGTAAATCTGCCATTGCCTGCGGTAATCCTTAGCCGCCGAAAAGGCATCGCGTATGATTTCGACCACACCCATACGCGTGTTTGGATAACGTTCCGAAGCCCGCTTGACATTCTCACCGAGGGCGAGTTTGATGCCGGGCTTGGCGTCATGTACAAGCACTTCATTCGGCAAAGCACCCCATCGCAGTTTGATAACTGCGTATGTCCCTCCAATGGGATTGGCCGAACCGTGCAGTACACACGTCGTCGTCAGGCCGCCGGCCAGCTGTCGATAGATGCTGATATCATCGCTGTTAATAACGTCTTTAATGCGCACCTCCGAGGTGACAGCATGGGTTGCCTCATTGCCCCCGCCTTTAATGGCGATGTGAGAATGGGCATCAATTAGCCCCGGCGTGATATGCTTGCCGGCAGCATCGACCACGACTGCCCCTTCGGGCTCTATAAGATTCCTGCCGACCTGGGTTATCTTGCCATTTCTGACAAGCAAATCTCCGGGGCTGAGGATACCGTCAGGGCCGCAGGTCCAGATTGAGGCATTCTTGACAAATAGAACGGCCGGCTGTTCCGGCGGACATGTTCTTCCGAAGGCCCCGTCAGGATAGACTATCGGGAACTCGGCCATTTGAACCGGCTCTGACGATTCATCACCCTCGGCCTTGTCCTCCTGGGGCTCAGTTAATTCCGCATGCCAGCTAAAGCCGCTTCCGTCGTCCAAAAGGCCGTGTCCCCTGATGTTCTTGTCTTCGATAACACCTGTCATTCTCACCCAACCCTCCCGGCCGAATATGTCACCAGAGAAGGATAACATAAGCACACGGTTTTGACGTGCGACTTTCTGCGCCTTTGCCTCTTTGTCCTGAAGAGACAAAGAGACACTTAGCTCAGAAGCGGCTCCGGAAATTTTCATTTGCCCGCTAAGCTGTTTTTCTCGAATCTCTGCGGTAAATTTCCACTTGCCGCGAATATCAATGTCAGGCTTCCTGGTAATCACAAAGCGTTCACCGGCTACCCAGGTATCAAGTATTCTCGTTTTGCTGTCGAACACGTCACCATCTGTGACGACGAAATTGGCGAGCTTACCTTTCTCCAGCGTTCCCAGCAAATGCGACATGCCCAGCCACTGTGCCGGCCTTGTTGTCAACGCCTCAAGCGCTGTTTCAGCCGAGAGCCCTTGCTGGACGGCAATCCTCACTTTTTTGAGAAACTCGGCTTCTGATTTCAGGTGGGCAGTTGTCAGCACAAAATCAACATTTTCCTTTGCCAGCAGGCCTGGATTTTCCGGGGCAAAATCCCAGTGTCGCAGCTGCCAAAGACTCAGGTGAAGCTCTCGTTCGAGCGAGGAGACATCAGGGGCCTTTGGGAAGTTGACTGGAATAATCAATCTAAGGCCGGTTCCTTTTACCGCCTGCAAACGGCGATATTCGTAGCCCGAACCAACAACCCACATGTCCAGGCCAAATTCCTGGGCGAGCTTTGACGCCCGCAGGATATCGAGCTCATCGGAAACTTGCATTACGACCGGCTTGCGCCTGCTGACATACGGCTGCAATGCGGCCAGTGCCAGGTTCGTTTCCGGAGCGGTTTGACCTGAAGCGGCTTGTCTGAACTTCGTCCAGGCCTCGTTGTACCATTGGGCATCCAAAAAAGTCTGGCGAATCAGGGCAATAGTACCCATCAGCGAGGCCGGGTACTGTCCCCGGTCTCCACGTTCCAGTGACATCGCCTGAGCGAGGTCCTCGCCCAGGATCGCTTGATTGGTTGGCTTCTCACCGAGAATAACAAGGGTTCCCGTTCCTCTAAAAATGCCGTCTTTTGGGAAGGTCAGGACCGCGCAAAATCCACATTTACGCAGATTCTCAGCAGCGGTCCCATCCTGAGCTAACATTGCCGAGGCCCGTCTTTGGGCAAGCACAGACTGATTCCAATGTTTGGCGCCGCCGGAAACGTTTTCATTTGCCTCAGGTTCGATAGCATAGTTCGTGTACAAATCAATGAAACCCGGGTAGATAGTCTTTCCACTTAAGTCACGAATAACCGCATCGGAAGGTATATCTACCTTGGTAGTCACCTGTTCGATATGGCCGTCGCGAATCAGAAGGGTCGCGTTGTCTAATACATTGCCGGGCTTAGTGACAATCCGCGCGTTGGTCAGCGCGAATATTTTTGGGGTATTTTCATGAAGGCCGACCACGGGCTCGGTCTGTCCCGCAACAGCTCGTACTGAGAGCAACACCCACAATAGAATGATACTACTTTGAATCGCCGGCTGCTTGATGTGAAGACCTCCATTTGCGAAACACAAAATTCTCGCCACAACTCTGTGCCTCGCATGATACATCATAACTCCTCCTCTTTGAAAAAAACCGCAAAAACCGTGACCTCCGGAAGGCTAAAAAAATTTACCTGCCTCCATGGGCACAAGCTTCACCCAGCCCCTGCCGCAGGGGCGGGGTTTACTATTTTTTTATACCAAATCACCCACGTCCCGGTCAAGTATAATCTCTTGAGCTACGCATGCTTTTTTTTACCTCAGGCTATATGCGTAAAGGAGCTCGCCGTGGCGGATGTACAGTCTGCCGCCGCAGACCACCGGATGTGCCCAGCTGTTGCCTTTTCCGCCTTCGGGAATCTTGAATGAGCTAACCAGCTCATGGCCCATTGGAGTTGGTCGGACAAGTCCCATGACGCTATTCTCACTTAGTGTGTACAGCATTCCGTCGGCGTATGTGAGCGAGCCTTTGCCCACACCCTTGTCCATATATTTGTTCCGGCCGGTTTCCCAGTCCAGACAAACCCACAAGTTACTGTTGCGGAAGGTGCTTGTGCCGTAGAGATTCCCGTTGACCAACAGGACCCCACCGTGGTGACTATCGAGTTCCTGCGTACGCCATATCTCTTCGAGCCAGGCCTTGCCGTCTTTGACGTTAATCTTCCACTTGACCGAGCCTGTCTGTAAGGTGCTGATAAAGACGTGGCCATCGTGATAGATAGGCATCATCACGTTTTCGTCCGCATAGGATTCGTGTTTGACGTGCCATAGTAGTTCGCCGGTATCGGCGTTCACGCCAATCATACCCTTGGAGGTCAGCGTGATGATGATTCTCAGCCCCTGATATTCAGCCAGAGTTGGAGAGGAATAGCCGGCCAGTTCATCCGTGCTGGGCGCTTTCCAAACAACCGAACCCGTCTTTTTGTTAAGTGCAACCATACAGGTCTGCGGTCCTCCCGGACAGCTTATCAGATGCTCTCCATCGACTAACAAGGATTCAGCCAGAGCCCAGGTGGCAGTCTTGCTTTGGAACTTCTTGAGGACGTTGACCTCCCAAATTCTGTCTCCGCTTTTGGCTTTTAGGCAGACAAGATTTCCAAGAGGGCTTTGGTGAAACAGCCGATCCCCATCGATGGTCGGGGTTGCACGCGTGCCGGGACGGTCTCCAGTCCAGGCTTTGCCGTTTTTCACTTGCCACAAAACCTTGCCGTCCAGGTTCAGGGCGGTGATGACTGTATCATTTTCGATACTGCCGGCCGTGTAAAGCATTCCGGATGCAATCGATACGCTGGAATACCCATATCCCAGCCCCTTAGCCGTCCAGAGTAGGGCAGGCCCTTTTTCGGGCCACTTCTTCAAAAGACCTTTTTCAGTGGAGAGATTGTCTCTGTTCGGCCCGTGAAATTGAGGCCAGAAGGCGTCCTGGTCGGCAGCGTATGATACACTCGTTAGAATAAGGCCGACGATTAGCATGATAGAGATACTTTGCCTGGTTATGGCGAGTGACATGAACATCTGGGCCGCTCCTTTCTAAATGATATTTCCTATGCAACACTTCTACGAAGAATCCAACGCCCTTCAACTCCGTTTTGATATCAGGGGTTAATTTCGCATTCACCACCAGCGCTGCCGGTGTCCTGAATTTTAATTTCATCGTATAATACCATATTTATGTTAGTTGGCAAACAAGTTTGTATGGTTGAAATAGTAGATTTGCATCACTTGTACCTGCCTGCACTCCCGTGCTTTCTTGAGAAAGCAAGAACGGGGGTGACATCATTGATTTTCGTTTTCCGCAACAGATACTACATAGTTTCTTTCAGTTCCTAATCAAGCATAAGAAGGCTTTCTATTAAAACCCCTTCAAAACGGGTAATCGCGTCAGAGATTTCTCTTGACGGAAAGGGGGCTTATCTGATATAAGTAAGATGATTAGAGTCTGTGAACCCCGCCCGTCATCCACAGGATGCCTTGCGGCAAAGACGGGACGGGGTGAACGCCCGATCTCGAAGCTGCCGGAGTTTCAACGGCCTATTTCAGAGCCTTACTTTTCAATTAGCGGCTCATCATAGACTTTTGAAGGAAGGAGGTAATGCTGAAAAGCACGCTTCTGACAGGCGTGTCAAGTCGCAAAAGAATTGTTTCGGGCCGGAGATTCTTGTTGGCCGCTTTGGTGAGCGGCCAAAGCATTTATTCTAACGATTTTATAAGGAGGACTATTATGCGACGAACACATGTCTTTTTGGCTTTCATAGTACTGCTTGCCGTAGCCGTCTGCACACAGGCACAGGACCCGGACCTTCTGGGCTGGTGGAAGCTCGACGATGGCACAGGTACTATTGCTTCTGATTCGAGCGGTAACGGCAATGACGGCACATTCGTCCAGGACCCTGAGTGGGTTGCCGGTAAGTTCGGAAGCGGTCTGCTCTTTGACGGCCAGGGCGGTGAGCGAGTGTCGCTTGGAAACCTCGATGTTGCATCGGGGGCCATTAGTATCACCTGCTGGTTCAACGCATACAATCTGGATACGCCCGGCAACGACCCTCGCATGGTCTCGAAGGCGTTCGGAGGCGGAAACAATGAACATATATGGATGGTCAGCTCCAGCCGTCGCAGCGGCGAGAAGCGGCTCAGGTTCCGCCTGAAAACCGACGATGGTGCCGCTACGACAGAGATGTGGGGCGACGATGGTGATGCCCAGACCAGGGTCATCCAGCTCAACGAGTGGATTCATGCCGCTGCCACATGGGATGGCACCACCATGCGTCTCTACAAGAACGGCGTGGAGGTCGGCAGCACGTCCAAAAGTGGCAATTCTGTAGCTGTCGACCCGTCGGTGGGGGCCGCCTTTGGCAACCAGCCCGTTGGTGCAGAGAACAGGCCCTTTGACGGAGTAATGGATGATGTGCGCATTTACACCAGGGCGCTGAGTGTTGAGGAGATTGAGACGGTCATGCTTGGGCCGCCGGCGCCGTTGGCAGCCGGGCCGGATCCCCCCAATGGCGCCACAATCGAGCAGGACTGGTATAACCTGGCCTGGAAACCCGGAACTTGGGCCGTGTCCCACGATATCTACTTCGGTACGAGTTTTGACGATGTAAACCAATCTGCCGAGAGCACGTTTATAGGTAATACAACGTCCACATTCCAGGTAGTTGGTTTTCCGGGATTCCCTGTCCCGGACGGCTTTCAGCCGGGCACTACGTACTACTGGCGGGTGGATGAGGTCAACCCGGATAATCCGGACAGCCCATGGAAGGGCGTGGTTTGGAGCTTCAGCCTGCCTCCGCGCACGGCATACAATCCATTTCCACCCAACACCATGAAGTTTGTCGATACGGATGTGGTTTTGAGCTGGACCGCCAAGTGGAACGCCGCCCTGTTCAGCGTGTACTTTGGCACCGACCCAACAGAGGTGGCAGATGCCACAGGGGCTCCATCCAGCGGGAATATGACCTTTGACCCTGGTCCCCTCGAGATCGATTCGACCTATTACTGGCGGGTAGATGCGTTTGATGGCACCCAATGGCGTAAGGGTAACGTATGGAGTTTCACCACGACAAGACCGGGGGGCGGACTCGTGGGTGAATATGCCGGCTATTCCGGCGGCGTACCGGACCCCCCTGAATCACCCTTCCAGAAAATCGCTCTGACCCGCATTGACCCCGGCGTCAACTTCAACTGGGGTAGTGCTTCGCCCGAACCTGACGTGGTCAATCCGGACGACTTTGCCGTGCGCTGGACGGGCGAATTGGAGGTGCCCTTGAGCGGCAAATATACCTTCGAGGCCAGCCCCGACGGTGGCGTGCTGCTCTGGATCAACGGCGTAGAGATACTGCGTGCCTGGCGTGACGAGACGACCTTGCAGTCGGGCACGATTGAGCTTGTAGCAGGCGAATTTGCATCGATCAAGATGTTGTACTTTGCCACCACCGGCGGTGCCAAAGCCGAGTTGCGATGGGCGCATGATTTATTTCCGCCGCAGATCATTCCAGCGGCGGCCTTCTCACCGCCGATACGGGCCGGTCTGCCCAATCCGGCGAATAAGGCTGTAGATGTAACCCAGGTACCTCTCCTCAAGTGGACAGCCGGCGGTCATGCGGCTGAGCATGATGTATATCTCGCTACGGACGAAGCTGCTGTTGCCGGCGCAGACACTCGTACGCCGGACATCTACCAGGGTCGCCAGACTACAACGAGCTTCTCACCTGCAAAGCTTGATTGGAACACGACCTACTACTGGCGTATCGATGAAGTCAACGATCTACATCCCGACAGTCCCTGGAAGGGCTCGGTCTGGAGCTTCACCACGGCGGACTTCCTGATTGTGGATGATTTCGAGGATTACGACGCTTACGAGAACCAGATATGGTTTGCGTGGCATGATGGGCTTGGCTATGGCACGGAGGGTACCCAACCCTATTACGCTGGTAACGGAACCGGCTCGGCGGTAGGTATTGACACCACTCCTTCTTATACTGAGGAAACTATCGTCCACGGAGGCAGCCAATCGATGCCGTTCTTTTATGACAACAGCATCCTCAGGTATTCGGAGGCACAGAAAACGTTAACTTATCCGCGTGACTGGACCGAGAATGGTGTTAGCACGCTGACGATTTGGTTCAGAGGTATTTCAGCTAACGCTGCTGAGCCGATGTATGTTGTTCTCAATGGCAATGCGGTAGTAACTCATAATAATCCAAATGCGGCACAGATAGACACCTGGACTCGATGGAATATCGAGCTGAAGGCGTTTGCAGACCAGGGTGTGAACCTTGCCAATGTCAATACGATTGCCCTTGGGTTAGGCAACAGGAATAATCCGCAGGCCGGCGGTTCCGGCACAATGTACTTCGATGATATTCGTCTTTATGCTCCGGAGCCTGCAGCGCCGTAAGTAGCAAGTTACAATTAATTGTGTCGTTGATATTGCAGATTTGTATTAACTCGGGGCCTATACTTATTGATTAGGTATAGGCCCTTTTGTCCTAAGATAATACAGAAAATCGGAGCTCCAGGGCTTAAAGCTGCGACCAGGCTATTGCTGGGTCGTGACTGTCCCCCAGTCCTTACCCAAAATCGCAAAGTCCTTAAAATCCACTATGTGGTCCTTATTAAGGTCTGCATCCAGATAGTTCGGATCACCGTATTCCAGCCAATTTTCAGACAGCGCAAACACATCGCGTATATCCACATCCCCATCGCTGTCTATGTCTGCCTTAATCGCATTACTATGTAACAGGATTAGCTCAATGCCGTCCCCGGTTTCGAGATTCCTTGAATACTGCTTGTCGATAGCATTGTTCCAATGTTCGTGAACACCTAAGCTCTCCAGGCGAACCACATCACCGGCATGGTCAGGGTCATAGAACGTCCCCGAACAAGGGTCATTCGCCAAAGCCGCCTCATGCAGATAATCCTCCGCTCCACCCTGCATATCATATCTTGGATCCGGTGAGCGTCCGTACCGAACAACATCCGGCCATTCCTCCTTCACAAAGTCGTACCCCACCGAGTCAATAGCCACTGGGTCCTGAGAGGCAAAAATACTCGAAGGCCAATCGCCGTTGAAGGGCCACGAATCCCACTTGTACGGATGTGCGCCCGCATAGTAACCTCCATAAAGTCCGTCAATCAGGTAAAGGACTGTCTTACCGCCAAGCTCAGAATGTCCCATCAGGTCTACCAAAGCCCGGTAGTGGTTCCTCCCCGGGCTCCAAGGTGGGCTCTGGCCGGCATTCGGCAAGCTATAGTGCATGTTGTAATAATCAAGGAATCTCCCATTCACCGGCAGGCCCGGAAGCTCCGGCCTTAGAAATCCGTGCGGGGTCCTCACAAGCGAGCCATAGTGATTCTTTGCACAAAGTGTCACGCCTGAGGAATGACCCTTCAAAATGGCAAAGTTAATGATATAGTCCGCCTCGGCAAATGAAACGGGTATATAATCCTGTACTTTTCCATTCGCGTCATTAGTGCTCCAATAAAATGGGACTTCCGAAAACTCTGTTCGGGTCCTGCCGCGACCGCCGTAATTATCCAGATAGTGCACGTTCGGAAACTCCGGATGCAGCATATTCCAGTAATAATTCGGTATCATCCCGGTTGGGTCACCGATAGTGATATCATTCTGCTCAACGCCCACGGTGTTTACTAATTGGCGCAATAACGAGAGAATCAACTGCGGCGAGTTGTCGATGGTATTCATGACGCTGGACTTTTTGTTATACGTAATCGGGTCAACTTGTCCCCATGTGGCGTTACAGGTGGTAAGGTTAATTTTAATGGCAATTTTTTCCCCTCCCCTGTACCCCACGTTTCCATTGCCTTGGCTGTTGTTGAAATATTTGAATATCGCGGCCCACGCTGGGGCATCGGAGTTTTTACCTGCCACGCCCCGAATTGCCTGCGAGAGCATTTTCTCTACCACCGCCAGATCGGTATGGTCGCTTTGCCACCAGTGTTTCGGTGAATTATAGCCGTCCCAATCGGTTGCGTTTGGGTCGTGGACCCAGACAACCCGCCCGGGATAAATCCCTCGAGCCTCACCTATTGGCCCGTGAGGCCCCCGTCGCCCTTGCGCATTGGCCGGCCGCTCCGGAAGATTGGCGAGCATAACTACACCCATCACTCCTGCTATGACCAGGCACAGACACGCCAACGCTGCTCGAGACTCTTTCAGAAGCTGCCTGGCTTTCTTAAACGCAGTAACCGAGACCACCAGCCCCACGAGCCAGGCGACAAAGCCCGATGCAAGCGGCATTGCAACGCGTTGACACGGATACGTCGCACGGGAAGGTTTCGGCACGACACGGACCAGAAACCAAATAAGCGCCGACAATCCCGTGATTGGAAGTATCCATCTGGCCCAATAACATTTCTTTTTGCGTCCGGGATACTTACCGCTCTTGGGACAAAATGATGGTGTGTGTTTTTCCTGCATGGTATTTTCTCCTGTTTGCTCACCTCTGACTAAAATGCCGGAGCAGATATTATTATACAATATTGGCTCTGAAAATCACAGGATCTTTGCAGAGAATTATTGTCAATTGAGATTGTATAATACCAATTGCTTTTAATTACTGCGATTCTTGTGTTTGGCACAAAAGGATGACACAAAAGGGTGGCAGCCTCAAGCGCAGCTTGGGGATGGCTCACTGCTTTTTATGTTAAGCGCAACTTTTAATTACAATTGGTATAAGATGTGCTTATGAACACAGGCCGCAGAGTGAACAAGCTCTTCCTGTGCAATAGTTATGAATCTCTTCACTTCCGGGCGATTCGTTTGCAGTCTGCTTCCACCTTCCTCTCTTAGAGTTTCGAGAGGCGGGAATCCAGCACTCCGTCATTCCGACCGAAGCCCCCGTTCTTGCTTTCGCAAGAAAGCACGGGGGCGAAGCGGAGGAATCTGGCTGCGAGTATAGAATAATCGTAAAATGACCTTCAGCCCATGCTGTTTGCTTCATTTCACTTTAGTTCACTTTAGCTCACTCCTCACTAACGATCGGTGGCAGCCACTGAGCGAACGTAGTGAGCGAAGTGGATGGTAGTTTTCCCGCAAATTTTTGCTTTTTCCCCTAATCAGCAGGGAGCTTCGTGTATTCTATTGAATTCCGTTGAACCGCGAGTAACGACAAGATGAGGGGACGCCTTTTGGCGGTACCTTCAATTGACTAGTTCGCATTCATGCGATCATTTCTGCCAACTAAATAATCGAATACCATCTGCTTTGATGCCTTGACTTCTTGCCCATTCGGTGGAAGCAAGGAAGGTCTGTTGCGATTTATTAACATGTGGCAACCACTTTTTCCATAGTACGCAAGCTATAAGAGGAGCTATCAAGGCACAAAACATCACCCCTAGCAATGCCGATCTGAAGATGATTGGCCCACAAATGAGCCCAATTGAACCTGGGATTATGCCGATGAGAAGCCCCCACAGAGCCCCTCTATTAATTGCGGCTCTGCGCTCGCCTCTGGTCATGTGTGAGCATATCTCTTTCACTTGTTCAGATTGAAAAGGTGACCAGGTATTGGTATCACTAAGAATAGCGACAACCAGCAAGATGATTATGAATATCAAATAGTATATCATTGTATTATCTCCCGCTAACTATGTATATATGGTTTCCGTATGAGAATCCAACTTTTCTGATAGCCATCCTGTTTATCTTCATGTGTACTTACACGGCCTTTCTGCCGGAGACTCATTCACCCATCTACTCATCCACGCATATACTTTTTTATCGTTTCCGTATAACATCCCGAACTTCTCGTCATTCAGCGGTAGGGTGGGGCTTGCCCCACCATTATTTCTATGCTTATATATTTTCCATATAACATCCCGAAAATCTCGTCGTTCAGAGGAATCCCAGCCGCTGTTGTACTCTCCTAAAATACAAAAAAATTCCGACCTGTCAAGAAAGATTTGATAAATAAAATAGGTGCTTTTTTTTCGCTTAGAGCTTATCCGAATAACCGGGTCGTTATGAGGTCGAGCGAAAACTTGTCCGCCTATGGCGGAATTCGAGGTCAAGGCGATAGGCCAAAAATGCTCGCCAGAAGTGGTTTTCTCCACGTTGAGAACGTTTTTTCACCGACAACGCAGGCATCGGGCTTTGCAGCCGGCCGCAATAGAGCGGGTTATTGGGATCGGCTCTAAATTCTCACAGATTATGGTTACTTTTGAGTTGCGTATTTGGTGCAAAATTCGGTGCTGGAACTCTCTACCCATATCCCAAACGAGCGCCGCTCAGAGCCAAGGCCGATTCATATTGTTCTGGTGTTGCCGGACGAGTTTTTGTACGGTATGCGGACAATTTACAAAGAAAATTTTAATTAATAGACAAAACAGCAACCTCAAACGGTCTTTACTAATGAATTGAATACAGGACAACATTTTGGACGAGAATCAGCCTGATAATATGCTGCGAGCGGCTCTAAGACGGAATAGTCCGGCGGCAGTGGAATTAATGTGGGATCGTTATGCAAACGATCTGCTCACGTTTCTCCAGGCCATTCTCTGTTCGCGGCACGATGCCGAAGATGTGCTCCAGACGGTCTTTGTCAGAATTGCTCGCAAGCGTCATAGATTGGCCAGGGCACGCTGCCTGGATGCCTATGTGTATCGAATCGCTCGAAATGAAGCCTCCAGGCTGATTAGCAGCCGTAAAAGAGAGCACATAGCTAAGGTTAGAACTGAATCCTGGCTAATGGTAACGGAAAACAACCAGGAACTGAGCGACCTGGTTGAACAGTTGCAAGTTGCCTTAGCTCATTTACCGCAGCAACAGAGAGAAGTGATTGTTCTGAAGATATATAGGCAGAAAACGTTTTTGGAAATCTCCGGGCTTTTGGGACTGTCTCAAAACACTGTAGCGAGCCGATACCGTTATGGCATGGAGAAGCTGCGAAACTTGTTGGGGAATCTTACATAATGAACGAAAAAGATTTAGAGAACGATAAGATCGAACATCTCTTGAGAAGAGCACACATACCTGAGCCATCGCCCCTGCTCAAAGAGCGAATCACCACTGAAGCAAGAAAGGAGTGGAACCAAACCTCAGTGGAAATGTCATGGCAGATTCCCTTAATGCGCCTCGTAGCTTCCGCGGCGGCGGCTGTATTCATTATCTCGATTGCAAATTTTTCCAGCAACCATACCCTTAAAAAATGGCGCCCCGGAGATGTCCGGGCTACAAGGGAACAGCTCCCTGACCTTGAGACACTACCTGAAATGCCTTATCACCCTTTTGTAAGACATCTGGTCTCGGTCAATCGCAGACCATCTATGACCGATGCTTCGTCGTTACGCAACTATGCCGAGAGAGTGCGCCGGATTTTGAAAGAAACGCAGCAGAACGGAGCTTCGAACGAGCAGGTCCCAGACGGAGGAAGAAGCCGTCTGCTTCCAATCCAACTAAGCCCGGATTCATATTCATAGATACAGATCAAGGCTTCTGAAAAATTGAGGTTAGGCATATATTATTTAAGAAAATCTGTTTTTTTGATTTTCTTAATAATCACCTAACTATTTACTAAATAATGACTTAATGGTTGAAAAGAAAGAATCAAAAAACAATTTTTTCTTTTCCAAGTATGCCTAACCTCAATTTTGCAGAAGCCTTAGAGAAATAACTCTTTAAAGGAGATTTATCATGAAAAAGAGAACTGTGAAAATCCTGACCGGCATTGCCATAGTAGTTGTTGTGCTCGGCCTGATATATGCTATTGCGGTGAGTGTCTCATCAGCGAAGCTTCGCCAGGCTTACGCCGACCTTAAGAAAGACGGCCGGCCCATGGAGCCTGCTGACGTTATACCACCCGAAGTTCCCGATACGGAGAACGCCGCCCTGCTATATGAAAGCGCCGTCCTGCTGCTCAAAGCCCAGCCTGCACCGGAGGAGAACCTGCTGGAACATCTTGGAGACCTCTCAGACAAGTTCATTAAGGAATCACTCGATCCTGACAAGCTTACCGAGTTTAAGCAGCTGATCGGACAAGACGTAGTCACACAGGCCCTGTCCATCATTGCCCAGGGTACCAAACGGGATTCATGCCGATTTGATTTAGATTATGATGACGGCCTAAACACACTCCTGCCTCATTTATCAGGCATGCGAAACTTCACACGCATCCTTTGCGCCAAAGCATATCTCGAAGCCAAAACCGGTAATCCGGATACCGCCTGGGACATGCTTACAACTCAGCTTAAGTTCGCCGACGCCCTGCGAACCGAAACTACCCTGGTCAGCGAACTGAGGCGTATGGCTATGATCAGGTTATCCTGCGAGACAATTACGAAGCTTTGTGAAATTGCACCGCCAAATGCACAGCAGTCTGATGACATCCAAAGTCTCCTCAAGGATTTTGATGATATTCGTCCGCTCATTCATTCCATTGATGCCGAACGACTGCTCATAGGTGAATGGGCGTTTAGCCTTACAAAAGATGAAATGTATAAAGCAAGCCTGCAACATGTCTCCAGAGGTGACGCCGGATTATTACACAAACTTATAATCTTCGGAATAACCTTCAAACCCATATTCCTCGCAGACCATGCGGCATACCTGCGGTTCATGAGCGATGGCACTCGGTTTTTAGAACGACCATACTCACCTGAACAGGGAGAAGTCCTGGAAGAGGGAGTCCAGAAAACACGTTATATTGTGACAAGAATACTGACACCGCCAATATTCAGGTTCAAAGAAAGACACTGTGAAATGATTGCACAGTTGCGCATCGCACAAGCTGGTCTTGCTCTGCTGCAACACAAACAAAACGAAGATACATTCCCCGCCACACTGGAAGCGCTCAAGCTACAGAACATCAATGACCCGTTCTCCGATGGGCTGCTTTTGTACAAGACTGAAGGACAGGGTTTTGTTCTCTACAGTGTTGGCCCGGATCAAAAGGACAACAACGGCAGCCCCAGACAAAAGAAACAAAAGACAGACTGGGATATCGTCTGGGTCTTCCCTGGCAGACAGCAGGATGATGCCTGACGACCTGACGAAGGAACGCCTGCCCAACGCGGTATGGCAGTCATTCTACGCGTGCACTGACAGCGTTTTCTTTGATGAAAGCATGAGCGAAGACGACCATGAGAAAATGTTGGACCGTGTGCGGGCGAGCTGTCATTCCTGATGCTTTTATGCGTAGGTACGCTTTGGGAGGAAAAGGGGTCAGGAGCATTTTCTGCCTCGGACGCAAGGTTGCACAGTCGGAAGGAAAAGCCTACATCTTTTTGTCCTTCAATTGAAACCGGTCCTCTTTCAATAACGGTGTACTCAACCGTTTTAATCCTTGGCTCATCACTTAATTTTGGGCAATTCGACAAACTAATTGCATCTAAGTTGCGTTCCCTGGCCGCAGCATGAAAAAGCTCGTAGTCATTTGACTATCCACCTGACACTTTATCGCTGCTTAATATCTGTCGGTTTAAGCTGTTGTGTTGAGAAGAGGCTTCTGTAGATCAAAACACCCAAATACACGTAGTCATTTGACTATGGTTCGTTTCCCAACCTTTCACTGGCCGGAGCGTAAAAAAGCCCGTAGTCATTTGACTATCCACCTGACATTTTGTCTCTGCTTAATGTCTATAGTCTTAAGCTGTCGGATTAAAACGATGTTTCTGCAGATCCAAAAACTAAAAAGCTCGTAGTCATTTGACTATCCGCAACTTCCCTCCACACTTCATCATTCAAAATTCCTTGTTCGATACCTGTACTGAGCCCGGCCGAAGGATTCGATATTCTCCTTTTCTCGGCCATCCACCCTCATTTTTTGCCATTTTTTTATTGACTTTTGTTTGTAATATTGTTAAAATAACCACCTGTTAGCCAGCAGGCTAACA
>JBGVTO010000037.1:0-7644 GCA_041862635.1 Phycisphaerae bacterium | reverse complement strand
CGAAGGTGTTGAATGGGGCGGCGGGCCTTACTACTGGCGCATCGATGAGTATAATAACGACGCAACAATCAGCGAAGGCCAGGTATGGAGCTTTACGGTAGCCGACTTCATTGTCATAGATGATTTTGAGGACTATGATGCCGGCGAGAACCAGATATGGTACGCGTGGAAAGACGGGCTTGGCTATGGCACGCCGGGTACTGAACCCTACTCTGGCGGTAACGGGACCGGCTCGGCTGTGGGCGATGACACAACTTTTTCTTATACCGAGGAAACTATCGTTCACGGAGGTGTAAAGTCGATGCCGTTCTTCTACGATAACAGCATCCTCAGGTATTCAGAGGCAGAGAAGACGTTGACCTCGTTCCAAGACTGGACCAAATATGGCATAAAGGTATTGTCAATATGGTTCAGGGGTATTTCGGATAACGCTGTTGAGCCGATGTATGTTGTTCTCAATGGCAGTGCGGTAGTCACTCATGATAATCCAAATGCAGTACAGTTAGATCAGTGGACCGAATGGACTATCGACTTACAGAGGTTTGCAGACCAGGGTGTGAACCTGGCCAATGTTAATACGATTGGTATCGGCTTTGGTAACAGGAACAATCCGGTGGCTGGCGGTTCAGGTAAGATGTACTTTGACGATATTCGACTGTGTCAGCCGATTTCAGAGCCGGAACCGGCACCTTAAGCTAAGATTTAAGTGTCCCCCTTTGCTTTTGCCTTAATGCAACCTGTGGGCTTCGGATTGCAAAGCAAGATATGGGCGCGAGGTTAATGTAACAGTCGCCGCGGCGCCCAGTCAGGGTAAATTTGGTCAATTCGGGGCTTATATTGAACAATTCGGTATAGGCCCTTTCTTAATTGACTCTGCCAAAAGACGGCGGATTTCGCCAGGAGCGAATCATTAAAAAATCTTGTTAATTTCTCGATAGAAGGGGTATGAAATTGTAAGAATTACCAATTTGAAGCTTTAAGGCAGCCTGTCTCAGCCATTTTTGGGCCGCCTACGCCGACAAATTCAATGTCATGACCATAACTGCTTTTCTGCAAAGCAGTTATCAAGCCTGCACAATATATGTCAGCACTTGGCTCGGCGGCACTGATAAAGATGCGATGCTTTTTGTTTTGTCCGGCATAGGCTTATCTGTGAGCAGGATTTCGAGAAAATATCAACCGGATAATATATTTCATATCTCGGATGTCGAATTTCGTATCTCGTTGGGGACTTTACGCAAAGTGTTAGCTTCGACATTTAGTTTTTCAGGCTTTTGGCGAAAAGTTTCATAACTCCCTGCTGTACAAATGGTTACGACGTTTTAGAGGGGATTTTGAGAATGAGTATTCTTTAGCGTTTTTTCGTATTTTTTCCCAAAAATTGGAAGAGTATAGACTTTTTGACCAAGTCTGAAATGGAGTATCTTGTGGACTTGACTTTTCGGGATTTTAGGTCTTGACAAACGTCGCTATTTGTGTATCATAATACTTGATGCAATGATTTGCAGTTCGTGGACAGGGTTGTAAGGATATAAGAGTATAAGCTGACAACTTTCACTTTTTTTCGATTTTTTTCATAAAAAAGCAATAAAATTCTTGACGTAACATTGGCCAATCTGGTATAAATATACTTGGCAATGTCTTTATGGGCATTAGGTAAGGCTTTGCTGATTTTAAACAGCCGAAGTATGGAAGCTTTATAGCTTTCCAAATAGAGGAGGAGCTATGGGTTATTGTGCGAGGCACATGAGCCGGAATAGAGGCTTAGTGTTTCGTAGTCAAGCATTTCACATTTCAATTAATAACAGCTCATTTTGGGCTTTTATAAGGAAGGAGGTAGTGTTTAAGTCGCGCACAATTTTCCTGGGCAGATATCGTGTGGCGACAGTTGAATTTATTGTCGGTCGCTTTGGTGTGTAGCCAAAGCATAATTCAGAATTATTGTAATTGTTTTGGAGGAGAACTATTATGTGTAGGAAATTAATATCTTTAATTTCTCTTGTGTTGGTATTGAGCCTGTTCGGTGCAAATGTCGCCTTCGGGGACTCTATCGAAATCCCGGTTGCTGTCGAATCTGACGATGCCGAAGAGGCACCTGATGGCGATATCGACCTCGACAGCAGTGACCTGGAGTTCATGTACGATAACGACGTAACCAATCCCGATGACTTGCAGGTGGTGGGTATCCGCTTTGTGGATGTCCAGATTCCGCAGGGTGAGAACATCCTGAGCGCGGTTGTTCGGTTTGATGCCGACGATGTGGATGATGCTGAGCACGTCGGCGAGGCGTCTGTTATCATCGAAGGTGAGCTGAGTCCGAATCCCGGCACGTTTGAAGATGTAGCCAATAATATCTCAGCGAGGCCCAGAACGGCAGCGCAAGTAGCATGGGGCCCGGAGCACTGGTCTGAAAAACATGCGAAATATTTTACTCCGGACATTGCCGGCATCATCCAGGAGATAGTTAACCAGGAGGATTGGGCAGCGGGCAATGCGTTGGTGTTGATCTTTAGCCAGGACCCGGTCAATGCGTCAACGGGAGTCTTAGAGGCCGAATCTTTCTTTGACAACGCAACGGAAAATATTGACCGAAGGGCGACGTTGATTGTAGAGTTCGGCGAGGCTCTTCTTGTCGATGAGATTAAGCGGGAAGCCGAAGACGCCGACGTCCTGGGTGCGAGCTGGCGGACTTATACTGATCGGACCGCCTCGGGCGCAAAGTACATCGGCTCAGACAACGGTGACGGTGACGACAATGATACTGCGCCCGGAGCCGAATGGGTCCTCACTTACAATTTTGAAGCCACGGGTGGAGACTACAAAATCCTTGCCCGGGTGATTGCCCCAACTGGGAGCGACGACTCATTCTGGGTCCGGATACCGACTGCTACGAGTCAGACTCTTGAAGACCCGGATCAGCCCGGTACCGGCTGGGTGAGGTTCAATAGCATAGAGGGAGGAGAGACTTGGCTCTGGGACGAGGTTCACAGTAATGACCACGACAACGAGGTTGTGATTTGGACTCTGGAGCGCGGGGCGCAGACGCTGGAAATCGCTAAGCGGGAAGACGGTACGAGTCTTGACGGCTTTATCATTACCAATGACCTGCTTCTTGATCAATCAACTTTGCCGGGTACAATTGACCCGCCCCCAATAGCCATTGGCCCCATTCCTGCTGATGGTGCCGTTGGGGTAGTAGAAGGGACGTTGGAGTGGATCGCGGCACCCATGGCTGTTTCCCACATGGTATATCTGAGCACAGACGAGACCATCGACGAATCGGACTTCCTTGCTGAGACCCAGATGGCAATACAATTCGCAGACTTAGCCCCGGGTACGACATACTATTGGCGAGTCGATGAGGTCGAAGCCGAAATACCCGTAGGATGGGACAGCTGGGAGATAGAGGTCATTGGAGCTGTTGTAAATGAGGGTGATGTCTGGAGCTTCACGACGATGACTGTTGAGGCTCATAACGCGAGCCCATCTGACGGCGCTGCGTCGGTAAGCCTTGATGCCAAGCTCAGCTGGGCGGCCGGCAAGGATGCGATTATGCACGATGTGTACTTCGGCACGGACAAAGCAGCCGTAGAAGCTGGAGACCCGAGTACATTCATGGGCAAGCTGATGGAGACATCGTTTGACCCGGGTCCGCTGGAGTTAGGTACGACGTACTACTGGAAGGTCGATGAGTTTGCTGTTATCGCAACGAATCCGGGTCCTCTCTGGAGCTTCACGACAAAGATGCCGTCGGCCTCCGATCCGGAGCCCCAAGACGGAGAAGAAGATACCGTGCAGTCACCGGTCCTTTCCTTTAGTCCCAGCGTGAAGGCTGCCGAGCATGACTTATACTTAGGTGATGATGCCGATGCTGTAGCCAATGCTGATGTCAATACACCGGACATCTACCTTGGCAGGCAGGCCGAAACCAGCTTAGATGCTGGGGATCTGGAATGGGACAAGACTTATTACTGGCGTGTTGACGAAGTCAACGAGCTCGCTGAAGGTTCACCGTGGAAAGGCGCGGTCTGGAGCTTCACGACTGCCGACTTCTTAATTATCGATCTTTCGGAGACGGTCCTTGACTATGACAATAGTGCTGAGCCTTTCATTTCTGAGGCTTCGTGGGATACGCCGCAGGACTTGACAGTCAATGGAGTTACGGACCTGATGTTCAGGTTCCAAGGCGCACCGGGTCCGGAAGGCAGTGCGAGCTTAGACGAAGCGACCGGGACCTACGCGATAACTGGTTCAGGGGCCGACGTCTGGGGTTCATCGGATCAGTTCCACTATATGTACAGGGAGTTGTCCGGCGACGGTTCAATTATCGCACACGTCGTCGATAATGGCACCGGCTCAAACAACTGGGCCAAGGGTGGCGTGATGATTCGCCAAAGCCTTGATGCCGGCTCTACCCATGCCATAATGGCTGTAACCGGCAGCAGCGGCGGTGGCGGTGCTTTCCAGTATCGGCCTGCCGCTGACGGTAGTTCAATCTCGGCGCATGACGACAACGCCGGTATAGCGCCCGGGCATTGGGTTAAGTTAGAACGAGTCGGGAATGCTATTAGCGGCTCTTATTCGGTAGACGGCATCGGATGGACCCAGCAGGGTGATGCACAGACGATTGAAATGAAGGATCCTGTCCTAATTGGTCTGTTCGTTACCTCACACGCAGTCGGTGAGAAGCGGACATACACGTTCGACAATGTCAGTACTACAGGTAAGGTCAGTGCTGCTGCTGCGAATCAAGATATTGGCATACCCTTCAATTCCGCCGAGAAGCTGTACTTGGCGGTGGAAGATGCTACCGGCGCCCTTGGCGTAGTAACCCATCCAGACCCAGCGGCCACACAGATTGATCAGTGGTGGACCATGAAGGTTCCGCTTCTGGACTTAAGTGACGCGGGCGTGGATGTGGCAAATGCCGCTAAGCTGTACATTGGTGTAGGCGATGTAGATAACCCGACGGCCGGTGGTTCCGGCACAATCCGCATCGATAACATCAAAGGCGTCAAGCCGATAGTCATCCTGGAAGCGGCTGATGTTACCGCACCAGGTGACAACGTCAGGGGTATTCCGACAGGACTTCCATGTGGTGGTGATCCTTCTGCTAATTATTCGCCCTGTGGTGAACTGCCTCCTTTGGTGGTCGATAATGACAGCACGACGAAGTATCTGAATTTTGGTGGAAATTTTGACCCCAATGAAGAAGCTTCTGGTTTCAAGGTTACACCGCTTGCCGGTCCGACTATCGTTACGGGACTGACTTTCACCACAGCAAATGACGCGGAAGAGCGTGACCCGGTCGCATATGAACTCTATGGTTCTAATGTGAGCATCGATGGGCCGTATAACTTGATTGCCAGTGGTGATATCGTCGATTTCAACGATGTAACAGCTTGGCCTCGCTTCACAATGAACGCAACGCCGATTACGTTTGATAATGCG
Organism: Phycisphaerae bacterium; assembly: GCA_041862635.1. Taxonomy (GTDB): domain Bacteria; phylum Planctomycetota; class Phycisphaerae; order Sedimentisphaerales; family Anaerobacaceae; genus NIOZ-UU13. Next base: position 2,193 of record JBGVTO010000037.1, on the reverse strand, counting down.
ACAGTGTACACGCACTATCAAGTTCTCTTCCCGGCCATTCGAGACGCCGAGAGTGCGAATAGTATGCAGATCGCCGAAGTCGAGCTAATAGGTGTCACCGAAGACGTACTGGTTGATATCACCAAGCCAAGTGATACCATCTATGGATGGCCGAGCGATAGCGATTGGCCCAGCAGTGAATCACCTCTAAAGGCGCTCGATGATAACATCAAGACGAACTATCGGCATAAGAAAGGCGAGATAAAGCCCACTGGTATCCTGGTAACCCCATCAAAGAAGAAAGTTGTTGATAGGCTGATTTTCACCACAGCAGATGACGCTCCGGAACGAGACCCAGTTGCATTTGAGTTCTATGGTTCTGATCAAAGCATAACTGGGAAATGGACGTTGATTGCCAGTGGCAAGATTGACGATTTCAACCAGGAGACTCCGTGGCCGCGTCTCACAAAGAACGAAACGCCAATTATGTTTGATAATGACGTAGCGTACAAGCACTATAAACTTATGATCACGGCCGTTAGAGATGCCGGAAGTGCGGATAGTATGCAGTTCGCTGAAGTTGAGCTAATAGAGGCTCTCAAGTAATAACTCTGACCCCAACGAGCTCGATAATGTTGGCTTAGGGTTGATGATGTTTTTCGGGTTTGGGGGCACGTGGAGTGTCCCCAAACCTTTTCTATTTATACCAATTATAGTTAAAAATTGCCGATAAAAATTATACATTACACAAAATGGAAGGCCTGGATTCCTGCTTTCGCAGGAATGACAGAGTCAGGTAATCGGCAATCAATAAATAGAATTGGTATTAGGTATTATTTGGGCTGGCCCATCGGAACAGGTAAGCACGCTGGGCATACCTATGTCGATAATGTTCTCTTCGCAATGCTCATAATGACATGTGTGTATTGCGTAACGCAGAGTTCACGGGTAAAATGGATTCGAGAATTAAATGGATTGTTAAGGCTCGGATTCAAAGGAATGCTTGAGTTCATTACGGACAGAGATATATACGAAAAAGTGATTTGCGGACGAATCGGAAAAGCCCGCAAGTTCGTCTGGATAGCAACATCAGGCCTGAAAGACCTTCATGTGGAAAAGGCCGGCAGGATGGTGCCGTTTCTTGAGATTTTGTCCGACCTGGTCAAAAAACATATCGAAATAAGACTGCTGCACGCCAAAGAGCCCGGACCGGCTTTTCGAAAGGATTTCGATAAGTATCCGAACCTGATAAAGGGAATGGAGCGAATCTTATGCCCGAGAGTTCATCTTAAAGCCGTGATAATCGATGGGGGCTTTGCTTACAGCGGCAGTGCCAATCTTACCGGTGCCGGGATGGGGGCCAAGAGTGAGCACAAAAGAAATTTTGAGGCCGGCATCATTACCGACGAGGAAAAAATAGTCGGTAAAATTATGGAGCAGTTTGATAGTATCTGGAGGGGGATTCACTGTAGGTCGTGCGGCCGAAAGAAATTTTGTACAGACTATAAAGACATTTTGGTTTGAGGAAACTTTTGTAATTAACGATTGGTTAGTGGTGGTTTATACTTTCTGATATGTTGAAGAAGGTATTAAGTTTTTATACGAAGTATTTTGCGGTGTGGGTGATTGCGTTTGGGGCGGTGGCGTATTTTGTTCCAAAGCCCTTTGTGGCGTTGAGGGACTATATGGATTGGTTCTTCGCCCTTACGATGTTCGGGATTGGGGCGGTACTGCAAATCGAAGATTTCAAACGAATCGCACAAAGGCCGGTTATCGTTTTAATCGGCTCGGCTGCACAGTTTAGTATTATGCCGTTGGGGGCGTTTGCGCTGGCGAAGCTGTTTGGTCTGCCACCTGAGATTGCAGTTGGATTGATACTGACCGGCTCAGCGCCCGGGGCAATGGCGAGTAATGTGATGAGCTACATAGCCAAAGCAGATACGGCATATTCGGTTTCGCTGACAACTGTTTCCACGCTGTTGTGTCCGCTGTTGACGCCGGGTTTGACATTCATTTTGGCCAGATCGAGGCTGGAGGTTCCCTTCTGGGAAATGGTGTTCAGTGTCGTCAAAATGGTGATAGTGCCATTGTTCGTGGGATTTGGGGTAAGGCATTACTTTAAAGAGAAAATAGAAAAAGTTCTGCCGGTTTTCCCCGCGATATCAGTGACTTTTATCATCTTTATCTGCTCGCTGGTGATAGCGCTTAATAAGG
>JBGVTO010000036.1:0-9474 GCA_041862635.1 Phycisphaerae bacterium | reverse complement strand
TTGACGATGTGGACGCCGGTGCTGAAAGCACATTCATAGGTAATCAGGCAGCAACGTTTTTAGTTGCCGGTTTCCCCGGATTTCCTTATCCGGATGGTCTTGTTCCGGGTACAACTTACTACTGGCGAATTGATGAGGTCAACGAAGCCGAACCGAATAGTCCGTGGACAGGTAAAGTCTGGAGCTTTACAGTGCCACCCAAGACCGCCTATTTACCCGAACCGGCGGATGGCACTGAGCTTGTTGATCTGGATGTGAGGCTTAGCTGGACGGCAGGCTTCGGTTCGAAATTGCACTATGTATACTTCGGTGATAATTATGACGAGGTGGACAACGCTGCCGGAGGGCTTCCTCAGGGAGCCATGACCTATACTCCCGGCACACTTGAAATAGCTAAGACTTACTACTGGCGGGTCGATGAGTTTGATGCCATCGAGACGTATAAAGGCCACGTCTGGAGCTTTTCTACTGAGGGTGCCGCCAAAAGTCTGGACCCGTCGAATGGCTCTGTGGATGTAACACAAATACCGGTTCTTACCTGGTCGCCGAGTGTTTTTGCAACATCGCATCAAATATACTTCGGTACAGATAAAGATGCCGTACGCAATGCCAATACTGGCTCGCCGGAGTATAAAGGCAGTAGTGACCTTGGCTCTGAGACCTTTGACCCCGGGAAGCTTGAGTGGAATGCCACCTACTATTGGCGTGTTGATGAGGTAAATAACACCAATCCCAGCAGTCCGTGGATGGGACTTGTCTGGAGCTTTACGACAGCCAACTTCCTTATTGTGGATGATTTTGAGAGCTACAACGACCTTGACCCTGCCGACCCCGAGAGCAACAGGATATTTAATGCGTGGCTGGACGGATACGGCGTCCCGACAAACGGTTCTCTTGTTGGTTACGAGAATCCTCCGTTTGCTGAGCAAACTATCGTTCACGGAGGCAACCAGTCGATGCCGCTCTTCTACGACAACAGCGTTGGTTACTCTGAGGCGACTTTGACGTTGACTTACCCGCGTGACTGGACCGAGAATGGTGTTAGCACGTTATCGATTTGGTTCAGAGGCATTTCGGATAACGCTGCCGAGACTTTGTATGTTGCTCTCAACGGCAGTGCGGTAGTCTCTTATGACAATCCTGATGCAGCGCAGATAACGAGGTGGACCGAATGGACTATCGACCTGCAGGCTTTTGTAGATCAAGGTGTGAACCTGACTAATGTCAATACGATTTCCCTTGGTCTTGGTAACAAAAACAATCCATTGGCTGGTGGTTCAGGTACGATGTACTTTGATGATATTCGTCTGTATCTTCCGGCACCATAAACCGTGTGATTTAGGTGGCAGCTAGAATTACGAGGTTGATATAGCAGGTTCGTGTCACTTGTACCTGCCTGCACATGGGGATTTCGCAGGCACAGGTGCGGTTACACAAATGCAGGCAATTCGGGGCCTATACCGATTCAGTATAGGCCCCTTTTCAAAATGATAAATGATTACACCGTGAGTGGATTTCGTCCGGAGCGAATTTTCAACTTCGATGTTGATTATTTGAGATTACCATGTGTCGTTTGGCGATGCTCTGAATAACAGCAGGAAAACTTGCTGGAGCCTTAGATAAAGTTGAAGAACGAATGAATTTTAAAACAATATCACAGGTGGTTTTTTGCGTTTTGAGTTGAAATAGCTGGAGACAGTAAAGGAGGTAAATTTATAATGATTAAGAAATGTATCCTCATCAGTTGTCTTGTTACATTATGTCAGACGTTAATATTTCAGGAATCTCTTCAGGCACAGTCCATACTAACTCCGAAGTCATATTTTGGATTTGATTTGGGTGCCGATGGCAAATTAGCATCGTGGAAATCGATAGCTGGTTATTATCGCAAGTTGGATTCCGCCTCGGACCGTGTTCTCGTAAAAGACTTGGGCCAGTCAACATTAGGCAATCCTTTTATTCTTATAATCATTACAGCGCCGGAAAATATGACCAGTCTGGAGCGCCTTTCTGAGATAAGTCGCAATTTGGCCGACCCGAGAGGGCGCTCCAAGGCGGAAATCGCTCAGTTGATTGATGAAGGCAAAAGTGTCGTTGCGGTCAGCGGTGGTTTGCATGCAACGGAAATAGCCGCCGTACAAATGGCGCCGGGACTCGCTTATCGACTGGCAACCGCCAACAACAAGCAGACGAGGGAAATATTACAAAACACCGTATTTCTTCTCTTTGGTTCTTTTAATCCGGATGGTGCAGAAATGGTCGCAGACTGGGTTGAAAAAACACGAGGCACAAAATATCAAGGCTCGAGTCTGCCGGCTCTTTACCATCATTATGCCGGACATGACAACAACAGGGATTCTTATACACTCTCACTCAAAGAATCGCAAATGTTCGCGAAGGTTGTATATCATGAATGGATACCGCAGATGTACCTCGATATCCACCAGATGGGAAGTTACGGAGCAAGATTATATGTGCCTCCATACCACGACCCGATTAATCCAAACGTTGATCCTCTGAACTGGATGGAACATGAGCTGGTCGGAGCTAATATGCAGATTGCTTTGGAGCGTGCAGGTATGACAGGTATTGTAGCCGGAGCGCCCTATACCGGCTGGTGGTTTCCTTCTTTTCACATGTCGACGAACCATCGCAATATCGTCGGGATGCTTACCGAGACGGCAAGTGCGCGTTTAGTCTGGCCGCTCTATATCCATCCACACCAGCTCAGGCCTCACGGCCGTAGTCATGCTGAATATGAGCCGATGCAGGTTTTTCCAAATCCCTGGCCGGGTGGATGGTGGCGGCTTTCAGATATGGTTCGGCAGCAGGAAATCAGCACCTATGCTTTACTGGAAACTGCGGCCAAGAACCGGGAGCTATTATTGCGTAATAAAGTTTTCAAGGCGCAACGTATAATCGAGAAAGGCAATCAAGGCCCGGAATATGCCTACATCGTCCCTGCAAAACAGCATGACTGGCTCACTGTGGATAAATTGGTCGGTATTCTCATGCAAAACAACATCGAGGTGCATCGCGCCGAAGCGGATTTCGAGACCGGTGAGCGGACTTATCATGTGGGCGATTATATCATTTCCCTCGCTCAACCCAATGGTGCTCTGGTGAAATCGCTTCTTGCTGAGGCCCATTATCCGGACAATGCTATCACACGCCGCGCTGACGGCAGTATTCTGAGACCCTATGATATGGCTAATTTTGTGCTTGCGGAACACATGGGTGTTCAGGTATGTCCCTCAAACCAAAAAATAAATGTTGAGTTGGAACAGCTGACCGAACCACCCAAATCACCCGGTCGCATTACCGGTTCAGGTAAGGCCGGCTGGCTGCTTTCCCATCAGTTCAATGACGCATTTCTTGCCGTGAACGAAATTCTTGCCAAAGGTGGCGAAGTGTACTGGCTGAAAGAAGCAATCGACAATGAATACGGTCATTTTGCGCCGGGAGCAATCTGGATTTCGGCCGAGCGTACTTCCAGCAGTCAAATTTATGAAGTTGCAAAAAAGACCGGACTCGTTTTTCATGCTCTGTCGAAATCAACGAACGGTCCGGCCTTTAAATTAAAGAAGCTTCGTTTGGGAATGTATCGGCGCTATAAGGGCGGCAATATGGATGAAGGCTGGACACGCTGTCTTTTCGACAAGTGGAATTTCCTTTACCAGCGTATTGATGTCGATGCTATAAAAAATGGCGATTTGAAAAAGATAGATGTTTTTTTAATTCCACATGACAGCATGACAGCCCTTATGGGTGATAAGAACGCAAAAAAATCCGAGGAAGCTGAGGAAGAAGAGTACCCGGAAGTATTTTTGCCCCCTGAATACAAAAAAAATCTCGATGACGATTCAATTAAAGAGCTCAAGGCGTTTATTCGACAGGGCGGAACATTAGTGCTCATGGGAGATGCCTCAGAATTTGCTATCGACAAGCTCGATGTTCCCATCAAGAACGTTGTTAAAGATTTACCGAGTACCGAGTACTTTTGTCCCGGCTCCAATTTGTATGCCGAGATTGATGTTACTCATCCACTAACTTATGGCATGCCCAAAAAAGGTCTAATTCTCAACTGGAGCAATCCCGTATTTTCAATAAACCCTTCGGTTCTAAACGAACAAATCGCTGCCCCGGTTATCTATCCGAAGAAGGATATCCTAAAAAGCGGATGGCTGCTTGGTGAAAAATACCTGGCCGGCAAAGCAGCAGCGCTGGACATTCAATATGGTCAGGGCAGAATAATTATGCTCGGTTTTCGCTCGCAGCATCGCACACAAACACACGGCACGTTTAAGATATTGTTTAATGCCCTTTACTACGGTTCTGCAGATGAGACCGTCCTTTAAGGAGCAAACTGTATATCAGAAGTCAGAAAACAGAAGTCAGATGCCAGAAATCAGAAGTCAGAAGTCAGAAGTCAGAAGTCAGAAGTCAGATGTCAGAAGTCGGAAGTCAGTTCTGTTCTCTGTTTTCTGTCCTCTGTTTTCTGTAGCTATCTGACGGCGATACACTTCATCTGTTTCTGGTCGCGGATTAGCAGTTTTCCGTCGGCCAATGCCAGCGGGCCCCAGCATTCTGTTGTGTCGAGCAAATCTACGCTCGCCAGCCTCCTAAAGCCTTCCGGATTAGGCTCAATGAGATTAAGGATACCGTCCCTGCCGTCCACGCTCAGAATAAGGTCGTCGGCAAGAATGAAGCCGCCCTTATCGAACACCGGTGAACGCCCCGTCTTCCACTTGACATTGCCGGCAAGGTCCATACATACCATCCCATCCCGCCGAGTATTCGTCGTGCAGTGGGCGTATAGGTGGCCCTTGTAAAGAATCGCCGGATGCGCGTGCGTTCCAAAGTCGTCGGTCTTGTAAAGCTCGGTAACGTTGTAAGAATCACTTTGCTTCTCGATTTTTAGCATGGCCGAGCCTGCCTCGTAGCCGCCCGTAACGAACAGCCGACCATCTCCGATTTCCGTGACATTTGGAACTGGAATCATGCAGCTCCAGCCTTCATATATCCAAAGTTGCCTGCCGTTTTTGGGATCCATTCCTATCACCGCACCTCCCCCGCCGCCTCGCCTGCCGGCCGTAATCATAACCAGATTATCATTGCCGTTAATTTTCACGATTTTCGGGCTAACATAACCAACCCCGCCTGGTAGAGATTGGGACACCCACTTCACATTTCCGGTTAGCTTATTGTACGCGACGATGCCGGCCTTTTCAGTCTGCGATGCCAGGATCAGTGAATCTCCGTAGATCAGCGGGTTCTGGGTTATGGCCCACCTGGGCACCTGGCCATCGTCGAAGTCCTTCCATACGTTTTTTTTCCAGACCGGCTTTTGTGTCTTTATATCAAAGCAATACACATCGCCGAACGATCCACAGGTATAGACGTAGCCGCCATCAACCGCAGGCGTGCTCCGTGAACCCGGGTGCTGCACCCTGCCCGGCGCATCGTAGGCATAGGACCATTGCTCCCTGCCCGTATCAAGATCGAGGCAGCGCAGAACATCCTGCTTACTGCGAATACGATCCAGCACATAGACCTTGCCATCGCTCACGGCTGCTCCGCCGTAGCCCGGTCCCAGGTCAATCCTCCATAAAACCTTCGGGCCTTCGGTCGGCCACGACCGCAGCAGGCCCTTCTCATCGGAGATGGCGTTTCGATTCGGGCCCAGGTACTGCGGCCAATCGGCCCGGACGCTGCAAAATCCGAGCATTGTGATAAAAATAACCAGCAAAACACACCTTTTCATACTTTTACTCCTAAAATTTCATCAATCTGACGTCTCCAGCACGGCATTTCTGCAAGAGACAGCTATACTCTTTTTTTAGTTTGACTATAATATCAGAATCTGCTCTGAATTGCAACTGCCATAAACACGTTATTTCAGACATTCGGGAACAGAGGACCGAAGACAGAAAACAGACATCTGACATCTGACCTCTGTCTTCCGATTTGAATTGGGTTTGTTTTGGCTTTGTTTTTTCATAGCCCTTAGCCGCATTTTTCTTCATAATCCTTTGTAAATACACACTTTGTATCAATTTTTACCCTTTCGGCAAATTGGGTTTGTTTATTCGGACTACGAAATCATCGTTTTTTCTGTAATCCTTTGTTATCAGAGAGTTTACATTCATTTTGGCTTTTAGGAAATTGGGTTTGATTGGGTTTGAATTGGGTTTGTTTTGACCAAGTGTCCAATTGGATTTATTTTCATAATCAGTTGTTAATAATGAGTTTACGTTCATTTGCAATCCGCCTACGGCGGACAAGATTGGGTTTGTTTTGCATAAAAAGTGCTGATTTGTAGAGAGTTCTCGACAGATGTAGTGCCTTATAGGCACGTAAATAACTGGATTCTCGATTCTCTTAGAGCGTATAGCGTGAAGAAATAATTTCATATTTCAAATCTTAAATTTCAAATTGGCAATGAGATTGCCGTGATGCCTTATAGGCACGTAAATAACTGGATTATCGATTCTGGATACTCGATAATGGATAATCGATTCCGGATTCTCGATGGTTGTGATGGTTCATTCGTTAATATAGATAATATGGATAGTTTGGTTAAATGGTTAAGATATAATCTGGATCCCCGACTAAGACATTCGAGGACAAGCTTTGCGGGGCCTTCTGGCTGTTATCTTTCGCCTGCTGGCGGTTTATGTTAGTCTGCTGGCTAACATGCTTGTATTTTAACATAGCTTCATACAATGTCAACAAAAAAAAGACAAAAAATGAACTTTTTTGACCATCTCCGCGAAGGTTAGTAACGGGAGATTTGTTCCTGATATTTTACCTATCTTAACGCCGGAAACCACACTTCCACCACCCCATAAGAAAACAGAAGGCAGAATAAAGATGACGGATACCAGACAACGGAGGACCCCCGGCAGAGAAACAGAGAAGCCTGCACCGGGGATAAACTCAAGGACGGAGGGCGGATAGAAGATAAGCACTATCCGCCTACGTCAAGACTACGGCGGACAAGAATACTAAATGGATCCAAACATAAAATGACAAAAAACAGGCTCTTACGAGTACGAGCAGGCCTTATAACGTCTGAGCGAGGCGAGGGACAGATACACTATTGCCTGTTCATGACAGGATACTTCTTGAGAATTATCTACTCCAATAAATCTTCGTTATTCCTTGGCCCCGTGCTTGCGGAGGAGCTCAGCGACTTCTTTCTTAGCTAATTTGACTGCAGGTGTTGGTGGGGTATCCCTGTAACCATATACCGCATTGCTGCCATAGTCTTCGGCATACCACAAAGGAGTTCGTCCGTATTCGTCTTTTACGTTAACATCAGCTCCGCGACTGATAAGCAGTTCAACCGTTGCTTTAAAACCTGGCTCTGCTGCAAGGTGCAAAGGTGTTTGTCCAATTGATTCCCTAATATTGGGATTTGCGCCTTTGTCAAGAAGCATCCTGGCCATATCTATATAGCCCTCGGTTTCAGCTGCGTAATGCAGGAGAGACCAGTCGCATCGGCCTTTTGCATTTGGGTTGGCACCATGATCCAAAAGTATTCTGAAAATATCCGGCTGGTTGCTATCGGCAATCTTAACTTTGTCCCATTTGTTGATTGATTTAAAATCCCAGAGTAAATACAAAGCCGGAGCATCTTCCCAGTAGTCGGCTTCTGAGTTGACATTGGCACCCTTTTGTATGAGAAACTCTACCAGGTCCTTATGTTGGTACCCACACGCATAATACAGCAGATCATCAACCTCAGAAATAGTGGCTCCTTTGTCAATGACAAGCTTTATCACACTCTTGTGGCCGGACCGGGCGGCATAGAACAAGGGTGTCCCCTTGGGCTCGTTAGACTTTGCATTAATATCTGCGCCGTTTTCAATAAGAAGTGCTGCTATATTTTTGTGGCCATTGTCAGCAGCAAAGTGCAGGGGTGTCCATCCATCTTGCGTTTTGACAGTCACATCCGCTTTCTTAGTGACGAATAATTTCGCCAAGTCGCTATATCCCTTCTTAGCCGCGAGGTGTAAGGGAGTTTCCTTGTTTCTGTTCCTTGCATCGATGATAGCACCTTTACTGACAAGCAGCTCTGCCGCTTCTATGGAACCTGCGTCAGCCGCGTAGTGCAGAGGCGTGCCCGGTCCTTCTGCAACTGTATCTGCATTGACCAGAGCGCCTTTGTTGATAAGAAATTCGGCGACATCTTTCTGACCAGCTCCTGCGGCAGCATGCAAAGGCGTTAGCCAATATCCATCCTGTGCATTGACGCTGATGCCCTTTTCAATAAAGCTATTGATTTTAGTGATATCTCCTATATAGGCAGCCAATTGGATCGAGGAGACGTCAGCCCCTCTTGAAATGAGCAGCTTGACCGTGTCTTTATGGTTCTGGACAGCGGCAAGATGTGCGGGTGTTTCACCACGAACGTTTTTGGCGTTCACATTGGCACCTTTATCAATAAGAAGCTTTACTATATCGTTTTTACCGGCTCTGGCGGCATAGTGCAGAGAACTCCAGCCACTCCATTGTGTACTGTTGACATCAGCACCCCGGTCAAGAAGAAGCTCCATGACCTCCTTATTTCCAGCTATGGTTGCTAGGTGAAGAGCCGTATCCCCTCTATTGTTCTTATGCTCAAGAACAGAACCTTTGTTCAAAAGAAGCTCCACCTTTTCCTTCCTTTTTTCCTTTCGGCCAGACACGGCAGCCAAATGAAGGGGTGTAAAGCCCCTTTTGTCTTTTGTATTGATGTCGGCTCCGTTAGCCAGGAGGAACTCAACCACCCTATTATACCAAGCCCAAGCATGACGGGAACTTACTGCAAAGTGAAGGGGCGTCTGGCCTGCATCATTCCTGGCATTAACGTCAGCGCCTTTTGCGATAAGAAGCTTCAGCAAATCTTCTGAAATGAGCCGCCAGCCTGCTGCATAGTGCAAGGGCATATTACCTCTTTTGTCTCTGGCATTGATATTGGCTCCTTTGGCGATGAGCAATTTGAATATGAGCGACGACCCCTTGCTTGCAGCCACGTGTAGAGGGGTCCGACCAGATACATCTTTGGCGTTGATATTTGCTCCTTTGGCGATGAGCACTTCAGCTACATCAGCTGCCTTGTAAGGCTCATTATAAGACACCGTATGCAAAGGTGTCCATCCCTTCTCATCTTTTTCGTTGACATCAGCACCTTTTGAAATGAGCAATTTGACTTGTTCAACGTCGCCATCAGCGACAGCTCGGTGGAGGGGTTTACTGGGTTTCTCCTCGCTCTCCGATGCAGTTTTGGTTTCTTCTGCTCGAGCGGTCAGCATGAGAGCAGTTGGAACGATCAGCAAAGCTAATAGCAATATGACTGTCGCGGCTATTAAGCTGGGGCGCTTGTAGAATTTTTTTCCTGGTCTTAACATGGTTTTTATCCTTTCCTCAATATTTTTAACTGGACCGGCTACAGCCAACGATGGAACAGGCCGGGTTGATTTATGTTTA
>JBGVTO010000035.1:0-5002 GCA_041862635.1 Phycisphaerae bacterium | reverse complement strand
GGTCTGGTTCTGGATGAACGGTGGTGGACTGCTTGTCCCGAAATACACATCGTGCTTCTGTGCATGGATTCCGGGCGTCCAGCTAAGAGCCGCATCGCGAGGCACATCGACCTGCTCATCTTCCGGGCGGGGGGCAAACGCTATCTCGGATGGCGGCCACTTCCCGAGCATAGCGTCCCGAAGCTCCTTTTCCGTTAACACATGGTTATAGACACGAACGTCGTCAATGACACCTATAAACTGGCCCGCCCCGGGGGTCTGGGGGTCGCGACCTATCTTGAAGGTCCCCGGCGAAGGGTCCATCACAATCGTAGTGACCATTTCTGCATCGAGCTCGCCATTGACGTATGTCGTGATAACGCCCCCATCAGGAGTTTGAGAATAGGTACCCGCGACGAAATACCAGGTATCCGTTTGTAACATTGTTCCGCCGCCGGGTCGGCTGGGTGGAGCCGAGGTACCTGCGCTGCTCCTGACTTCCAACTCGAGATTGTCGTTGCTGTATACGCCCAACATATAGCCGCCGCCGTTTGGGCCGATGGTGATATTTCCGCCGATTTCGTGGTCGCGAAGCGTGGCCCCGGGTTTGATCCAGGCCGTCATTGTAAGTTCACCTACAATATCCAGAACCGGTTCGTACACCCCGCGGTCGAGACAATCGTCTGAACCGTCAAACTCCAGGCCGCTGTTATAGTATCCCGTCACCCACTGCGGGTCACCATAGAAGAAGACATCGTTATTGTAACGGCTGGAATCTTGGGCAATGGTCCCGGAGCCTTCATCGAACTTCCACCAGCCCATAAGCTCAGCGCTTGCCGTGCCCGTCAAAGCCGGGCCCGGCACAAGAACAAAAAAAGTAAAATAAATCAATTTCTTAAGCATAATAATCCTCCTTTAAAAAAGAAATTGAATTGGAATGAAACGACTGATACAAACTTTTATCTTATCTATATGATAACATTTGTCCGACCGGGACAATTTTTATTAATCCGACATGACCTCCTTCCTTTAAAAAACTCAACACCAATTGAAAAGTAAAGAATTAAATTACGGAGCATACACTTCCGGCCGCCTAACCTTCATGTGGTGTTCTGTGTCTCTCGGTAAAATCTTGAAAAAAACGTGGAAATACCGCCTCCCCTGATACGAATCAATAAAAATACACACCGACGAAGGCATAAACTGCTCCCTGTACATTTATACAAAGATTGTCCCTTTCTGTCAAGAAGAATTTTTTCACTATTTTTCCCGTTGGGTATCCGTCTTAATACAGGGATTTGACTTAGGCAACGGTCTTTACTAACCGTTCTTGTTGTTGCATAAGTTGTCATAAGTATATTATTTAACAAACCTGACCTCAATCTGGTTGCGTCTGGGTCGCCTATTTAGTACAAAAACGGACATTGACTAATGACCCACAAGATGCATAGAATTACAGCTATGGAAACATGCTCTGTCTTTATGGCCTTGGAAAATAGTGCTGGGATAAAAGGCCGAGTAGATGAAATAGCAGTTAGAGTGACGTAGTTGATTACTGATAATGGGAAATCCCGGATAATATCAATGGAGTAAATCATGAAAAAAAAATATCGAATATACTGTCTATTGTCATTCTTAATTCTTATTACCATATTTCTTGAATCTTGTGCCCAAACAATTCCAGATCCTGTTTTGCTTGAACAAATCGCAAAAATTAAAGCCATAGATAATTGTTCCTACATGTGGTCACCTACTGCTAACCAGGGTACCGAAGAAGAGCCTGCCGATTTGCTTGGGCAGCCACCTTTTGACCTTTCTGTGAATCTTCGTTTTGATAATCCTCATTGGATAGATGCTTGGCGTGACTTATACGGATATAAATATAATGACATGGAAAAAGAACATTTAAGTCTTGTTTTTAACCAGAAGCAACGCATCAAACGCCAGCAGGGTGAGAATTACCACACCTGGGTTTTAGATAAATTGGGAATAGAAACTGCATTAATTTGGCGAAAGCTCGGTTTGGGACAAACGCCGCCTCGCTTTTATTGGGTCCCATGTGTAGATGATTTTTTGGATCCTTTCACAAACGATATAAAACCTGCAGCGACGTTAGCCGAATATACCGAAACTGTTGTGACTCCGGCGTTTGAATCATTTAAGCAAGAAGGTGCAATAGCCATTAAGTTTCTTCATACTGCTTATGGTCGTCCACTGAATTTCGAAAAAGTATCCAGTGTGGAAGCGGCCACGGTCTATGAGCAGCTCCTTCAAGAAAAGGAAGTTTCAATTAGCGAACAACGCAAACTGGAAGATTATCTTTTCCGCTATATAGCTCAAGAAGCAGGGCGATTAGGCCTAATAGTGCATATCCATACAGGTATGGGTAAGGGTCCATATTTCAACATAAGTGGTTCAAATCCAATGCTATTGGAGTCTGTCTTTAATGATCCTGACCAACGAAATACTAAATTTGTAATGCTTCATGGCGGGTGGCCGTTTGATAAAGAAGCGGGTGCAATGTTAGTCAAGCCGAATGTCTATGTTGATCTCTCTGGACATGCCTTTCTTGGTTCCACGCATGCATTGAGTAAAACGCTTCGTGCCTGGTTGGAGTGGTATCCCGAGAAAGTGTTATTCGGAACCAAGGCTGGTGGAATTTCGCCATTAATAGATTGGGAAGAACGCGGATGGCTTACTACAAATTCAACTCGTATTGCCCTCGCTATAGCTCTAACAGAGATGATGAACGATGGGCAGATTTCGCGTAACCGTGCCTTCGAGCTGGCCAGGATGGTGCTTCGTAAAAATGCCATAAGACTTTATGATTTTAAATCTAATATACATCAGACCGCGGATGCTGGAGACTTAGCAAAAGTAAAGGCTTTTATCCAGGAAGGTATTGATGTCAATACGAAGCTGCATGGGTGTACACCTCTGCACTGCGCCATTCGCTACGGACACAAGGAAGTAGCCGAACTACTCATCGCTAAAGGTGCTGATATCAATGCAAAGGACACGCGGGGCCGGACACCTATTAATCTGGCGATTAACCAAGGCCGAAAAGAGATAGCTAAGCTGCTCGCGTCCAAGGGTTGCGATGTTTCGCTGCATACCGCCGCATATCTTGGAGATTTGCAGAAAGTGGAGAAGTTCATTGACGGCGGTGCGAATGTGGACGCTAAAGACCAGAAGGGCCAAACAGCGCTGCATTATGCTGCTAAGGCAGGAGAGATACCAGTAGCTAAGCTTTTGATCGCTAATGGTGCCAACGTAAACGCCGGAGATGACTGGACGCCCTTAGTGGAAGCAGCTTATTGTAGCAAGGAAATGGTTGAGCTGCTTCTGGCTAAAGGGGCTGACATCAACACAGGCAAATGGCCGCCTCTTCATGGTGCGCTTGATGCCGGGCGTTTTGACATAGTGGATTTGCTTTTGGCTAAAGGTGCAGATGCCAATATCAGGGATGACAAAGGTAACACGCCACTTCATATCGCGGCCTCGTATGCAGCTTGGGGTTTTCCAAAGATTGTTGAACTACTTATTTCTAACGGAGCGGATATCAATGCAAAAGATAATAATGGTAAGACTGCCTTGTCGTACGCTATAGAGATCCGCCGCGCCACCGAAATCGTTGAGATTTTACGCAAACATGGAGCGAAAGAGTGATTCAGAGTGGCCTCGCAGCAACAACAAACGGTGTACCCAACCGTTTTAGTCCTTGGATTATAAGTTAATTTTGGGCAATTCGACAAACCGGCTGTATATCGCTTTCGTTCTCTTCCCCGGCAAACCTCCCGCGATACGCAATACGAGTATCAAGCATCCGGTATCCAACTTTTGCTCACTTTAGTTCACTTTAGCTCACTCCTCACTATCCAGCATCCAGCTTTGTAGCATGAAAAAGCTCGTAGTCATTTGACTATCCGCAGCCGGCATCTCACTTGGTAAAAGGTGGCTAAAAAAAGTGCTTTTTTGGTCATTTTTTTGTTGACATTGTTTGGGAATATATTAAAATACCCACATGTTAGCCAGCAGGCAAACATAAACCGCCAGCAGGCGAAGATGACATTTCAGTTTGCATGTCGTAAGCTTCAGCGCAGCAAGGACTTAGAGCCAGCCGGCCCGAATCCCTGCATGACTTAGGCAGGGAACCGTTTTGAACATTTAATTTTGTGTAATTTGGATTTGTTTATGATTTAGGGATTAGGATTTCGGATTTCAGACTACCAGATGCAACCTTGGGCTACGATCTATGCAATACGCGATACGCAATACTCGCCAACCGTCTTCTTTCAATTGCCCTCTACATCCATCGAGAATCCTCTACAAATCAGCTCATTTTATGCAAAACAAACCCAATCTTCTTAAGGACAAAACCAATGCAACCTTCTTTGCCGCAAAGGATTATGAAAATAACCCACCCCGGCGGACTCGAAAAAACAAACCCAAACAAAGCCAATTTCCGAAAAGCCAAAATGAATGTAAACTCACTTATAACAAAGGATTACAGAAAAAACGACGCTTTCGCAGTCCAAAAAAACAAACCCAATTTCCGAAAGGCCAAAATGAACGTAAGTTCTATTTTAACAAAGGATTATGAAAATATACCACTTCGCAGACGCGGGGAAAACAAACCCAATCAAACCCAAACTCAATATCCTACCCCAAAGGCCTGCCCTGAGCCACGCCGAAGGGGCGGCCGGATGAAGCACAATTACTTGCCCGTGGCACTTTTTCCGCTAACATCGAGCACAGCGCGACATTATAATGGAATCTTCAGCCTAATGTCATGTTCGGAGCCAATGCCAATTGAAAGGGTTTGGAAAATGGATAAGAATAATTTAACAAGAAGGCAATTCATCGCCGCGGCATCGGCAGCTTCTCTCGCTGCGGCCGCTTCGAGGAAGGTTCCTGCGTATGGAAATATTAGCAGAAAGGTCAGCAAACTGGCTATCCTCGGGGGTGAACCTGTCAGAAAGAACAAGAGCTGGCCTCGCTGGCCATACTGGGATGAGAATGT
>JBGVTO010000034.1:0-10737 GCA_041862635.1 Phycisphaerae bacterium | reverse complement strand
AAAATCATCTATGACAATGAAGTCGGCTACCGTAAAGCTCCATACCTGGCCTTCGCTGATTGTTGCGTCGTTATTATACTCATCGATGCGCCAGTAGTAAGGCCCGCCGCCCCATTCAACACCTTCGAGTGGATTGTAGCTGGTAGCTCCCTGTCGGCCTCGATATATATCTGCTGTCGATGTATTAGCACCGGCGACCGCATCTTTATCAGTGCCGAAATAGACATCATGCTGTGTCGCATTGTCGCCCGCTTTCCAGCGCAGCGGCAGGGCACTTTCTATATCCACTGTCCGTCCTTTGGGCGGTTGCGGATCCCAGGCGAGCAGCAAATTACCCCGCATGAGCAGCTTGATTTCGTCCTGCGTTAGCGCCTTATTGTAGAGGCGCACATCATCAACCAAACCTGGGAACAATCTGCCGTGATGTCCTTCGCCGAGCCAAACCGTCCTGCCATCTGCAGCTGTATTGACGTCTATGAGCTGCGAACCACTGATAAGCTCCTGCACGCCGTCCACATATAGCTTGATATCCATAATGTCGGGCTGGCCAAAGCTCTCCAGAACGGATGTTACATGGTGCCATTGCCCATCGGTCAGAACCGTACTGCCTATGATGTACCCGCCGCTGCACTCTGTTCGGAACGCCCCTACGGTTCCATTATCGGGGGTATCTTGGACGCGGCCAATCCATTTCTGGGTGTTTACATTCTGGCCCCAGGAGATATAATCACCGTATCCTGTTGTGTTTATCCAGGCGGTCACGGTACGATTCTGGGTGCCGAGTATGCCCTCGTATTCCGTCATCTCGACCCAACCATCAGGGAACGCCAGGGCACCGCCGTCTATACCCTCGACCCACTCCACTTCACCGAACGTGAACTTACCATGATGGTTGTTGCCCGACCAATCGACTACTGTCGTGCCTGCACCTTCATCGAGCTTCCACCAGGCAACCAGGTTGGGATCATCGGCCATCGGGATTACCGGCATCGTCCGAAAGCTCCAGAGAGGACCTGTAACCCATTCAGAGCCGTTGAACGTATCCACGCGCCAGTAGTATGTGGTCTCCGAGTCCAGGAGGCCCGGATCAAAGCCGGTATTCATCTGAGTGGGAGCACCTGTCGCGTTGGCTACCTCGTCGGCATCGGTTCCAAAGTAAACGGTCTGCATAATCGCATTCATGCCCTCTCCCCAGCTCAGATCGACGTTCGAGTCTTCGAACTGTGCCCCGTCCACAGGGTCAGGATTGTACCCGGTCTTGAATGGGACCCAGAAGCTCCATACTTCACCTTGCCACGGGCTGTCGGGATGGGCATCGTTGACCTCGTCCACCCGCCAGTAGTAGGTTGAACCCGGAACCAGACCCTCCGGAGCCGGAAACCCGGCGAAGCCAACCGGCTGGCTGTCCACAGTCATATTACCCACGAACGTCTCTTCTGCGCCTGCGCTGACATCGTCGAAGCTCGTCCCAAAGTACACGTTATGTGATACAGAGGTCTCACTGGCCGTCCACATAAGAGTTGCCCACGTGTCCGTATACATGCTGCCGTCAGATGGGTCGGGACTATGGGCACTTGCCAGGTACCCTAACTCCATGATATCCCTTATCTCCGTTACCGTCAGCACATTATCGTAGATGCGGACCTCATCAATCAGCCCGGTGTATATCCTGTTGTCTTCATTGTAGCGAAGACCGATTTTGACATCAAAGTTGGCAGTCGGATGGACCGGATCAGGGTCAGTATTTGCCCTCGTATCTTCCCGGCCATCCACGTAAATTGTCACGCCATCATTGTGTGTCGAGTTTGCCCGTACTGTTACGGCTACATGGTGCCACTGGCCGTCCGTCACGGCAGTGTCACCCTGTGTATTACCACCGCCGGGCTCATGGCGCAGCCTGTTGCTGTTGATGCGGAATTCCATTCTATTACCGCCGCCGCTGTCACCCCAGCCGACAATCTCACCGTCGCTGGTGGTCTTAATCCACGCCATTATGCTGTAAGGGGGCGTGTTAGTGCCATCGCCAACAATGCCCTTGTAGCCATCTATTACAACATAATCGCCATCGCCGTCGAGCTCCAAAGCCTCACCGAACAACCCGGGCACAAAGTGGGCATCTCCCACCAGCGTACCGTCATGGCCGTAGCCGGATGAGTCAACCACGGTACCGGTGCCCTCATCGTCGAGCTTCCAGTGTGCTACCAGCTCGGCTGAAGCGCTACCGACCATACCCAGCACCAAAACAAAAGACATTAAATAAATCAATTTCTTACACATAACCAGTTCTCCTTAAAAAAATAAATATAAGATGTTAATTGAAATGTTAAAATATCTTCACCGCAAAGCACAGAGTCTTAATTCCAACCCTGTACATCGCAGAATACTCCACAACTCCTCTCTATCGAAAAACCATAAAGATTTCACACGCTAAGAGGACAAACAAAACCCAGAATCCACCTACTACACTTATACTAAATTGCTTAATTGCCGTCAAGAATAATCTGATGTTTTTGAGACAAATCATACAGGCCCTTTAAGGTAATATTTCACAGCGTATTAAAGTACCACCCGGTGCGAATAAATAATTGATTCCACCAGGTCAATTCTCACTTTTAACTAAAGTGCCCTCAAGAATTTATCGAAAAACATACATATTATATATAGTGACTGTGAAGCCTGGAAGAGTGCCAAATAGTAGTTTTCAATAAAATGATAGGGCATAGTAAATGGTAACATCCCAAACAGAAGAAAAAGACAAGGCTCAGGCGCAAGCAAAAGCCAAAGCCGAAGTGGCAGCGGAAGAAGACAAGCCTGAAGCACAAGCTAAGGTCGAAACTGAAGAAAAAGCCGAAGCTGAAGAAAAGGCTAAAACTGAAACTGAGGCTAAACCAAAGACCAAAGCCGTAGAGAAGAAAGACAAGATAGAGGCAGAAGCCAAGGTTGAAGCTGAAGAAAAAGCTCAGACCAAATCCGAAGCTAAACCCCAGAGCGAAGCTACAGAAGAGCCAAAAGCAGGAACCGAAGAAAAGGCCAAGGTCGAAGCCGAGGCTGAAGAGAAAGCCGAGGCCGAATCCGAAGCTAAACCCCAGAGCAAAGCTACAGAAGTGTCAAAAGCCGAAGTTGAAGAAAAGGCCAAAGTCGAAACTGAAGAAAAAACCAAAGTAGTAAAAGAAAAGGCGGAAGCTAAACCAAAGACCGAAGCGGTAGAGAAGAAAGGCAAGCCCGAAGCAGAAGCCAAGGCTGAAGAAAAAACCGAGACCGATGAAAAAACAACTACACCTGACCAGAGTCGAGAGGATGTAGTTTCCGAAGCCATCCAAAAGTTGACCCAGTCAATGACTGTCCCTTCGAGCGAGGCCAGCCCCTCGGAGGGGCGGGCCGAGTCCGGCAAACCCACAATGGGGACCCCGCAAGGCGGGACCCCTGCGCATATCAGCGTTTCATCAACAGTATGCGCAAAAGACGTTATGCAAAAAGATATAGTCTGGGCAAGTCCCGACGAGAGTGTGCAGCAGGCTCTTACAAAAATGCAGCAGCATGATTGCAGCTATATAATGATAGGCCAGGACGGGGCACCGGAAGGTATAGTATCGAAGTCTGATATAACAGGAGCAACCAGTATCTATCTTCGGCCGATATTTGCGAAATGGCATGGCCCTTCGGATGATGCTACGCTTCAAATCCAGCTCAAATGGATAATGAGCAGGCCTGTCCGCACGGTAAGGCCCCAAGCACCGCTGGCGACAATAATAGAAAATATGTGCCGGTTTGGCGGGCGTGGTTTACCCGTCGTCGACGAACAGGGAAAAGTGCAGGGCTTAGTAACGGTATTCGATATCTTCCGGACGCTGCTCAACACAAGCGAGGATATTTCAGCCGTTGGCAAAACAGCCGAGGCACCTGCATTACAATAAACATTACAAAAGCACAAGCCACAAAAGTGCAAATCTTCTGAAGAATGCCGGATGAATATCCGGCTAATACCAAATTTAGTTAATGATTGCCGATCACACCGATATGAATTGACTTGCTCATTTAAACCCCCAAATGCAACAAATAGAATCTCGTCATAATCACTAATCCTATCCAAATATTCATGCACCCAGTGTGGTGATACAACATCATAGTACTATCTCCTGAAATGTCAAGCCCTTATGACGTTCATTTCCGTCCGGCAATATTTGAAACAGTTATTTTTTCCGAATTGTGTTGACGCCCAATCTTCAAAAGGGTAGAATTCTTAAACTTATCAGCTATGATTTGAAGCCTTCAGGATTGAGGACCAGTCAGCCAACCAGGTTTGGCTATTACCCTAAATGAAAGGTTTTAGTGAACACAACTCACCAAATGAATTAGGAGATTGTCATGTTAAAGAAAAATTTAAACCTTACGCGGCGTGCATTTTTAAAGCGCGCGGCGGCTTTGGCGACGGTGCCGTACATCGTTCCAGCCTCGGCATTGGGCCGCGACGGAAAGGTGCCCCCGAGCGAACGCATTGTGCTGGGTGGTATCGGCATCGGAAACCGCGGCTCACACGACCTGCGCTGGATGATGCCTGAGAAGGACGTGCAATTTGTCGCAGTCTGCGACCCCCAGAGGAAACGTGCCGAAGCCGTCAAACAAATGGTGGACACCCGGTACGGCAACAAGGATTGCCGCATATACCACAACACGCCGGAGTTCCTGGCCGAGCGCACGGACATCGACGCGCTGTTGGTCACCACAGGCGACCGCTGGCATGCCCTGGCTTCAATAATGGCGATGCGGGCGGGCAAGGACGTTTATTCCGAAAAGCCGTCGTGCATGACCATTGCGGAAGGCCAAGCGGTCGTGGAAACCGCAAAACGCTATCGCCGCATCTATCAAACCGGCACGCAACGGCTCAGCGAGGGAAATTTCACATTCGCCAACGAATTGCTCCGCACCGGGAGGCTCGGCAAGGTACACACGGTCCGTGCCCACATCGCCCCTTGGGACGCTGCCGAAATGAGCCACGAGTGGCTGCCCGCAGAGCCCGAACCATCCAAGGAAGAGGTCGACTGGGACCAATGGCTGGGGCCGTGTCCCTGGAGGCCTTACAACTCCACATACACTCGCGGCGGCTGGCGGGGATATTACGATTTCCACACCAGCTGCATCGGAGAATGGGGCGCGCACACCTTCGCCCAGTGCCAGGTGGCAATTGGAGCGGCAGAAACCGCGGCCATCGAATACGGATATGTGAAAAACGAGAGCGGCGACGGAATGGTGACCAGGTTTGCCAACGGTATAAAAATGATTCTCGAGCGCGACATGGATAATAAATACTGGCGTGGCTCGTGTGGTGTCCACTACGAGGGCACTGAGGGATGGGTCGCCATAGCCGACGGCTACTCGAAACCTGATGTCTCAAATCCAGCATGGATGGATGACTTCAGGAAGCTGGTCTATGACTACATAGCCAGAACCCAGCGCCCGATGAGCCATGTGCGAGATTTCCTCGACTGCGTCAAGTCGCGCCGCCAGACCGTGTCCAATCCGGTAATGATGCACCGGACCATGACTACGGTTCACGCGGCCAATATCTGCATGTGGCTCAAACGCGATATGCGTTACGATCCCGTCAAAGAGGAATTCATCAACGACCCCGAAGCCAATCGCCTGCGCTCGCGCGCGATGCGTGAGCCGTGGATACTATAAACCCGGAAGGAGACCAAGCCATGTCAAAGTCAAAAATAAACTATACGCTTATCATTGCCCTGCTGCTCGCCTGTGCGATGCAGTCCTTCGGACAGACCGTCGTACCGGCGACCAAGCAGCAGGTGGACAAACTTATTGCCGTGCTCAAATCCGATGCACCGCACAAAGAAAAGGCCGATGCCTGCCGTCTGCTGGCTCTCGTCGGCACCAAAGACGCCGTCGCGCCCCTGGCCGCGCTGCTCGGTGACGAAAAACTCTCGCACATGGCCCGCTACGGACTGGAGCCCATCCCTGACCCGGCCGTGGACGACGCCTTGCGAGATGCGCTCGGCAAACTCAAAGGCCGGCCGCTCGTCGGTGTAATCGGCAGCATCGGCGTACGCCGTGATGTTAAAGCTGTAGAGCAACTGGCGAAAATGCTGCATGATACTGATGACCAGGTAGCCCAGGCGGCAGCCAGGGCGCTCGGCAAAATCGGTAATCATCCTGCAACCAGAGCGCTGCAACGTGCCCTGCCAAATGTCTCTGCCGTCAACCAGCTCGCATTTTGCGAAGGTTTGTTCCGTTGCGCCGAGGCACTTATTGCTCAAGGATATCAAGACCAGGCAATCGAGATTTACGACCAGTTGCGTAAGCTAAATGCCCCGCACCAGGTTCGTGGTGGGGCACTACGCGGCGCTATTCTAACCCGCGGTAAGGATGGCATCGCATTGCTACGCGAGCATTTACGCAGCAAGGACTACATTATGTTTTCCGCAGCCGTCCAGACCGCACAGGAACTACCGGACGCCGAAGTAACCCAGGCATTGACCGCCGAGCTGAACCGGCTGCCCGCTGACAATCAAATCCTCGTTATCCAGACTCTCGGAAAGCGTGCCGATGCATCGGCCTCGCCGGCGCTGTTCGCCCTGGCCGGGAAAAGCGAAAAATCCGTTCGCCTCGCAGCAATCAAGTCTCTGGCGGAGATTGGCCATTCTTCCGCGGTGCCCGTGCTGGCCGAATTACTCAACGATGCCGATAGTGAGATTTCGCAAGCCGCGCAGGAAAGTCTTGCCGCCCTGCCGGGCCCCCAGGCGGATGATGCCGTGATGGCGATACTCAATAGCAGCCAGACCGGCCGGCGGCTCACTGCGCTCGAACTGATCGGTCGTCGGCGAATGACGACAAGCATTCCCGCACTGCTGAAAGCCGCCGTCGATGCCGATCCGGAAGTCCGTCCGGCTGCGCTGAGGAAAGTGGGCGAGCTGGGCAGTGGCGCCGAATTGCCGGAGCTGCTCAATCTGCTCATGCGTTTTGAGACCTCGCAAGACTTGGAAGCGGCTGAACGGGCCTTGAGTGCGGTTTGTATGAGAGCCGATAATCCACAATCATATACCGGGAAGCTTACCAGTCTGCTGGTCCAGGCCCGGCCCGAACAAAAGAACGCCCTGCTGCGCGTCCTCGGAGTCATTGGGGGAACGGACGCTCTTAACGCTGTACGCTCGGCGGCCAATGATACCAATGCCCAGGTTCGTGCCGCCGCAATTCGCGTGCTTTGCGCTTGGAAAACCGCAGACGCGGCGCCCGACTTGCTCGCGTTGGCCAAGGGCTCGCAGAATTCGTCTCGCAAGACCGCGGCCCTGCGTGGCTATATCAGCCTGGTTCGAGATGAGAATCTCCCGACCGAGGAGAAACTTGCGATGTGCAAGAATGCAGCAGTGCTGATCGAACGCAACGAAGAGAAGAAGCTTCTGCTCGGCGTGCTGGGCACGATATCATCGGCCGAGGCGCTATCGATGGCAATGGCGCACCTGGACGACCCGGCAACCAGAAACGAAGCGTGCTTCGCGGCGATAGCTATCAGTGAAAAGATAGTCGAGCAAAAGCCCGGTGAAGTTGCCGACGCTATGCAGAAGGTAATGCAGGCCACGAAAAACAGAAACGTGACTCGCCGCGCAAGGGCGATATTGGACAAGGCTAAGGAAACGCCGGGAAGATAAAGAAATCTAAAAATCGATGAGAACTAACAGTTATGGGTAAGCCCGTTTTAATCTGTCTGCTCGCACTGTTAATATCCGCGAGCACTCAAGCCGATATCGTAAGATTAGAAAGTCACTCGCTGAAGGTTGAGGTTGATGATGCGACAGGCCGATGGGCCCTGCTGGATAAACGTTCGGGAGCCAGATGGCCCTCCGAAGGAATGGCCAATCCGGGCACTGCAACATGGCTGGAGGGTAACTTCCAGAAAATCCAGACCATGGACAAGAATTCTGTGAGGCTACATCAGAAAAACGGGGCAGCGGTGGTTTTCGCCCTGCTCGAAGAAGGAAACGCACTGGAGCTTCGTTACCAAGGCAAGGCCGATGGCAGTGTCCGTGTGCTTGAAGATGTGTTGGCTATCACAGACATCGAGGGTGGTTATGCTATCATCCCTTCTCGTGAGGGGCTGCTGATTCCAGCCGATAGCGGTAAGACGTTTAAACGGGTGTTCGGCACGTCTGATTATGAAGGCTGCCACATAAATATGCTCGGCTTTATCAAGGACGGCTCGGCGCTAATCGTAACTTGGGACAACGCCTATGTCTTCCCGGAACTCCAAAGCACCAGGCCCAGCGGTAAAAGATATAGCCAAAGGCTTACCACAACGCTCGAACTTCGTCGCAGCGCGAACTCATTACGTCTGATGCCGTTAGGCAAAGGAAATTTCAATACCGTAGCCGAAGGTTATAGACACTATGCCGAAAAGCAAGGCCTGGTAGCAACATTGCGAGAGAAGATTAGTCGTGACCCGCATGTCGAGTTGATGATAGGTGCGTCCAATGCCAAGCTCTGGACCTGCCTTGCTCGCCGAATGAACGAGGAAAGTACTGAGGAGGTGTCTGTCAGAGTTCGTTGGACATTCAACGAGGCGGCCCAAATCGCTCAGCACCTTAAGAAAGACGTCGGTATCGAGCGTTGTCTATTTATGATTGGCGGCTGGACGGAAGGCGGGTATGACTGTCGCCACCCTGACAATCTACCGGCTAATCCCGAGTGCGGCGGCAACAAGGGTCTGGCAGACGCCATCGAGAGTATTCAAGACTTGGGCTATGTGGCATGCCTGCACGACAACGTCCAGGACATGTATCGCGATGCGAAAAGCTGGGACCCGGCATTCATCGAAAAACGTCCGGACGGCTCGCTCATCAAAGGTGGCCGGTGGCTCGGCGGACGAGCATATATGGTCTGTGCACCCAAGCAATTAGAGCTGGCAAAACGTCCGCAGAACCTGCCGTCCATTGATAAACTGTTCTCACCCTGGAGTTATTTCATCGATACGACGTACGCAGTCGGGCCTCGTGAATGCCATGACCCAAACCATCCCATCGACCGAAACGATGATATCGCCTGGAAGATTCGTCTCAGTGATTTTGCCCGGGAACAATTTGGAATATTCGGCAGTGAGTGCGGACGCGAGTGGGCACTTACTCACAGCGATTTTTTTGAGGGCCTTGTGGCTGTCAGTGGCCGATATTTCCATAACCTCAAACCGGAGGAGCTTGGAGCCACGGTCATACCCTTTTTCGAGATGGTCTATCATGATTGTCAGATATGTTACGGCAAGTACGGCTATGCCCCAGACAAGGCAGCCGAATATGTTGCTCATCACGTTCTGTGTGCCCGTCCGCTGCACTACCACTCTTTTCCTGACCACCTTTACTGGCAATCACCGAGCGGAAAGGGCGAAGGAAACAGCGACAGCCGGGTTCCCGACCGCTCGTGTTATGTCCGCAGCGATAATGGCTGGGCCGAAGGTATGCACCCGCTCGATGTATTCCTCAAGAATACACACGAGGTATTAGGACCTCTCCACAGGATAACGGCCCACGACCGGCTGACCTGGCTGGAATACCTCACTGAAGACTTTAAGCTCAGAAAGGCCACCTATGGACACGGCGATCGTGCGACCAAGGTCATTGTGAATTTTGGAACAACAGAGACCCAGGTAACCTCGGAATTTGGAGGAAATGTCATTTTGCCACCTTGGGGATTCGTTATCGAAGGGCCAGGTTTTGTGGCTTTTCATGCCCGCCAATGGGCCGGACAAGACTATGGCGAAGGAGCTTTATTTACACTCCGGGCGATAGACAGGGAAAACCTGAAAGACGCTCAGCAAGTTCGCGTCTTTCACGCCTTTGGCCCTGCATCCCTTCGATGGAAAGGGAACCTCTACAACGTACAGCGAGAGCAGGTGATTCGGCCCAACGAGTAAGTGGTAAGCTCAGCAGTCTATGGTGCCGGACGGAAAGTTTCTGTTTGTGAGGTCGGTGGAAAAGCAGACAAACCCCACCGAAGCTGTTGCTCGGCTATGCTCGTCAGCCTACGGTGTTTTGATGCAATGCTTACCTCATTTTGATTTTGACATCCCAGAATAGTTAAAGCTAATAAAATCGCTATTATGAGTGTCAAAAACCCTCTTATTATCGAACCATAATGTTTTTTCATCATTCCGCCTCCCCCTTTGGGGTCAAATATGTATCAGGAGCCAGCCTTGGGCAACGAGCCTAAGCAGCAGCCTCTACAGTATAGCTTGGATACTCCTTTACTGTACAATTGCCCTCTCCTCTTGGGCAGAAAAGCTTTATATACAAGGCTGAACTGACCGCCCCAGTTAACTACCATTATACCCATTTTCCCGTAAAAGTCAAGAAAAAAGTAAGTCAAATCGAGTTTTATCAAGGACTTTCTCACAGTGAAATCCCTCCAAGACAGCCCCATCTGAAAATGGTAAAAAGGCAGTTGTTTCGAAATTGGCCCATTCGACTGCGCTCAGGACAGGCTTTGATTGGGTTTGAATTGGCTTTGTTTTCCGGGACTGCGAAAATGTCATTTCTTTCATAATCCTTTGTTAATATTAAATTTACGCTCATTTGGGCATCCGGCAAATTGGGGTTGATTG
The DNA here is from genome assembly GCA_041862635.1 of Phycisphaerae bacterium. Classification (GTDB taxonomy): domain Bacteria; phylum Planctomycetota; class Phycisphaerae; order Sedimentisphaerales; family Anaerobacaceae; genus NIOZ-UU13. Next base: position 140 of record JBGVTO010000034.1, on the reverse strand, counting down.
GGTTTGTATTGGTTTTGAATTGGGTTTGTTTTCACCAAGTGTCCAATTGTGTTTATATTCATAAGCCATTTGTGAAAAGATACTTACATTCATTTGCAATCCGCCTACGGCGGACAAGATTGGGTTTGTTTTGCATAAAA
>JBGVTO010000033.1:0-7626 GCA_041862635.1 Phycisphaerae bacterium | reverse complement strand
AAGGGAATCCCGGCCAGGGTGCGAGTCGGATTTGCAACGTATTTCGACTCAGAGCTGCATCAGTCCCATTGGATATGCGAGTATTGGTGTCAGAATAGGAAGGATTGGGTTATAGTCGATGCCCAGTTGGATGATATTCAGGCGAGATATTATGAGATTGATTTTGATCCGCTCGATGTGCCGGCCGACAAGTTTCTTTACGCAGGAAAAGAATATGAGTTGGTTCATAAGAATAGCGACGACTCTTTCGTTACGAAGAGAAGCCTAATTCAAGATCTCGCGGCACTTAACAAAATGGAGGTCGAAGTATGGGATGTCACCAGCTTTATGGACATTGATGAACATCAGAATTCTGAAAAATCAAATCTTCTTCATCGAATTGTAGAGATAACCACATCTCCACATGATCGTTTGCCTGAACTTCGAACGATCTATGAAAATCATAGCGAACTCCAGATCCCCACAAATTGAGGTGAGCCAAGAAACACGCAGTGACTGAAAATCGAACAAGTCGCTAAACTCGGACCGGAATAAGCTGCCGCTTTTCCCGTCCGGTTAGCTCGTCGTTAGACTGCTATAACTCACGTAAATTATTTGAAATAAGTGGATATAATCATGAGTCACCACTTTAAAAATATTTAGCCCCGTGTTTTACACGGGGTTTTTTCCAGATTTATTGGCAGGTTTTCTAATAGCATCGCATATACTTTCTTTTTATGATTGGTGTAACCACGCATAGTCACGATTATTCGCTCAGCATTTTTTTGTCTCGCAGAATGTGGTGGTAGTGCTGGGCGAACCGGTGGGCCTCATCACGGATGTATTGCAGCAGCTTGCGGACAGGCGAATTGGCAGGCAGCTTCAACGGTTTATTTTTACCCTGCAGGTAGATATCTTCTTCTTTCTTGGCGATCGAGGCGATTGTTATCGCCGGTGCCTTCATTTCTCTAAATGCCTTTTCAGCAGCTCTCAGATGACCCAATCCGCCGTCGATTAGAACAAGGTCGGGCCAGAGCTCTTCACCCCGCAGGGCGTATTTGTATCTGCGTTTGACCACTTCGCCAATCATTGCATAATCGTCGATACCTTTTACTGTCTTTATTTTGAACCTTCGATAGCCACTTTTGAAGGGCCTGCCGTCGATGAATTTAACCAGCGAGCCGACCGCCTCGGCCCCTCCAATATTGGCAACGTCAATCCCTTCGATAATCCGCACCGGCTCAGGCGTTTTTAATAATTGCCGCAGTTTTATAAGGGCTTCGGTGGGATCGGCGGCGAAAACCTCCGGCTGAACGTCTTCATCGGGCGTGCCCCGGCGGTCGAGCCGTTCAATCAGCCGGATACGGTCGCGGAACATTGCTGCTTTTTCGTATTCGAACGCCTCAGATGCCTCTGCCATTTGTTTTCTCAACTGGCGCAGGATAGTTGAGCGCTTCGACCGCAGGAATTTTATAAGGTCTGTAACGATTTTTTTGTACTCAGGCTTGTCAATTTTGGCTGCACAGGGAGCGGCACACTGCTTTATGCTGTACAAAAGACAAGCCCGAAAGAATCTGCGTTTCCGGTCATCTTCTCTGATATTCAGCTTACAGGTGCGAAACTTGAATATCTTCTGAAGTACCACCATAACCCCCCGCAGGTCCTTTGCACCGGCAAAAGGCCCGAACAATCTGCTGCCTTCCGACCGGGGTTTCCGGGTGATATAGACGCCCGGAAAATCTTCGCTGCTGGTGATTTCCAGATATGGAAACGTCTTGTCATCGACAAGGTCCGTATTGTAAGGCGGACGGATATCTTTAATCAAACGGGCTTCTTTGAGCACTGCATCGACTTCGTTTGGAGTTTCAAGAAAATCGACGGTTTCGACCTTGCTGAGCATTTCGGTGATTTTTGGCCCACGTGATGTAGCCGTCTCGCCGCCCGGCTGAACCCCGCCCATCCGATGGGCGGGGTGAAAATAGCTGGCCGCCCGCAAGCGAAGATTGTTGGCCTTGCCGATGTAGAGCACTTTATCCCCTCGGCCCTTCATAAAATAGAGTCCAGGCCCTGTCGGAAAGCCCTTTATCTTTTCTCGAATCGCTTCAAATTTGCAGTTTGTTTTGCCTGACATATCTTTATCTTAACAACATTGTGAAGTTATCTAAAACAGATTGCCCGCACATAAAAAAATTTTTTCCTTCATAGATTCAGTAACTATAAGGACTAAGAACGAACACAAAAAAATTATGCAGAAATTTCAAATTTTGGTCTTTACACCTTATCAAATTAGCATTAATTTGCCGATACTGTTTTTTACGGGTTTTACCACTATATCTGGCTTAATTCCCGGTCATTTTTCTATATATTGTGGTCTTTTTTTTCGCAGGGAGGCGAATAAATGTCGTATAAATTCGACCCCGAGAATCCTTTTACAACCAAGCCGTCGCAGCCGGAAGTGGCTGTAAACCCAGCCGAATCAAGGGGTTTGAAGATAGAGCATTTCTTTTCGACACCGGGCGTACATCCATTTGAGCAGCTCGAATGGCAAACACGTTCGGCTAAAATTACCGACGATAGCGGACAGGCAATATTTGAACAGGACAATATCGAGGTCCCCAAATCCTGGAGTCAATTGGCAACAAAGGTTGTGGCCAGCAAATACTTTTTCGGTGATATTGAGACCGGCCAGCGGGAAAATTCAGTAAAACAGCTCGTTCATCGGGTTTGCAAAGCAATTGCCGACCGGGGCAGAAAAGACGGATATTTCGCTGCTGACGAAGATGCCGAGGTGTTCTACAACGAGCTGACCTGGCTCTGCGTCAATCAATGCGGAGCATTTAATTCCCCCGTGTGGTTCAATGTCGGCCTTTTGGATGTCTATGGCGTGGCCGGCGGCAAACACAATTTCCATTGGGACCCGCAGCAGCAGTCCGCCGTTGCTTGTGAAAACAGTTACGAATATCCCCAGGCGTCAGCCTGTTTTATCCAGTCGGTTAAGGACTCGATGCAGGATATAATGCGCCTGGCGACAAGCGAAGCAATGCTGTTCAAACACGGCTCCGGAACAGGAACCGACCTTTCCACCCTGCGAAGCAGTAAAGAAAAACTGTCCGGCGGAGGCAAACCATCAGGGCCTTTGAGTTTTATGAGGGTCTATGACCAGATAGCCGCGGTAATTAAATCCGGTGGAAAAACCCGCAGGGCGGCAAAGATGCAGTCATTAAAGGTTGACCATCCTGATATTAAGGAATTCATTACCGCCAAGACCGAGGAAGAGAAAAAAGCCTGGGCACTTATAGAGGCCGGATACGACGGGGACCACAACAACGAGGCCTACAACAGCGTAATGTTTCAGAATTCCAATCTTTCTGTACGTATAACGGATGAGTTCATGCAGGCAGTGGAAAAAGATGACGACTGGGCTACCTATGCCGTAACAACAGGCGACAAGATTGGGGAGCATTCGGCACGTGAGCTGATGGAGCTGATTGCCGAAGGTACAAGGATTTGCGGCGACCCGGGCCTGCAGTACCACAGTACAATCAACCGCTGGCACACCTGCCCGAACTCCGGGCCGATTAACGCCTCGAACCCCTGTAGTGAATATATGTTCCTTGATGATTCGGCCTGTAATCTGGCCTCCCTGAATCTTATGAAGTTCCAAAAAGAGGACGGCTCGTTCGACATTGAGAGCTTCAAAAGGGCGATTCGCCTCTTCATCATTGCTCAGGAAATTTTGGTTGATAACGGAAGCTATCCCGACAAGGCAATTGCTGTAAACAGTCATTTGTTCCGCCCGCTCGGTCTTGGTTTTGCCAATCTCGGTTCTCTTATGATGAGTCTGGCCCTTCCCTATGATTCCGACCAGGCCAGGGCTATCGCCGGTGCAATCAGTGCTGTAATAACTGGCACAGCTTATACAGCCAGTGCCGAAATGGCTGAGATGAAGGGGCCTTTCCAGCAATTCAGCGACAACCGCGATGAGATGCTGAAGGTTATAAATATGCATCGCCAGCACGCTTATGACATTCCGGAGTCACATTGCCCGGACTATTTGCGCAACGCTGCCAAGGACGCCTGGGACCAGGCCTTTGACGCCGGCTCCAGGGTCGGCTTCCGTAATGCTCAGGCTACCGTTATTGCACCGACGGGAACTATCGGCTTTATGATGGATTGTGATACCACTGGTATTGAGCCGGATATAGCGCTCGTTAAGTACAAATTATTGGCTGGCGGCGGAATGCTCAAGCTTGTCAACAAGACCGTGCCGATGGCTCTTGAACAGCTCGGCTACAGTGCCGATGAGGTCAAATCCATCTGCGACCACATAGATGAAAATGAAACTATCGAGGGGGCCAAAGCTCTTAATCCCGACCATTTGCCGGTCTTCGATTGTGCTTTCAAGCCGCGTAATGGTAAACGCTGTATCAATTATATGGCACATCTGAAAATGATGGCCGCCGTCCAGCCTTTTATATCCGGTGCAATAAGCAAAACAATCAATATGCCCAAGGAAAGCACAACCGAAGATATTGCTCTTGCTTATATAGAAGGGTGGAAGCTCGGATTAAAGGCCGTCGCAATCTATCGCGATGGCTCAAAGAAGCTCCAGCCGGTCTCTACCAAAAAGCACAAGGAGGCCAAGGCCAAGGCTGCCGCTGAGGCCTCACCACCGGCCAGGCCGTTCAGACGTCGCCTGCCGGATACCAGACACAGCATAACGCACAAATTCTCCGTCACGGGACATGAAGGCTACCTGACGGTGGGGCTGTACGAGGACGGCCAGCCTGGTGAGCTGTTCATCACTATGGCCAAGGAGGGCAGCACCGTCGGCGGCCTTATGGATGTTATAGGCACCTGTACTTCGATGGCATTACAGTATGGCGTGCCTTTAATCACGCTCGTGGACAAATTCCGGCACGCACGATTTGAGCCCTCAGGCATGACCTCGAACAGGGACATTCCATTTGCAAAAAGTCTGATTGATTATATCTTCTGCTGGCTCGGCTGTCAGTTTATACCCGGCTACGCCGACAAGAACACCCCCAATAGGGCGGCAGTGCCCGGCTCGGCAGATAACAAAAATACAACGACCGCCAGAGAGGTGGTTGAGAAGACCAAGGACCTCGCAAAAAAAATCGCCGAGGCAAAAGCAGGGACAAAAATTAAACCAGAAGCCCTCGCTCAAGAAAAACCACACCCGCCGGCAGCAAGGGGGGGCACAATAGGTGCTAAGCAGCCCTCTTTAACTCCAAAAAACATATCCACCCCGTTAGAAGTTCCTTCACAAGATGATATACTTCTAACGGGGTCCACCGACCCTGCCAATCGAATTGGTGTTCTGGTCGGTTCAGCAATTGCTGAGACATCCGGGTCATTACAAGCTGAAGCGAAGCTTTTAGAGCAGTTTAACGCCCAGTTTGCCCATTTCCCTGACGATGCCCCCGCCTGCGATGTGTGCGGCTCAATCACCGTCCGCAACGGCTCCTGCTACAAATGCTTCAACTGCGGAAACTCTATGGGCTGCTCATAATTCATGAATCATCGCTCGCGACTCGTCTCTCGCATAATTAAGTTAAAAAGTCAACGACTGAGACGTTATATCAATTCTATTTATTGATTGCCGATTAACAGACCTTGTCATTCCTGCGAAAGCAGGAATCTAGGCTTTCCAGTTATATTATGTATAATTCCTTCGGCAATTTTTAAATGGAATTGGTATAATACGTGCAATTCATCCTTCGTGACTTTTCAATTGATTATTGACTAAGGATGATTTATTATTTAGTAGAAGGCAGGCTTTTGCGGACTAATATTTGTATCGGGCTGCCGTTATGAAAAGAAGATACGCTTTTACACTCATAGAGCTGTTGGTGGTCATCGCGATCATTGCCCTGTTGATGGGTATCCTGATACCGGCCTTGAGCAGGGTGAGGAAACAGGCCGCGGGCAGCGCGTGTCTGTCCAATCAACATCAACTGGTCCTGGCCTGGATCCTGTACGCCCAGGACAACGATGACAGGTTGATCGGGGGGCATGACGGGCACTCCTCCTCGCCCAGCCGGGGATATGACTGGGTCGAGCTGCCCCAGAAAGCCGACGGCACCGTAGTTGCGGGCGCCGAGGCCACTCTTCAAGACAAGAAACGGGGTTGCGAACGCGGGGCCCTGTTCCCGTACGTGCAGGATGTCGATCTCTATCACTGCCCGGCCGACAGGAGACACCGAACCGAAATGACACATCGCAGCTATGGCATTCCCGGCGGCATGAACGGCGATGTCGGCACCGGCGCCGCCAGTTGGCTGACACAGCAGTGGGGATACCCTTCCTACAAGAAGCTCACGCAGATCAAGAATCCCGGCATCAAGTATGTATTCCTCGAAGAAAAAACCGACGTGGGCGGCTGGAACTGGGGGTCTTGGAATCTGGAGCGCCAAGGAGACCGATGGTGGGACCCGATTGTCGTACGGCACGGGCAGCTCAGTGTGCTGGCATTCTCCGACAGCCATGCCGTTAAGCACAAGTGGAAGCAGAAGAGCACCCTCGAAATGACCTATGTGGACTATCCCGATGCTATTCGCTGGCCCGTCACCGACGGCACCGACGACCTGGAATTCATGCGGCGAGGATACAATCCCGCACGCTGAAGAAAAGTGCAATGCTTGGCCGGACCACTCGTTTCCGATATTGCGAGACTTCTCTGATACGAAACTAAGAACAGTCAAATATCAATGACGGGTGGCAGCCACTGAGCGAAGCCTGCCCTGAGCGAAGCCTGCCCTGAGCGTAGTCGAATGGGTCGAAGGGTGAGCGAAGTGGATGGGAGTTCTCCTGCAAATTTTTACTTTTTCCACTAATCAGCAGGGAACTTCTTGCATTCGATTGAATTCCGTTAAACCGCTCGTAACGATCAACTCTGCGTCGGCCCGTTAGGTTCGTCAGCAGAAGTGCCATGTTGGCACTGTTCCTTTTCTATCCCACGACTGGATCTAAACAGTAACCCAATCAACATAATGGGGACATTCCATACTATCATTATGACTCTGAATAATCGGCCTGGAATAGAAACATCGCGAGACCATATTTGACGCCAGGCCTGTCCCCAAACGCTCGCTTGCCAGCGAATGCTTTCAAGTGGAAGATAATGCGTAAATTGACCTGTTGCTCCACCGCAATTGGGGCAATAGTGAGCAAGAGGATCAACAGGCTTGAAGCACTTTATACAAACGGGTGTTCCATCGCCTTCTTCTTCAGGTATATCTTTTTGCTCCATGGTCTCTAATTCCATTTTGATTCCCTGCCAACGTCAGTCTTGAACCGCTTCGGATGCCGCGCTCGGCACGGTATTCGAAGTCGCGTTCGAAGACTTTGTTAGATGCGCTCCTTCAATTGACTTGCAACGGCTTGATTCAGTGCGTTCTGAGCTTCGATAAGTTTTTCATACTTCGACTCTATTTTCTCGATATTTCGAGACAATATAGCCTTCAATAAGTCGCCTTCCATTTCAGCAACATCAATTCTGCGATAGTAATCCATAGTTTCTTTAAGATGGGCTATGACAATCTTACCCGTTAAGATCGGATGATTGTTCGTCACATTTGCATCATCAAATCGGGTGCCGTGCTCAAGCTCGACCTCCAAACCTTT
>JBGVTO010000032.1:0-15872 GCA_041862635.1 Phycisphaerae bacterium | reverse complement strand
AACCGGTATCGGCATTGCGTACGACCTCTTTATCTGTGCCGAAGTAGACCTGATGCGAAGCCGAATAGACTCCCGGCGACCATGTCAGAATCGGTGTCTGCGTTATGTCCACAGCGCCATTAGAGGGATTCGGGCCCGCGACGCCGCCCTGAGTAGTAAAACTCCAGACGTTGCCTTTATACGTGTCGATAATATCAAACTCATCGACCCGCCAGTAGTAAGTTTTAGCCATTTTAAGTGTGCCGGGAGTAAAGGTTGTATTTCCCTGTGGGAGTCCACCGGTGGCGTTGTTAACATCGTCAAAATTCTCACCGAAGTAGACATAGTGTAATTTCGAATCGAAACCTGCCGTCCAGCTAAGCTTAACATTCGGGTCTACCAACTCGGCACCATCAGCCGGGTCGGGTGCATAGGCGGTCTTGGGTGGAATACTAAAGCTCCAAACTTTGCCCTTCCACGGACTATTCGGCTCAGTGTCATTAACCTCATCAATCCGCCAGTAATATGTCGTGCCCGGAACAAGGCCGTCCGGATAAGGAAATCCAGGGAAGCCGACAACAAAGAACGTTGAGGCCTGATTGCCCTGAAATACGCTTTCAGCTCCAGCATTCACCTCATCAAAATTGTCACCGAAGTACACATCGTGCGAGGCTGCATTGCCTCCCGGCGACCAGCTCAGGCTCAACCACGTATCCTCATGGATGGTACCTTTATCCGGGACTGGGCTATATGCATTTGGTCGAGCCGACAGCTTTTTTATCTCGGTCGCCGACAACGCTCGGTTGTAGATACGTATCTCATCCATCAGGCCCTCAAAATAACCATATGCCATTCCGCCAAAGTGGATTGGCGCATTTACCACTTCCCTTGGAGAAGTAAGGCCTGTACGAACGGCACTGCCATTAAGGTAAATTGTCGGCTGTTTGTTGTCATAAACTATCATGATGTGATTCCAGTCATCTCCTATATCAGCCTGGTAAACGGCAGTTGCCGGCATATAGTTACTACCATGCTCATACACTAAAATACCATTTGTTCCGAGAGATAAGCCGGCTCCGCCATTTGATTCCCCTCCATGTTGCGGGTCGAATGCATATCTTTGATTATTTACTCCACCCACGCCGGAGGTTGATTCCGGATCAATTTCGTGTGTAGATGATGTTTTGAACCATCCTCCAAAACTAAATGTATCAGCTGGTCTTCCATTAGTTCCTATTACAATAGAATCATCTATTCCATCAAAGCCTAAGGCGTACCCTTTTTGGCCGGTTTGCTGGTAAAGTACGCCCTGAACAGAAGTGCTGTCATTATGATTATCGCTCTGGTCATATAATGTTCCGCTTGCTTCCTCAAACTTCCACCAACCGACAAGACTCGGGTCAGTATCTTGTGCCACGCTAGTCAGAACTATGCCCAGCAACAAAGTAAAAGAAACCAAATACATCAATTTTCTACACATAATAATCCTCCTCCAAAAACCCAATATGGGATGTTAATTGAAATGTAAAATATCTCCAACATTAAGCAAAAAGTTCTTGCTGCAGCTCTGCGCCTGAAACGATTCATGATAACTCCTCCTCTATTTGTGAAAATTGCAAGAATACCAAAATCCATAGACGTCCGACCGAGCAGGCACAAGCTTCACTAATGTCATCTATACCAAATTATCCACCTCCCCGTCAAGGAAAATCTCTCAAAGTATAGGATGCCCTCATTACGCCCGGTATTTAAATATTCTTAACGGGAAACTCTCCGGCGCTGAATTGGCTTGCTGCCATCGGGTCTCGGCGAGAACATATCTTTTATAGTGAGCCCACATTCCCGCGCCATTCTCCGGCAATATTCAAGATGTCCCAATTCCCTGCCGCCGTTGTTTGTCCCAAACGAGAATTTGGCACCGGCCTCCTTGGCTCTCTTTATGAAAGCCTTGCTGGGAATTCGATATCGGGCGTTGATTTCTATAGCCACATCATTTTTGACAGCGGCCCCGATAACTCTATCCATCCGTTCCGGCGTCCACAGCACATCATACTCATCCGCTATAAAAGCAGGCAAAAAAGTAGGATTGACATAGATATCAATCGGCTCGTTCAGAACTGACACAATCTTCTCAACGTACATATCCATAAAGTCCTGCTTATCGTCAATCTGCACCTCTTTCCGAATCCAGAGTCGTATCCGCTTGCCCCGTTTGTCCGTAAAGGTCATAGCATCCGTGAACACGTAGTCGAATTTCGCAATCATTTCCGGCGAGAAAAGAGTTGGCCATTCGCGTCCTTCCCCCTGCATCGCCTTATAAACAGGTTTACCTTGTAAAAGCTTGAAAAATGGGCTTAGTTTTTCATCATCTGTCACTCGAAAACCAAGTCCGCAGTTCTCCGCGATGCCGATCTTTATCCCCCGTGCCGCTGCATTTTCAATTGCTTCTTCCAGCGTCAAGCCGCCTTTTAGATGAACGTGGTAGTCAACCATGGGGAAATCCGGTCTTGGCAGAGGCCTTACCATAATGTTCTTGTAATAAACCGTACTGCCCGGGTCATGACCCTGCAATGCAAATGTACCGCTCGACAGCCCTCGGCTTCTTCTGCCGGCGCCGGCTGCTTCTGCCACGGTATATTCCAGAACAGTCCTGCCGTTAACTATGATAGTGACCTGTCTGCCATCGACGATGATATGCTGCGTAAACCACTCGTTATCTTTCGCCGGCGACTCGCGGATGTCCTTTATACCGTAAAGGCTGCCTGTTTTCCTCCAGTCCGAATGTGTATTGTTGACCTGGACCTCATAGCCCCTTCGCGGCCAGCCGGTTTCCAGATATTCCGTGTGGAAGTACATTCCTGAATTCGCACCCGGCTTTGTCATTACGTCGGCCTTAAATTCAAAGTCCCTGAAGTCCGCATCCTCCACCGGGCCGGCGTAATAAAGATGACTCCGCGGGCCCTGGGCCACAATCATTCCATCCCGGACACTAAATGTACTCTTATTCTCGCTTGCTTTCCAACCGTTAAGTGTTCTCCCATCAAACAGAGAAATCCACCCATCATCGCTGTCCTGTCCAAATACCAATTGGTCGGCTGAAGATGTCAGACATATCACCAGAACAGCTAAGAATATCCTTCGCGCCATTTTAAACTCTCCTCAAATCTCAACTATTTTGAAACGATTTTTCTCAAACACAAATTTGCCCTCTTGATCCCATAGGTTTGTCTCTATAAGAACAGATTCTCGTTAAGTGCACAAGTAGTTTTCTATTCTTCCACACCATTTCTCCAGTCAGTTCTTTTCTGTCGCCAATGGCCTATTCAGTAGTCTGTTACATATAAATTGAGGAATTGACATTCCACACCTGTCCGGCTTTGCCCGGGGCAGGCTTTGATGCAGAATTCAAACCACCGACTCGTCTTGATTCCCGCTTACACAGAAACGATAAAAAAGTAGTACTCACTCTCAGGAATTGGCACTATTCTAAGACCTTGTACTTGCGACAGATTTCTAATGTTCTTTCGATAGGCAGAGCCTCGCAGAAGTGGTTGTCTCTACCCCTGATAGCAGTCGCTTTGAAAATTGAGTTGTACACAGCCTCTTCGGTTGCCTCTACCACGGCCGTAAATAACGGACCCATTTGGCTGTTAGGCAATTGCTCACCAGAAACCTTTTTTCTTTTCGCCGCCACTCTAAGCGCCTTAGCAGTCGAAAAGGCAATTACATAGTCGCCGCTGAAATTGTCCATAACCGAGCCGGTTCGTGCTAAGCCAAGCACTGCTCTTTTGGCCAGTCTTTTCAGGTTCCGAGACAAAAGTGGAGCGTCGGTGGCTACTACGATCATGCAGGAGCCGCTTTTATTGTCACTGTTCTTTTCTACAGCTAATTCCCTGCCCACAGGGGCACCGTTGATAGTCAAGATTCCGCCAAAATTGCTCTGAACCAACACGCCGACTGTGTAGCCGCCCTGTGACTTGGGTAATTGCCTCGAAGATGTACCGATACCACCCTTGAAACCAAAGCATATCGTTCCGGTACCAGCCCCCACCGAGCCTTCCTCAACCGGACCGGCGGTAGCTTTTTCTATCGCTTTGCGGACATGATGTTGACGTATCGGCCTGCTTCTAATGTTGTTCAACCAACTGTCATTCGTTTCACCCACCACAGGGTTTATAGACATCACGTCCTCGTTCCCGGGCAGACTCAGCATGTATTCGATTACACCGTCAGCCACTATTCCAACATTAAGTGTGTTGGTCAGCACGATCGGGGTTTCGATGTTTCCCAACTCCTCAACCTGAGTATAGCCCACTAGTTTGCCGAAGGCATTTCCCAAATAGATGGCAGCTGGAACTTTTTCCGCAAAGAGATTTCCCGAATGGGGAATGATAGCCGTCACCCCAGTTCTAATATCTTTTCCCTCTATAAGCGTAACCTGGCCGACCTTGACACCTTCGACGTCGGTGATACTGTTTAAACTGCCAGGTGATAACATCCCCGGTACTATTCCTGCTTCCCTGGCCCTTGGCCTCGCTTTATTGTGCTCTCCACCCCATGACTTAGTACCAAATATGACCAATAAAACTACACAGAAATATCTTGTTGCCTTATTGCCCATTTGCTTTGTCTCCTATTGACTCTTTAAATAGAAACAACCTCGCTGGAAACTGCTGATTAATACCTTCTATACTCCCAACAGTTATTCGTAGTTTTCCAGGACTCTGTCGCAAAAAGGATAACACCATTCGATGTCTTTCGTTAAGCTGTCCCCATTTCTTCGATGTAGGTTTTCATTTTTTCAAGTCTGGATTTGAAGGCATTATACAGGCCGTCTGAAGTTTCTCTCAAAGTTCGCTGGGAGTTCGTGTGCGGATTAACCGAAGTTGCATAATCAACCTGTTTTATCAAATCCATCGGAATAGAACCTGCCCCAGAGAGCGCTCCGGATATGCCGGCAGCAACGGCAGTGAGGCAATCTGTGTCCCGGCCCATGTTGACACCCGCCTTCATAGCTTCCCATGTGTTGGCCTTGGTCATTTTGAACACACAGACAGCTTTCGTAACAATTTCATTGGCGTAGCTATGGGCGTAAGGAATACCTGTACCGCTGTAGACTGTATCGAATTTTCTTCGCATATCACGAAAGTCACTACAATCAGTCGTAAGTTTCAGTGTCCTCTCGATTTCCCGGCGAATCCCGGCCTGCCTGGTGAAGCGCCTATCAACCTTGTCGCAGTTATCGAAGATGGCCCCGAGAACACTATCGACGGTAGCACCCGGTTTTGTGGCGGCGGCAATGGCAATGACAGTGACTTCCGCCCAGAGAATACCCCGGCTGTTGGCTATGTTGTAAAGCTGGCCGATCTCTCGAACGTCATCGATGGCCCCGCGGATGTCACCTGCATTGATAAGTCCGATAGGATGGCAGGAGCGTGAGAGTGAAACAAGGCCGGAATAATCACAGTATTTACCAATATCTGCGGCGGGTATATGCGTCTTGGCCATCGCCAGCAGAGCCCCCTCGAACGGCTCCGAGACCAGCCCGGCCGCATTGGGATTCATATGGTCCACCCAGGACCGGCGAAGGTCTTCGGCATTTATCCTGTCCTGCTTTTCGATTATCGCGGTAATCATAAGCTTCTGACGCTCCACGCCGTCCTCGGTCGTACCGGGTTCGCGTGTCCAGTCGTTGCTTGAGCCGTAGTGGTGGTATGGCAGCAGCTTATCAAGTGTGCCGTATTCTTTTTCGATTCTCTCCCAGGACCGACCTTCGACGGGTGCGCCCATGGCCGAGCCGATATGGCAGCCGGCAATACAACCGAAGAACTTCTCGCGCAGGCTCACCGGGCCTGTGCCTGATTTCTCCTGCCTAGGGGCTGCAAAGGTTCGACGGGCCGAAGCAGCCGCGGCTGCCGCCAGAGTACCTTTAAGGAATGAACGGCGAGCAATAGAATTGTTATGTCTTCTCATTTCTTTCTCCATCTCAAATAGTTCACAATCTTCTTAGGATAAAAGCTCACATCTTCTGTAAGCTCCATGTGGATAGTTTATCGTTAGGTATTCCATTTGATATGATAACCGACTGTGGAGGGAAAACAAGGCGCTATACTTCATTATTCAACGAAGGCACTGTCCTGCCGAAATCAACTGTGCCCGCTATTTTTCAGGATTTGCACCGGCTCCAAGAATACCTGTTAGCAGCCGTTCCATAAGTTCCATCGGCAGGCCCATTACGTTTGTCAGGCTTCCCTCAATCCTCTCAACAAATTCATCCCGTCCCGTCTTCGACGGGCGGGATTCATCTCCGTTTTCTTTTATCGCATAAGCACCCGCTTTGTCCCGCCAAGATTCGCTGTTGATGTGCTCGGCAATTTGTTCAGACGTCAATCGCTTCGGATAAACGGTCGTGGTATCGCATTCACTTAATTCGGTGCCGTCGCTCAGCCTGACTATAGCAATGCCGGTTATCACCTTATGAGGTTTGCTAAAGAGCTTTTTGGTTATCTGCTCGGCCTCCTTTGCATCAGCGGGCTTGCCGATAATTTGGCCCTCAAAATCCACTACGGTATCGGCTCCGATGACCAGACTGTCCGGATACTTCTGGGCGACATCTTTCGCCTTGGCCAAAGCCAATTGTTCGGCATATTCACAGGCCTCGATGCCCTCAACCGGAAAACTTGACTCGTCAATATCGGGCCGAACGACCGTAAATTTATAGCCGGCCTCCGCTAATAACTGTTTTCGCCGGGGCGAAACCGATGCAAGAATGAATGAATAGGACTGTTCAGACATAAATCTTTAGTCTTGAGTCTTGGGTCTTTAGTCTTGTGTCTTAACGATTTGCCTGCAAAAAGCCAGGTACTCTTTCTCGATTTGCTCGAAATCATCTCCGACATAATCTTCAAATAACCCTCTACCGACAATTCGGTTCCAAAGAACGGTCTTCGGAATGTTTCTATCCGTTGCTATTGTTTTGTTCACCTCGTCGAGCGCCCATTCTCCTCTTAAGCCGTCCGCGAGCAGCCTGCGATAAACACCCAGCCGTCTGCCGTAACCTGCTTCCTGCAAAAATCGCACTAACGCGTATGATTGGCTGTAAAAAGCCATAACCGCCTCGGTCTGGTCCATTGCAAGCACATCGCCGGGATTCATTGTAACCAATTCTTTTAGCGGTATCATCTTGTTTTTCGTCAGCGTTTTTTTCAGCTCATCCAGTCGATACACGTTCTGGGCCGGCTCAAAATAAAACAGCTCATCCTCACTTCCATGCGTCTCGAACAGCATTGCCACACCCTCATCAAGCCAGCTTGGCAGACGAAACTTAAAACATCTGCCGTTAAACTGATGCCATCCTTCATGCCCGAGGGCCGAAAAAGTACGCTCTCTGCCGATATCATATACCACGCAGGCGCCGTTATGATAGTACGCACCGGCCTTTATTTTGTAAAACATTTCCGCCTGCCCGCCCGCGAAGCTCCGAGTAAAATCCTCCCACTGAGTACGGTCGGCAAAAAGATAAATAATAAATTTGGTATTTGTTTCGACCGGCTCTGGTAGCTGACTATTATAGGCCCGATAGGCCGACTCAACAAAGCCGCTTATCCCTCGAAGCACAAAAGGCTCCAAAAGCGTCGTGTAAATCTCATAGTGGGTGGTAGTTAATTTCAAGCCCGGCCCATGCCCATTCTTCCAGACCTCCGTGGATTTGAGCCCCGGCAGAGCCTGACGGCGCAAATACGCCGCTCTTCCCGCGTAGGTATCGAGCCGCTGAGCATTATCAGCACTATTAATCTCGATTTTATCGGGCCCGGAACAGCCGGCCAGACTAATAATAATTATGCAAATTAGCGAGAATTTCCTCACTCCAATCCTTCCTCCGAAGGCCAGCATCTCTATTTAAACCGGCAATCTACCGCCTTGCCGGGCAAAAGCCAAACCCAAGAAATACACTTCAAAAAAACCTGAACTCCAAGTAATCTTTAACATCGGCTGCAAATAATAAGAAATCCATTATATTTTGTCCACATAGAGGGTATTTTTCGTCTAAACTTATGGCCGGGTCAAATAAGGTAGATAAAATGCTGTAAAATAAATTTCATTATTAATTCATGGGAGCTGATTATGTCAACGCGAAGAATACTTTTTGGATTTCTCGTATGTTTCTCGATAGCAGTGTTTGCGGGACAAACGCTATCACAAACACGAGGATACGGTGGAATGGGAGTAAGGTCCGAGAGGGGCCGTTTGAGGAATATAGATCGAACACAAAAGCAACCGGAGCTTGAGCAACGCAGACTGAAACTACAGCAATTAAAAAAGCAAATGGGCCTTGGTAAGAGCGAAAAAGAATTAATGAAACAGATACTCAGAGCAACTGAAGAGCAATGGAAGGCTATCGAGCCAAAATTTAATAAAGTGCGTGAGTTTAGGAGCCTGGCGAATGTTTCTATAGAACTAATGTGCTATGGCGTTGGCGGTGGCAGTATGAGCGGCAGTTCAGTTGATGTTAATAAGGGAGTTGGCCGCGGATCCGGATATGGATTCGGAGGTACTGGGACGCTCAGTGGAGGCCAGAAACGAGGCAGCGCTGGTGGTAGTCTCATTCATTATAGTTGGGAATGGGTAAGACCTTCGCGGCACAAAGGTTTTGAGAATCTTAACGAAGGCGAAAAAATCTGTGAAGAGCTTTTTAGGCTTTTGGAAGATAAGAACTCAGAATTAGAGCAAATAAGACAAAAAATGGAGGCTTTACGAAAGTTCAGACAAGAAGCCAAAAAAGAGCTGGCAATAGCACAGCAGGAATTGCGCCAGTTAGTGACACCCCACCAGGAAGCAGCTTTAGTAATGATGCAATTACTTGACTAATCCCGTAAAAATAAATTGTAATATCTATTTATGAGAGCACCTTTGGACAATCAAATAAAGAGTCTGTGCAGGCGTGTTAAAAAGGCCGACAAGAACGCTGCATCCGAACTGTTGAAAATCTACTATGCTGACATTTATTCATATTTAAGACGTCTTTGTGGCAGCAGACACGATGCCGAAGACCTGACCCAGCAGACGTTTCTTAAAGTGTGGTCTTCGCTTGACGGTTTCGCAGGCCGCAGCAAGTTTTCGACCTGGCTCTACAGGATAGCCCACAATACTTATTTAGATTGGCTGCGCAAAAACACTATCAGAAATCAGGCAAACACAGACCAGTGGTGGCAGGAGTGTATAGACCAAAATCCGGATCCCTTTGCAAATGCCGCTGAACGCCAATTAGCCCAGCGCCTGTATGAAGCTGTGGACGAGCTCGATGAGGACAGAAAACACGTTGTGCACCTGCACTACTACCAGGGATTGTCTATCAGGGAAACTGCCAAAGTTCTGGATATTGCAACGAGTACCGTAAAGTACAGACTTCGCGAAGTCTTTAAGGTCCTTAGAGTTAAGTTAGGTGTCCAAGAAGCTGGATTTAACCAAAAACAAACAATTCCAATCGCAAAAGGAGAATCATTATGAATACGCAAAAGAAAATCGAGAAATGTCTCAAGTCTGCTCCAAAGCCGGCGACACCGGACGGTTTGCTGAATAGATTGCAGGAAGACGTCGCTGCCGGAGAGATTAAAAAACGTGTCACAGTCATACGCAGATGGTTTGCTCCTGCCAACGATTCAATCTCACCTTGGCGAGTAGCAGCCACAGTAGCGATCGCAATCCTTCTTTTGATGCCTTTGAGTTACGGCGCCACCAAACTCGTAGAAAAATGTTACATAACATTTAAGGCTACATTCATTTATCCCGAGCCTGAAGATATTACAGAGTCTGAAGGAGGTTATGAAGGTAGAGTTGCAGGTTATGGGGTAATGGGGGGATTTTCTGGTAGTGCCGACTTGAGCGAGAAGGAAGCTATGGAAATGGCCGAAGAAATACGGAAACTCTGCGCAGAGGGCAAAGCTGAAGAGGTGGAACCTGGAGTTTGGATGGTTACCCTTTCCAACGGCAAGAAAATTCATTTTGGCGGTGCAGACCCTGAATTTATGGCGCTGACGGATGTTGAGAAAAACAAGCTGCTGAAAAAGCAGTTCGATGAAATTAATGAATTAAGAAAAGCCGGCAAGTTCGAAAGGACCTTCATAAAAGAGATCGAAATTAACGGTGTTATGCACCGCTTTTACGAGGACAGCTTCACTCTATCCGACGGCAAGGTCATAAAAATGGGGGCCGGTGAACCCGTAAAAGATGACAATAAGGATTAGTTCGAGAAAAAACTGCAAGTGGGGCCGGACGGTCCCACTTGCTGCTCAATTATAAACGCCTGTAGTAATTGAAAGCTATATATCCCCGAATCCCACCCCAAACACGTCTGCGATACAAAAATAGACTTCTGTTTCCGGCTCTCGCCAGGCGTCAGCCGAAAACTCCCCTAAGCGATGTTACAGATGACAGAAAAACTACACGAAAAGAACCAAAACAATTGCAATTTTACAATGGTTTTGATAACCTAATCAAACTTAGAGGCTTAACTGTATTGATTATTGGTGTATATGAAAAATTCCGGATTATTGTTCAAGATGGAGGTATAAAATGAAAGGCAGGATAGTAATGGTCTTGACGTTAGCATTTCTTTGCATCTGTTTGCTCCTTATGAACGGCTGCGCAGACAGTGCCCAAACGGGTGCCGCGATTGGGGGGATTGGTGGTGCAGTGATAGGGGGCGTGACAGGTGGGAGTGGAGGATTGGTAGTTGGAGGACTCATTGGGGCAGGGGGCGGCTATGTGGTGGGCAACGAAATGGACAAGTAACGAAACAGAGAACTATATCTCTTTGAACTCCGCTCCGAATACATCAGCGGTGAACAGATAGACTTCTGTCTCCGGCTCTCGCCAGGCATCAGGAGGCAGACCGGCTTTGTGTGCGCAGCAGTACGAAAGAAACTCCTCCTTGCTCCACCCGGTTTCGGTAGCAACCTGAGGCAAAAAGCAGCCCGACGTATGTCCCCTTTTTATATAGATGCCGTCAACGCCTAATCGCAGACTTAACGGCTCGTCCGTTCGCTGCAAAGGCGAGAGAACCGATACCTCGACATCAAGCTGGTCTAACTCACTGATGCTTATCGGGTCAGCAAAAAAACGCGGGTCGCCGGTCGCCGAGGACTTTGCCATCTGCCCAACCAATTCAATCAAAGGACTGTCCGAAGTGAATTGGCCGATACATCCCCGCAATCGGCCCTGATTTTTCAATGTCACAAAGCAACCGCAGGGGGCGTTCAGCTCAGGGTCGTCCGATTGGGGCGCCTCAGTCGGCTCCCGCTTAATAACCGCCTCAACGGTATCGCGCGCGACCTTCAGAAGTGTTTGTTTTTGGGCATCGTTCATTTTTTTAGCCGCTAAACATTCGGCCCAACAACCTTATAACATAAACCACAACAGCCAACAATATAATAACAACAATTGTGGCAATGTTGAAATATTTTTCTATCAATCGCCGTGCTTCTTCTCCGAGAAAAAAGAAAAGTAACGCCTCCCCTCCAAATCTCATCGTGCGGAATACGATACTTATCGTTACAAATTTCAGCAGAGAAACTTCCGCCATCCCCCCAACCCAGCTGAAAATCATATAGGGCACCGGCGTCAGCGCTGAGATGGCAATGGCCCAGAAATCGTATTTGGTATAAAGGTCAAGAGCTAATTGCGCCTTTGAGCCAAGACCAATAGTATTGAAAAAATCCACTACGCGTTCCGGCCCGATAGCCAGACCCAGAGAAAAGGCAATCGTCCCCCCAAGAACAGAGAATAACGCACAGGTCAGGCCGTATCTCAGTGAACGCTTCGGCTTACCCAGACAAAGCCCTATTACCAGAACATCCGCTGGAATCGGCACGCATATCGGCTCGGTCAAGGCAAGCACAATAAGCGCCGCCATCCCATAGCGCGTATCTGCCCAGTGAACCACCCAGTTATACAACTGCCTGTGCCAGTGCCACCATGCAACAGTCTTATCACTCACCGCAGGTCGCTGGTCACTCAATTCGTTACTTATCACTTCGTTATTCGGCATCCGATATCCCTTGTTTCTCCAGTTCCTCGAATAGAGTAGGCTCACCGTCTTTTGACTTCTGAGGCGTTGTTAGCATAGAAGTCTCGCTCTGTTTAGAAGGAAATTCTATGATTTTTGCTCCTGTGCCGGATTCTGGTTCCGGCTCTTGTTTATCAGCAGGAATGAATGGTATCAGTCCCATCTCATACGCCTGTTCCTGCATCTTCCGCGGGGCATAGCGAACATCCATCATAATCCCGCCGATATCAACCATCCAGACCATCGGATTGTCCTCAGGCTCAATTGAAATGCACCAGTACGGGTCCAGCGGCATTATCTCAAGCCCATCACGGACTATTTTTGATTTCGCTAACATTGTCCCCTGGGAGACGCCGAATTCCTCTGCTATCTCTCTGGGAGTTATGTGAGGCGACATTGTCGGGTCGTAAAGGCAGTTCACCCAGCCAAGGGCATGGACTATACCGCTGGCCCAGCCGGCCGGCTTTTCCCTTGTGCCGGCCAAATCAGATGCATAAAGCAACGCCGCCATCTCCACGCAAAGCTCCTTATAGTCCTCATTGAGGTGAGCATCGCAGAATGCCTCTATCAGCTCAATTATCTGCTCAAAAAGCTGCCGATTCCTTTTAGGAACACGCATCTTTGCCGCTTTGCTCTTACTTTTTCCCATCTCAATCTCCTTTCCGTCCATAGCTCAACATAATTCATCCTCATCGCAACGCCTGCTCCGCACGCCGTGACAATCTTAACTTCTTACTTCGACATTCCTTGTTCGATATTCAAGATACCCAAAAGTCATTCTGAGTCCTTCGCTGCGCTCAAGCATAGACTCCGCGAAGCAATCTCAAATCCTACACTCCAGGTCCCATATTCTCAATTAAAAAGTCGTCCCGGCATATAAAACAAGACTTCTTTTTGTAGCTATATTATCTGGATTGATGTTTATAAGTGCTTATGAATACAGGTTCTTATAGCCTAACATCTTTTATCGGACGATTAAATAAATCTTGACAAGATATCGTTAATATTGTATAATGGTTTTTAATTAATTGGGGTTGTTAATGACTGCATATTTTCAGGGGGGGTGTTTGTTCAAGTGAAAAAACCACTATTAGCCGTTGCAATTGTAGTGCTGTGCTTTTGCTGTTCGGTCACCTTCGCCCTGGATCCGATAGGCTCTCCGGCAGACAAACTAAAAAGGGGACAATTCTGTATCGGGGCCGATTATTCTTTCAGCGAAATGGATTTCGAAGCAAAAGGCAGAAGCATCTTGACGATTTATAACCTTACCAGTGGGGATCTTATCGGCATCCAATCTCAAAAACAGAGTCTCAGTCTTGACGGCGTTGAAGTGCAGAAGGCTTACGCTAATCTTGGTTATGGTATTACCGACAACCTGGAGGCATTCTTACGTTTGGGTGCAGCAGATGCCGAATGGAAAGATGACGGTGATACACATTTTAGCTTTGGTTTCCGTACAGGGGTAACTCTTTACGAAAAGGATGCTTTGCAATTGAGTGCGCTGGCTCAATATAGCTGGGCGGAGTCCGAGTTTGATTCGCTGCCCCTGACGACTGTGGTCGGCGGTATCTCATATCCGATGCTGATGTCAGGCAGGCTAAACATACAGGAGCTCCAAATTGCGCTGGGCCCGACCTATGAGCTAACCAAGGGTATCTCGCTCTACGGCGGAGGATTTTTCCACTTCATGGACGGCAAACTCGACCTAAAAGGTAGTGCATCTACTACGAGTATACCTAAGATTGGATACGATTTGGACAGCTCGTATGATATCGACCAGGCTTCAGAGCTCGGAACATATATCGGCGCTAAAATTGATGCCACAAAAAATATTTCCTACAGCATCGAGTATCAGCATACCGCCTCGGCTGATGCGATTGCTATGCGACTTCTCTGGAGATTTTAGAACAGCGGAAAACTTCTTTATAATATCCTCTTAGCCACCTTGCTCGCACATATGTGCTCCAGTGCACTTATGCTGCTCGGTACTATTTAAAAATGCGTCGAATCTGTTATACTGTCAACGAACAGCTATGGTTGATAAAGAACAAATTGAAACCGTCGGCAACGGATTATTAGTAAGGGCGCCTGCCAAAATCAATTTGTCTCTGCTTGTAGCCGGCAAGTGTCCGGATGGTTTCCACGAATTGGAAACGATAATGGCCAAGATTAACTGGTACGATGAAATCCTCATTGAGCCGGGCCAAAAGCAGGGCATCAAGCTTGTCTGCCAAGGCCCGCACTGGGCGCCGGAAGGTCACGAGAATCTCATCTACCAGGCTGCCAAAATGCTCCTTGAAAATCAGGGTATTTCGGCCGACATCAAAATCACCCTGACAAAGAATATCCCCGCCGGCTCAGGGCTCGGCTCAGCAAGCAGCGATGCAGCGGCAACTCTTATTGGGCTTAACCAATACCTGAAGTTACAACTTCCCAATCGCCGGCTCACTAGGCTGGCGCCCCAATTGGGAAGCGATGTGGCCTTCTTTTTGGGTGGGCCATTGACGTTTTGTACAGGAAAAGGCGAAAAAATAAAAAATTTTGAAAAAATTTTTAACTTTCTTGCTATTTTGATATTACCAGACGTAAGTGTTTCTACCAAAGAGGTTTATGCCAATTACGAACACGACCAATCCCTCTATGAAAAGCTCAGCGCTCAAATAAACACCTATATCAAAAAAAACAGGATTGATTTAGTAGTAAAGATGTGCGCAAATATGCTGTGGAAAAGCAGTTTCAGTTTGGTGGGAGGTCTCGCCGAACTGAAAGAAAAAATTGAATCGTTGGGTATCGGGCCCTGCTGCCTGAGTGGTAGCGGTCCAACATTGTTTTTTATCGTCGAGAGCGGAGATGAAGAGATAGCCAGGGAATACAAACACAAACTTAAAGAAAAAATCGGTTGCAAAAGCATCATCGCCAGTAGCAATAGATGGTAAACTTTTAAGTGAGGCAAAGAAAATGAAAATCACTGAGGTCAGAGTCAAATTGGTTAGCAACAAAGATGACAGGCTAAAAGCTTTTTGCTCAATAACGATGGACAATGAGTTTGTGGTTCGCGACATCAAGGTCATCGAAGGTACGAATGGTTACTTCGTCGCTATGCCATCCAGGAAAATGAGCGACCACTGTGAAAAGTGCGGAGGCAAAAACCATCTCAGAGCCAAATATTGTAACAACTGCGGAGGGGCTCTCCAAGAAAACAGGGCAAAAAAGAACTTCAAAGGCAGAATGAAGCTGCACGCCGATATCGCCCATCCGATAAATGCCGAATGCAGGAAAAGAATTCAGGAAAGAGTTACTGCCGCTTTCAAAGAAGAGATGGAAAAATCAAAGCAGCCCGGCTACAAACCAATCGAGCTCGATGAGCCGGACGATGACATTCCTGAAATAGTCTCGTAGTTAAAAGAAATCCATTTTACAGTACATCGCAAAATAGGAATCTAAAGACAAAAAAGCCGGACATAAATACACTACTAACCATACACCCGTTGAGACTCAACCACCCCTCAATTGTCTATCAGACTTGGCGCAAAAAAGCCCCCCTATGCAGTAAGGTCCTCAAGAACCTTATCGAGAGCAACATCCAGATGCTCGTTGAAATCGTATTTCCCTTCTGTAAGCTGCTGACGGACGTCGAGAACTTTCTCTATACGGACCTCAGGCAGAGAAGCTATCTTTTTTAACACCTGACCAATAGGCGTAGTGTTGATATTTTCAAGAATCTGCTCCATAATCAAATCCTTATCCGGAGCAAGGCTATCTTCGACAGGACTCACTTGGCGATTTTGGCCTTTAAAACGGCTTCTAAAATCGAAATCGGGCATTCAGA
>JBGVTO010000031.1:0-7142 GCA_041862635.1 Phycisphaerae bacterium | reverse complement strand
CGTGCCATAAGGGAGCTGTTTCTGGAAGGCCGCAGTGATTTGAAAGGGAGTAAATAGTGAGTGACTATGAGACCACCCAAAGAAGACGCAATATGATTGTGGGCGTTTTTGTGATAATAGGTATATGTGCGCTCGTGTGGCTTATTTTTAAGTTCGGCGATTTGCCATCTGTTGTTACCAAGATGGGCTCTTTTGAGGTTTTCGTTCAGTTCCCGACAGCACCGGGAGCACAGACGGACACGCCCGTGCGCTTTTGTGGCTATCAAATCGGTCGAGTAACAAAGGTTATGTCTCCGAAGATACGAAGGGATATGGTGAGCGGCTTAGAGTATTATCAAACGGTGGTTGTTCTTAGTATTGACAAAAAGTACGATAAAATTCCCTCCAATATCGAGGTAAAACTGATGACGCGAGGGTTAGGGAGTAGTTATATCGAACTTAAACAACACCCTGATAAGCCTGCGGTGTCGCTTGACCCGAACCGTCCGGAAACAATATTTTTGGTGGACAAAATATGGCTGCAGGGCTCGACCGGTATGACCAGCGAGTTTTTTCCGGAAGAGAGCCAGAAAAAACTGGATGAAGTGGCTGAGGGCCTTAGAACATTTATTAGTAACGCCAACGATATCATCGGCCTGCCCAGCAATAAAGAAAATCTTCAGAAAATGCTGGCTAATTTGGCTGATGCGTCACAGCAAGCTACGGAAACGATGCAGCAGGCCAAGCAAACGATAGAAGAATTCCGGAAATTTGCCGCTGCCGGGACAACAACTTTGACAAATGCAGATGCCAAAGCAGAAGAGCTTGTTGCTGCGATGGTCGATACGGGCGAAGAAATAGGTAAAGCGGCAGCGGGATTGCGGCAAATTTTGGAGAAGGTAAACAACGGCCAGGGCAGTGCTGCCAAGCTCATTAACGATGGACGATTTTACGAAAGACTGCTTGAAAATACTCAGCAATTGCAACTACTCCTGGAAGAGATAAAGTCATTCGTAACAACATCTCGCGATAAAGGCGTGCCTATCAAGTTAAAGTGAAACTAATATTATATATCGTATTTCCCTGTGTGCTCCTCACATCTAGCGCCTGACAAATGATAATTCTTTTTTTTGAGATATTTGAATGTGTGATGGTTGTGATTCTTTAATTAACAATATTTTGGGAAACTTTGCGGATGTTTATGCCGGTCAAAGGCCTGCTTTTATTAGTCGAGCTTGTGGGCGGGTTGAGCTGATCGGCGGTCATACGGATTACAATGAGGGTTTCATAATCGCTGCTGCAATAGACAAATCCTGCCTGGTGGCGGTGTCGAAACGAAGAGATGACAAGGTCTGTCTTTATTCGGAATGGGTCAAAGAAAAACACGAATTTGTATTAACCAATGATTTGGAACCTGTAGATGATTGCCGATGGGCTAATTACGCCAGGGGAGTAGTAGCTTTACTGCTGCAGGATGATCTTGCCTTGAAAGGTGCAAATCTTTACATTGCCTGCGACGTACCTGTCGGGGCGGGCCTAAGCAGCTCGGCGGCCCTGGAAGTATCAATAGGCAAAGCAATGATGCATCTGTCGGGGCCTGGATGCGAGATAGAACCGATACGGCTTGCTCAAATATGTCAAAAAGCGGAGAATACCTACGCAAACAGCCCGTGTGGTATAATGGACCAGATTGTTTCGATAATGGGCAGAAAAGACAAGGCTGTATTCCTCGACTGCCGAGACCTTGGCATTGAGTGTTTACCTTTCGAGGGCAGCATCAGCAGCATAATGATTTTCGATAGTAAAGTTAAGCACGAGGTTGGAGGCGGCGAATACGGTAAGCGCCGTCAGCAGTGCGAGTCCGCCTGTGCTGTTCTGGCGAAGAAGTATCCACAGGTCAAGGCACTTCGCGATGCAGACGAGTCTATGCTGGAGGCGGTAAAAGACGAATTGGATTCAGTGGCATTTTCTCGTGCCAGCCATGTAATAGGTGAAAACGCCAGAGTTTTAGCTGCGGCTGAAGCTCTGAGCCGAAACGATATAGCCAAGTTCGGCAAGTTGATGTCCGAATCTCATAGCTCGGCGAGAGATTTGTACGAGATATCGTGCGAGCAGACGGATTTTCTGGTTGAGCAAATTTGTGGTTGCGACGGGGCCTACGGTGCAAGAATTAGTGGCGGCGGTTTCGGCGGGTCGGTTGTAGCGATGGCCAGACCTGAGACAACAGAAAAAATAAGTCAAGGAGTACGCAAGGCCTACAAAGACAGGTTCGGTCTGGATTGTGATGTTTATGTAGCAAGGCCCTGGCAGGGAACCGAAATCATAGAGCTGGACACGGCCTAAAATAATACTCGCACCGTTATCTCGTAACCCCAAAGCACTTTGCTGTGTCCTGTTTTTTGTGTGGGATTTTCATTGGGTTCCTGTAGAGTTGAGTCCTTCTCCGTATATTCTTTCTCTGTCTCGCGGCGTTATGGAGCTTTTCTTTTCTGGGAACCGGCCCATGTCGGAAGTGTCCTCTATCCACTTTTCCAGGATCCTCCGCATTTTTTTCAGTGTCTGTTGATGTTTCGGCGAGGTCGCAAGGTTGTGAATCTCATACGGGTCCTTTTGGATGTCGTAGAGCTCCTCATCCGGTTTTCGCGGCGCCATAAAGAGGGCCTGAACAGGGGTGAGCTTGCCCTCGGCGTGAAGCTCCTTCATAAGATTCAACATCGGGTAGGAGCGTTCTTTATAAGCATTTGTCTGTGTATATGGCCGCTCGGGCATAAAGTTGCGGATGTATTTGAATTGTTTTGTCCTGACACAGCGGATGCGGTCGATGGTCTCGTCACAGCGGTCGCGGGCGGCAATGATATAGTCTCGTTTGTTTACGGGTTTCCAGGTGCCCTTTAGGCCCCGGGTATCAGGTGCAAGAAAGACCTTTCCTTCAATATGTTTTGGTAGTTTTACGCCGGCGATTTTCAGCGCCGTCGCCGAGATGTCGATTGCACTGACGAAGTTGTCGCAGAGCTGCCCGGCTTTTAGTTTACCCGGCCAGCGAATAATCAACGGGATATGGATGCCGCCGTCGTAAAGCCACTGCTTGCCGCGGACGTGGCAGCGGCCGTGGTCGCCAATGAAAATGACTATGGTATTGTTCGTCAGTCCTTCATCGTCGAGGCGTTTTAGAATTTTGCCGACATACTGATCCATCATCTGGATGGAGTTCAGGTATGTTGCCCAGTCCTGGCGTGCAATGGGGTGGTCGGGGTAGTAAGGCGGCAGCTTGACCTTGGCCGGGTCAACCGGATTGTCGAGCTTTTTGTCTAAGTCCTTCCAGTGTCCGCCGCGGTGTGTCATACTGATGGATAGCTGTGCGAAGAACGGCTGGCCGGGCTGGCGCTGGTTCCAGTCGCTGCCGTCAAAGGCATTACTGAACTTAAAGTTGAAATCAGTCTTGCCTGAGCCTCGCACACCTAGCGCGGCTGTCTTGACGTTGGCTGTGAAGTACCCGGCCTGGCGGAAGTACTCGGTTATCAGCCGCACCGGTTCGGGCAGGGTGTAACCGTCGTCGCGATGGCTGCGATGATTGTGGGCGCCTACAGAGGTCTGATACATCCCCGTAATCATTGCCGAACGACTGGGTGAACAGACCGGGCTGGTAGTATACGCGTTGGTAAAGCGAATACCTTGCTCAGCCAGCTTATCAAGGTTCGGAGTCTTCACTGCGGGTGTGCCATAGCAGCTCAGGTCGGGGCTGATGTCCTCTGACAGAATCCACAGGATGTTGGGCCGAGTGCCATTACCGGCAACCTGCCCAGAGGCGTTCGTACATCCCGGCAGCGTTAGAGAGACAGCGCTTATACCAATAGCTTTTAGAAAATTCCGTCGATTCATAATGTAATCTCCTTTTGCTGAGGTTTTATTCTGTTTTTCCTTTACCTTTTTCTGCTTTTGCTTTTTTGCGGATTGGTATCCAGGTCATAGTCCGGATTCGGTCTGGGCAATTTGGCGCGCGTAATTCGCAGCCATCTGGTTAATTTGGCATTGAGACGCCTGACTTTTGCTGGCAGCACCTCTGAGAGGTCGTTGCTTTCAGATAAATCTCCCTTTAGGTTATACAATTCAAAAGTTTTGCCTGGCTCTACTGAGCTTGCCGAAGTATCATATCTTTTGATAAGCTTCCAGTTACCTTCTCGAATGATGCTATAGGGCACAATGTTGCCGCGATAGTGTGGGAAGTGCCAGAAGAGCGCATCACGATTCAGCTTTTGGATGCCGTTTGTTCTTAGATGGTCAAGAATCGAGACGCCGTCGATGTCACGGTCGCGCGGCAGCTGAACACCGGCGGCTTGGCAAATGGTCGGAAAGTAATCAACGCTGGTTACCGGTTCATGGCTGACTGTTCCGGGTTTAATGACCTTCGGCCATCGCACTATCAAAGGCTCGCGGATACCACCTTCATATGGATAACCCTTACCTGCACGCAATGGGGCGTTGTTCGTTACACCCATAAGGCCGCCGTTGTCACTGGTGAAGAAGATGATTGTCCTCTCGGCCAGGTTAAGTTCTTCGAGCGCCGAACAAATCTTACCCACGGCGTCGTCTACGCTTTCAACCATCGCTGCGTATGTCGGATTCTTCTGGTTTGTGGGTTTTTTAGCCTTATATTTGGCGACCAGGTCGGCTTTGCCCTGAATGGGTGTATGGACGGCATAGTGAGCCATATAAAGGAAAAACGGTTTGTCCTTATATTGGCGGATGAATTTAACCGCTTCATCAGCTTCGCGGTCGGTCAGATACTCACCCTTGCGACGAGGGTTTAGTGTTGGGATTGGTCCCTGGCCCTTTCGGGAATACGGGTCGAAATAGTTCGGTGGCTGGCCGAAGTCGCAGCCGCCGATGTTGAAATCAAAGCCCTGCCTGTCCGGGTACCAGTCGTCCGCACCAAGGTGCCACTTTCCGATGTGGCACGAAGTATATCCCGCCGATTTGAGTGCTTCGGCAATGGTGATTTCTTCAAGCTCCATCCAGAGTGCATTGGGTGGGCATAGCAGCCTCTTGTTTTTGCCGCCGACATATTCTGTAGGGTTCTTCTTGTCTGCGGGAATTTTACCTCCCTGGAAGCGGGCGCGAATCCAGTCGGTAACGCCGAGGCGAGCCGGATAGCGTCCTGTCATTACGGCCGCCCTGGTCGGCGAGCAGACTGCACAGGCGGCATAAGCATCGGTGAACCGCATACCTTCAGCGGCAAGTCTGTCGATATTCGGCGTCTCGTAGAACTTGCTGGGTTCCCGCAAGGCGGGGTCCCTGCCGTAACAGCCGGTGTCCATCCAGCCTAAGTCATCAACAAGAATGAAAACGAAATTGGATTTTTCAACTTTAGTTTCGTCGGCAAAGAGTTTTACAATACTAACGTGATTCTGAATGGCAAAAGCCGCAGCTCCAAAACCTATAGTCTTGAGTAAATGACGACGAGTGTAATCGAATTTGCTCATCTTAATCTCTCTTTGTTAATAATGCCAGTTAATCGGTTATCAGGAAAGTGCCTAAAGTGAGTTAATTATTCCGGCTATCAGGCCATCAGGTTACCAGGTAGTGGCTATCAGAATACCAGGTTATCAGGATAAATGCACAGCATAAATGCACAGCATGAATTTGTCTTTTCCTGATACCCTGATATACTGATAACTTGCTTCCTGATTTCCTGATACACTGATATCCCTATTTCAGGCACTTTAGGCACTCCTAACTTTAGTTCACTTATTCTCACCACTGACCACTACCGTTTGATTGATATGCGGTGCAGTCGCAGGAAAAGAAACCTGCCGACCGTCAGTTGAGATGGCCACGACGTAATACTCCAGATCGGTTTTAATCCTGTTGGCAGGAATCTTAACAGAATATACTCCACGTGCGATATGTGTGAGAGTAATTCTGTTATAATTGCCCTTACCCATTGGTCGCCAGTACAAGGCTGTATCTTTGGGCGGATTCTGGGCCAGGATGATTATCTTAAGCTTTAAGTCCTCGCCGATGTTCAGACTGGTGCGCACGGTCGGTAAAAATATTCGCAATGGGCCAGCGTATTTGTTCGAAGGTATTGCGTCAGCTGGCAAATCTTCGCCAAGAATTTTGGCCAGCTCCTGCCCTGGCTCAGTTAGTAGTGTCGGCATTATATGTTGCTGCCAGTTGGTTACATTACCCATTGCCCCATTCGTTGTAACGGTCGCCAATAAATACCGGTGAACTTCAGCAGCCTCAGCAACCAGCTTTTTCCTGAGCGGCAGGGGGAGCTGACGGGCTAATCGCTTCTGTTCATCGGTGCTCTTCTGCTCTTTGACCTTCTTCATTGCTGCATTGAATTCTGCCCAGGTGCAGTTGACCTTTCCGACCGCCCGCAGATAACGGAAGTTGTTCAGCCAGTAGTCGAACCGCTCCAGATTGCCCGCTCCCTTGACCTGCGGTCGCAGTTTGGCCATTTTGTCTACAAAATCATATTCCTTGCTTACCTGTTCCCATGGTCTTTCGTCAGGTTTGATGCCTCCGGGGCCTTTGACCCAGGTAGATGGGCGCGGCAGGTTAGCGGCTCGCTGGCCTCCGTCTGCTGCCGTTGGTCCTCCATCGAGGCTCGCGAATAACTTAGCGAATGGTTTAACCACTTCGGGCCCAAATTGTGTCACGGCCCAGTCGGCGTAGAAATCGTCCACCGGCAGGTCTCGCGGTCTGTTATCGAAATCCGAAGCCGGCAGGTCGGCCTGGTAGTCTTTGTAAGCCGTTCCGCCACAGTTGATTTTCCTTGTAATATCCCGGCCCTGCACAACAAAAGCAGCGATGCACGGAAACTCTACTACGTTCACAAAGTCGATGTTCAACAGGCCGTCAGCTACCTTCACACCCTCGAATGTGTAATCCAGTGCCCTGTTCCTGCCGACCTCAGCGAAGATGTCCAGCTTGCCAATAACTGCCCTGTTCTGCAGCTTAACACCAAAGACTCGTTTGCTAGCGGCGTTGTAGTGGGGCTCACAAAACTTGAGTGTTACGGTATAAGAGCCGTTCGGCACTTTCAGCCGATATGCTTTTACGCCCCAGATGACCGTTTGGTAAAGGGGATCCATCTCAGTATCAGCTATGGGATTATTTGGGAACTGAGCAGCGTTGCCGCCCTGCCGAGACTCAGG
>JBGVTO010000030.1:0-8324 GCA_041862635.1 Phycisphaerae bacterium | reverse complement strand
TTATGGCGGTCTCCAAAGAAATAGAGCCGGACCTCGTCGAATCCCTCGACCAATTAGCAAAAACACCTGTCGATGTGGTTTATGTTGTCGATAGTTTTGGCGCATTGTACTGCGAGCAGATAGAATATCTCGTTAAACTTTATAGAGAGCATCTGCCCGGCAAAGAAATAGGGATACATTGTCACAATCAGCAGCAGCTTGCATACGCCAACACTATTGAAGGTATCATTCACGACGCCAATTTTGTGGACGGCTCATTGTTCGGCATCGGCAGAGGCCCCGGCAATTGCTGCCTCGAACTCTTAATCGGTTTCCTGAAAAATCCAAAATTCAATCTGACGCCGATTCTAAAGGTCATACAGGACTACATGATACCTATGCGTCAGGAAATCGAGTGGGGCTATATAATTCCCTATATGGTCACAGGAATATTAAACGAGCATCCTCGCTCTGCGATAGCATATCGAAAAACCGACGACAGGGACAAATTCGCCGAGTTTTACGAGCAAATGCGCGAAACCCAGGAATAGCGTCCTCTCATAATTCGGTATTCGTTCGTCGTTAGTAGACATTCTCTGTCCCCTGTCCTTCATCATTCGACATTCTTTGTTCGATATTCGATATTCCCTCTGTCCGTCTTCCGTACCCCGTCCTCCGCCTTTTTCTTCTGACCTCTGTCTTCTGTTTTTAAATTAACTAATCACCAATTAACCAATTAACTAACACCGTCCTCTGTCCGTCTTTCGTAATTCGACATTCCTTGTTCGATATTGAATATTCCTCCTGTCGTTTTTTTCCTTGCCTTTCGAGCAGCTTTGGGTAGATTTTATAAATAAAGTGAAGGGCGAGCTTGTTTCGTCCATCAAAAGCGAGTTCTCAATGACGAGAATTTGGAGATTTGACAATGATAGGCAAGAAGATAAGACTCGAAAGAATAATCGACCGCAATTCCCGCAGGACGGTAATCATTCCGATGGACCACGGCGTCACGGTCGGCCCTATTGAGGGCCTCGCGGACATGCGGAAAGCCATCAGTAATGTCGTAGCCGGCGGCGCAAATGCTATTCTAATGCACAAAGGAGTTGTTCGTGCAGGTCACAGAGGCGCTGGTAAGGACGTCGGACTGATTATTCACCTTTCCGGCGGTACGTCACTAAGTCCCGACCCCAATGCAAAGGAGCTGGTCTGCACTGTTGAAGAGGCAATCAAGCTCGGTGCCGACGCTGTTTCTGTCCACATAAATCTTGGTGCCGAGACTGACAAAGAAATGCTGTGGCAATTGGGCCAGATCAGTGAGCGATGTATGGTCTGGCAGATGCCGCTCGTTGCGATGATGTACACTCGCGGCACGAAAATCAAAGACGAATACGACGTCAATAACGTCAAGCACGCCGCGAGGGTCGGGGCCGAGCTTGGCGCAGATATCGTTAAGGTAGTCTATACCGGCAGCGTTGAAAGTTTCACCGAAGTAGTTCAGGGCTGTCCCGTGCCGGTGGTGATTGCAGGCGGCCCGAAAATGGACAGTGACGAAGACATCTTCAAGATGGTCGAGGGCGCACTGGCAGCTGGTGCCGCCGGTCTATCTATCGGCAGAAACGCCTTCCAGCACAAAGACCCGACTAAAATGGTCCAGGCCCTCAGCAAAATGGTACATAAGGGCGCAAGCGTAGAAGAAGCTGTCGGGGTCCTCGAGTCTTGAGGATTGCTCCCTATGCTCTGATACGCCGGTGAAAAAGGCACGAAAGCGTTGAAGGACCGCTGTACTTGACTCGTTTACAGCATTGAATTTTTGAGGGAGGTTGCTATGAATCGCTGTTCTGCAATTATCGTTTTGGTCGCAGTGTTGGCCGGCGTAATTTTATTCCTCGGCTCTGCACAACCAACAAATGTCTTGTAGTTTTCTGTTTTTCTCTTGACAATCCCCCTTCAATCGTGTAGATTTGTTATTAGCAGGCAACGATGCGAGACATCTTAGATTTATGCTGCTCAGTAATGGCTTGCGGACAGTGCACATAAAACGAGGTGGAAGACAGTGGCTGTCCTGAATTAACCTCAGAGCAGAAATGTAGTGAGAGGAGAAGTTGTTATCAAACATTTTTGAGGAGGACTATTATGTGTAAAAAACAAATTTTATTCGGTATTTTCGTCATTTTGTTGTTATTAGCAATGCCGGTCTATGCTGTAAAAAACTTCAAAATCTCCAACTACGCAGGTGGGCACCAGATCTGGTTTGAAGTCGAGGATTACGATGAACGCAATCCCGACACGGATCAGTTTTACCCGGTTGTTGACGCGGATGGCGCGTTCGGTCAAGCAATTACCCGGTCAGGAGGCGCCGGTGGCATGATTCGCTGGACATTCGATATCAGTGCAGCCGGTGGCAAGGGAGGTACGTGGTACTTTTGGGGGCGTGTTTTGAATCCGGACAATCGGTCGGATTATATGCTCGTGGAAGGAGACCCAGGTGACGCAGAGATTCCCACTGGCCCCCCCTTCCCAGGAGATACCGGGGAACCACCATTCGTTAATGATGATGACCGAATTTTAGAAGAAAGTGTCGGGCCTCCCTGGGGATGGGCCAGAGCTGGTCACGAGGAGGGTCATACCAAAAAACTTCAAGATGGCGAGAACACGATGTACATCTTTCACAGGCAAGGGAATTCGACCGTGTTCTGGGATGTCTTCATGTGGGCAGATCGTAGTAACTACGTGCCCACCGATGAGGATTATCGAAATGCCAAGATATTTGTTCCTAGCACAGCCTCTAATCCAAGTCCGGCTAATGGTGCTATAATTCGGGATACGTGGGTAAGTTTGAACTGGTCGCCGGGAGGTTTTGTGGCCTCGCACGATGTGTACTTCGGCGAGAATTTTGACGATGTGAATGCCGGCACAGGCGGCACCTTCCAGGGCAATCAACCCTCGAATGATTTCCTTGTCGGCCTGCCCGGATGTCCCTATCCGGACGGTCTCGTTCCCGACACGACTTATTACTGGCGCATCGATGAAGTGGAAACCGACGGTGTGACCAAACATAAAGGCAGGGTCTGGAGCTTCTTCGTTCCCACCGGTAAGCCCGATCCTTCAGCCGTATCGACATTTCACTGTATAGGAGTTTACTGGAGCCCTCAAGATGGCAGTAGTGATAATGTCTGTCAGGTGCACTATCGTTCTGATGGTTCAACTGGTTGGAAAGAGGCCCTGCCACTATGGTATGATGACAGAGGAGTCGGCGGATATCCCGCAGGATATCGCGGTAGTATCGTTAATTTAGATCCTGGGACGGTATACGAGATCAAATTGGAATTATTAAATACCGGTACTGAGGAAGAACTCATAGCTGAAACATGGAGCGAAGATTTTCCGATAGCTAAAACTGTATATCTTCCTGCCGGGACGACTAATCAGACTCTTGAGATAACCGAATCTGGCTCACCTGACGGCTATATTCTCTACACGGCTTCGGCCGGTGGCGCAGTTATTGATGTTGACCACAATCAGGATTACTGCATCACGGTTAACGCATCCTACATAATCATACGGGGACTAAACCTGAAAGGAGCGAAAAGTTATGGGATACGGCTCTATGATTGCCATGACGTGGTCATTGAGCGGTGTGACATATCGGACTTCAGCAGTATAGAAGATGACGGCTGGGGTAATCGCGGTTCCGCGATATTCTCCCTTTCAACTAAGCTTGAGCGAATCATAGTTCAACGGAACAAAATGCATCATCCGTATTCTGATACGAACAGTTGGAGTGAGTATCGCGCCAAGTACGGCAGTTACCATCCGCGAGGCCCAAGATCAATAGGTTATGTTAACAGCGCCGGCAACCACGTAATCCGTTACAATGAAATTTACTCAGACGACGACCACTACTTCGCCGACTGTATGAGTTCCGGCAATAACAATTTCCCCAACCGTGATTCGGATATTTACGGCAATTATATTGCGAACTGCTGGGATGATGGTATTGAAGCCGAAGATGACAATTGTAATGTACGCATCTGGGGTAATTTTATCGAGTGGACCTTTGTGAAAATCGCGGTTGCCCCCACGATCGTGGGGCCGGTGTATGTCTGGCGGAATGTAGCGGGAGTTGCGCGCAAGGACGATATCCAGCCCTGGAACGAGGTATCGCGCGGCGGATTCCTGAAAACCAACAATGGCGGCGGTAAGACATATGTATTTCACAATACGATTCTGCAGCCGGAGCCGCCAGTGGGTGTGGACTATCCGCTGGGCTGTGGCAGAGGGCTCGGATGGGGCGGACGGATGCTCAATACGATGAGCCGCAATAACATTCTACACATTCATAAATCAAGCCTTCCAAGCATCAAGGACTGCACCAATGTCACATACCACGATCCTCTTGGCAGCTACGACTATGATTTATACAACGGCTACATTGATGCCAGACCCGGCGCGGAGCGAAGCGGAATCAATGGTGTTCCAATATATGACCCAGATAATGGTAATGGGGAATTCGCGCTTGATCCATCCAGTCTTGGGTATGACACGGGCGTGGTAATCCCGAATTTCAATGACAATTACAACGGCGCCGCGCCGGATGTAGGCGCGCATGAAGCTGGCAGCCCGCCGATGGAGTTCGGCGTCAACGCATACCAATAAAAAATATACATGTAATCGGTCATACAATCAAGCGCAATTTCGATACCAATTTTGTAGATGCCCTGCTCTATCTTTGTAGCCGGAAAACGCTTTTTCGTAACACGCAATACGAGCATCAAACGCGTTTTGTTCTCCTGTAATTGCCAGGAGTCAAGCGATGAAGCAATCTCATTTTCCCAAAAAAAGCCTTGACTTTAGTTCTGATAAATAGTACTCTTGTTTTGTTAAAGCACCAAAACCATGGGGCTCACGTCTTTAAGGGAGGTCAAGATATGTTTAATTTAATCAAGACTTTTGGCCTGTCAGGGGCTCTGGCTTCTACAACAAGCAAGCAACCTCAATCGCTCACTTGTAAACAAAGCCGTAAATTAACAATACCGTTGCTTGCATTGCTCAGCATCGGTATGGTTTTGTTAACATTGACAGGGCCTGCAGGCTTTGCTGAAGCATTTACCACCGCCGATTTTGAAGGTGCTTGGAATGTACGCGGACTCAGTGTGCTAGGAAACTCAGGGGCATGGGGGTATGGAACGCTTACTATTGATGGTACGGGAACCGGCACAGGCACGGGGACCGGCACGGGAACAAGCACCGGAACCGGTACTGATACAGGAACTGGCACGGGTACTGGAACCGCTGCGGCGCCTGTCGCTGATTTTACTGCTGATGTAACCGTCGGTCCGCCGCCACTCACGGTTAATTTTACGGATAATTCATCCGGCAATATCACCTCTTGGGAGTGGGATTTTGGAGACGGCGGGACGAGCATGGAACAGAATCCTTCGCATACCTACAATGATTTGGGAAGATATACTGTAAGTTTAACGATCACAGGTCCTGGCGGATCCGACACCGAAACCAAGCCCGATTACATAATTGCCGCCACTGTAGTTGTAATCCCAAAGGACGGGGATTGGGCCTCGTCTATTAACGCCCTCCAGCCGGGGGATATTGGGCAACTGGAAGCCGGGCGTTACCTGGGGAGAAAGACTATCACCGTCAGCGGTACACCGGATAAGCCTATCATCATACGCGGTGCCGGTCGTCTGGAGTCCATCTTCGACGGCGAGTCGGGAATCTGCGCCCTCAGGCTGGACAACTGCTCAAACTTAATCATTGAAAACATTACCGTAACCAATCCGTCTCCTATAGGAATTGACGGTCGGGAGAATTACAGTTCCCTAGCGCGCAACCGACTCCCTGAAAGAGATCCAGGATACAGCACTCTCGCTGAGGGGATGATAATAAGAGGTGGAGGAAGCCGAATTACCATCCGCCGCTCGTTTTTTGTGGATATAGCCACGCGAGGCATATTCGTGGGCGCTGGAGGTGTAGATGATTTGACCGTGGAGCATAATATCTTTATTCGTGTTTCGGATGATACCGCTGGAGGAGACGTTGCCGCCGGAAGCAGCGCCACGCGAATGACAGTTCGGGAGAACATAATGGCAGGCAATGTGGATGGAATTGTAACCGATGGCGCCGGGGCCGGGCATATTTTCGAACGAAATGTAATCATTTTCCATAGATGGGAAGATGGTATGGATATCAAGCGCACATGGAAAAGGAAAGACGAGGACCCGTGGACGATTGTGCGCAACAATGTTTTCTACTCGCACCTTAACCGGTATTCGGCAATCTCCATCCAATTCGGTTCAGACTACGTAAAGGTGCTCGGAAACGTATTTCACGGCACGGGTGGCACTGAGACCATTCTGATTCGTGGGCGCAACGGGAGCGACGGGGTTGAGGGGAATGTTGAGAACCACTAAATAGTCGGGAACTGGT
This sequence comes from Phycisphaerae bacterium, assembly GCA_041862635.1. Taxonomy (GTDB): domain Bacteria; phylum Planctomycetota; class Phycisphaerae; order Sedimentisphaerales; family Anaerobacaceae; genus NIOZ-UU13. The sequence goes on along the minus strand of JBGVTO010000030.1, from coordinate 1,901 downwards.
TCGATTATAAGCCTGGTTACAACGACAGCGGTAATGCGTTTCGAATTCATCAATACACTGCTGATCCATCATATATCAGCAATGTGTATATCCTACATAATGTTTTCACCGGAGGCCATAGGCTTGGTGGTATGACCCACGGAAGCAATTTGAATGTCTATAACAACATTTTTGAGTCAACCACCTTTGGTGGTGTTACAGCAGACGTTGCTGTCGGTACAAATCTCTACCATAACACAGCCGTATGGGGAATAGATACGGATCCGATAGTTGGAGAGCCGGTCTACACGGATAATCCGGTTGGTCCCCTGGCAGAAGGTTCGCCTGGAAAGGGGCGGGCAACGGTACTTCGAGGCCACGACTTGGGAAATGACGTCGGACTGCCGCAGTTAACGGAGAACCTTGTCAAACTCGAAATCTCAATCTTGCAGTCGCTGGAGGAGCACTTCACATATGAAGAAATCAAGGAGGCAATGGGACAGGGAGGCGTCTCCTACGATGACGAAGGCGACAGACTTTTCGACCAGTTGGAGAAATACTATTTCGGCAGCCCCGCGGCGTGCGACCCCAATGCAGACCCGGACAACGACGGCGTCGCCAACCTTGAGGAGTATGCCAACGGCACAGACCCGCTTGACCCAAATTCCGTCCCGTAGAAGGGCAAGAACGGGTAACCCGACATCGGCGCTTATGAATATGTTCCGTAAAGATTATGTTATGAGGATTTTCGTTTCAGGCACCTGCAAAAACAGGATTCGGGTATAGTAATTCCGAATTTCAATGACAATTACAACGGCGCCGCGCCGGATATAGGCGCGTATGAAGCCGGCAGCCCGCCGATGGAGTTCGGCGTCAACACATACCAATAAAAAATATACATAAAACACGGACAAAAAGCGAATTGTAAGAGAAATGTCAGGATTGTAAAAGAAATGCTAAACTTTTTATTGGATTTGCGCGGCGCAACAATCGAATCATCGAGCACAATACAGTCATCAACTCTCACAAGGCGGGCATTTTCTTTCACTGGGCGCCCGGCAACGTCGTGCAGAACAACACGCTATATGGCAACAAGGAGGCCTAGATCTGGTTCAGCGGCCGCAATCAGCCGGGCGAGAAGCTTGTCGATGAGGTCGTTCTCGACAACATCATGTTCGCGACGGATGCGCAACAGAAAACATTTTTCCTGGCGATAAATTATGATGATGTGCATTTTGGCCAGTCCGACAGGAACTACTTCTACAATCCCTATCGCTACTCACATATCTTAGTGAGTCGTTACAGCGGCGGAACGGTCCAGGACGATCTGACACTCCAGCGATGGCGTACTCTGTCCGGATGCGACGCAAACTCCAAAGAATTCAGTTACCTGGATCAATTCGAGGATATTACGATAGACCTACGAAAGGAGTCGCGTATTATTTACAATACGTCGCTGGATGTGATCAGCATTGATCTGGAATCTGATAAATATTGCGATGTCCAGGGCAACAAGATACACGGGAAGGTTACTTTACAGCCCTTCGAATCAAAGATTCTCATACCATGCGATTTCTAAGTCCAGAACTTTAGGGCGAATGGGCAAATATTCTTGCTCCAGGCAAGGACAACGAGTATAATATACACATAGGAACTTTGAGCGAGCGATAAGAGGCGGTAATAAGGGCGCGAGTTCTTGGGCTGGCAGATGGGTTTTGAGAAGAAAGGGTCCTGGACACCTCTGATTCTCTCAGGAGGATTGTCATGTACAGGAAATTGTCACATTTAGTTGTGGTCGTGTGCACCTTGCTTTTTTGTGGAATGATACAGGCGGCTGGGTTTGATGTCACCGCACCAGGGGATATCGTCCAGGGTGTTCCGAACGATGGAGTAACTGATGGCAGTGGAAACTTCGGCTGGCC
>JBGVTO010000029.1:0-4266 GCA_041862635.1 Phycisphaerae bacterium | reverse complement strand
CGGGAACTTCCCACAGCCTAAAAAGGGGCCTTTCTTGCTCTGCCTGATTACCCGCTCACCATCTTTGCATTTGTAGCACTTTATTCCGGTTGGTTCCGGTGGGGGCTTTGGCGGCAGGACGTTGCCCTGCTTATCTATTTTGAGAGTTGTTTTGCAGTCCGGATAGCCGCTGCATCCGAGGAATGGGCCGAATCTGCCGTTTTTATGCACCATCGGCTTACCGCAGACCTGGCATTTATGCTCGCTTACCTTTTCTTCGAGCATTCTGCCTTCTTTGTCACAGGGACAGGCAAATTTGCAATCCGGATATGTTGAACAGCTCAGGAACTTGCCGTTTTTGCCGAATCTGTAAACGAGCTGCCGGCCACACTTTGGGCATTCGTATTCGCTGGGCGTAATTTCGGCTTTGGCGTGTTTCATTTGGGCCTGCGCCGTCTTAAGGCTTTGCTTGAACGGACTATAGAAGTCTTTTAAAACACCAAGCCAATCTACATGCTGTTCTTCGATCTTATCAAGCTGCTCTTCCATATAGCGGGTAAAAGCAATGTCCATTATCTTCGGGAAGTACTCGTTAAGTTTGTCAGTAACCACTTCGCCGAGGTCGGTGGCAAAGAATCTTTTGTCCTGCTTCTCGACGTAGCCACGGTCCTGTATGGTGCTTATTATCGCAGCGTATGTGCTTGGTCTGCCGACGCCTTCTTTTTCGAGTGCCTTTACAAGGGACGCTTCGGTATATCGGGCCGGTGGTTTTGTGAAATGCTGTTCGGCCTTGATATCAACCGCCTCTAATTTTTGGCCTGTTTCTATTGGCGGCAACTGCTGTTCGTTTGACGCAGTCAGCCAGATTTTTGTAAAGCCGTCAAAGAGCAGTATTCGCCCTGTGCTTTTATAGCAGCATCGGCCCAGTGACGTCTGTGCTACGATATTCAGATTTGTTACATTATATTTAGCCGGCTCCATCTGGCAGGCTACGAAGCGGCGCCAGATAAGGTCGTAGAGTTTGAACTGCTGGTCGGTAAGGAACGGCTTTATATCAACGGGCGTAAGGTCAACGTCGGTCGGGCGGATGGCTTCGTGTGCCTGCTGGGCGGCTTTTTTGGAAGCATAAATCTTCGGTTTGGCGGGAAGGTAATCCTGCCCGAGGTGCATACCGATATAATTTCGCACCTCTTTGAGAGCTTCATTTGACAGATGCGTGCTGTCCGTTCTCATGTACGTAATAAGGCCCAGAGAACCCATCGAGCCCAGGTCGATGCCCTCGTACAACTGCTGGGCCATGGCCATGGTTTTTTTCGCGGTAAAGCCTAACCGATTTGCCGCTGCCTGCTGCATTGTAGAGGTTATAAAGGGAGCCGCGGGGCGCGAAAGGGATTCCTTCTTTTCTATGTCCGCTATCTTAAAATCCGCATCCTTCAGTGCCTCATATATCCGGCCTGCCTGTTCCTGATTGGATGCCTCAAACTTTTCATCGTTAACCTTGTATAACTCGGCCTTAAAGGCGTTGTGCTCGATGAGCCATTTGTTCTGTTTGGCAATTGTGGGGGGATTATCGTCTTTAGATTTTGGCGTAACAAAATCAAGCCATTCCCGGCCATAGTTGCTTTGCAGGTCGGTTGTGAACACGGCCGGTATAAGCCAGTACTCGACAGGCTCGAACTGGCGGATTTCCCTTTCCTTCTCGACGACCATTTTAACGGCCACGGACTGGACGCGACCGGCCGATAAACCGCGCGTAACTTTTTTCCACAGCAGCGGGCTTATCTGATAGCCGACGATTCTGTCAAGGATTCGCCGGGCCTGCTGGGCCATCACCTTGTCCATATTGAGCTTGCCCGGCTCGGCAAAGGCACGCTGTATAGTAAATTGAGTTATGGCGTTGAATATCACGCGAAAGGTTTTTTCTTCGGGTATGCCAAGAATTTCCGCAAGATGCCAGGCGATCGCCTCGCCCTCACGGTCAAGGTCGGTGGCCAGATACAGCTTGTCGCATTTTTTTGCCGCGGCTTTGAGCGATATGACGGTGCGCTTCTTGCCGGGCATTATCTCGTAAGTCGGCTCGAAATTATTTTCTATATCAACGTTGAGACCCTTTGAGGGCAGGTCCCGCACGTGTCCCATTGATGCCTTTACCTCGAAGTCCGGGCCAAGATACCTGTTTATGGTCTTTGCTTTTGCAGGTGATTCGACAATTACTAAAGATTTTTTAGAAGAGCTCGATTTTGCCATAAAAAAATTCGTTGTTTGTGGTTTATAGTTACGATTCACTCATCACGAATCAGTTATCGGTGATTTTTACAACCATATTTAAAAAAGGACAAATATAGGTGCGCTGCGGAAAAGTCAAGAGAAAACAAATCAGGTCACTGAAAACACAAATCAGGGCATTAAAATACAGCCATTCTCTTCAGGCTTTATCTGATTTTTTCGTCCGGTAGTTCTGTTTTTATTCCTAAATATAGCGGCATTTCGTCCGGCAATGCCCCTGTCTGGGCCATCAGCCGGTGAAGCTCAGCTTTTAGCTCCTTGATCTTATGAGCATATTTCAGGTCGTCGATTAGATTTTTAGTTTCGTGCGGGTCATTCTTCAAATTGTAAAGTTCCGCTTTGTACAGGTCAGGTTTGTCGTCACCGTTGGGATAATGAACATATTTCCACTCCTCCGTTCGTACGCCGCGAACATTGGGTGTATATGGAAATTGCTTTTCATAGTTATACGAGTAATACAACGACTTGCGCCAGTCGCTTTTACGGCCGGCAAGCAGGTTCTTCCAGGATCTTCCGTGGATGTTCTCAAGTGGTTCGGCGCCGCAGATATCGAGAATGCTCGGTGCCAGGTCAACGTTCATAACCATTTTGTCGATGACGGTGCCCGGCCGAACAAGCTTTGGATATCTGACTAACAGCGGCACGCGGATACTTGGCTCGTGCATAGTCCGCTTGTCGGTCATCCCGTGCTCACCCAAAAAGAAGCCGTTATCACTGGTGAAAATGAGGACGGTATTGTCCAGCCGGCCGACCTCTTTGAGTGTCTGGTAAATCCTGCCGACGCTGTCATCCAAGGACTTAATCGTGGCTGTATAGGCCCGGACAAACTCGGCGAATTTCAGCACACTTTCTGCGCTGGTATCGGGGAAGTCTTTACGAAATCCGAATATCGGGCCGTATATGCCGTGCCAGGTATTCAGCCGCTCCTTGATCCATTTGGGTTTGTCTTCAAGATTAAACGCCGTCCAGGGATAACGTATCTCAACGTCATCGTAAATGTTTTCGTATTTCTTTTCCGGCGTAAACGGCGTGTGTGGTGCTTTATGTCCCATTATCAACAGAAACGGCTTGTTGTGTTCCTGCTTGAGCCAATCGACCGCCATATCGGTTACGCGATGGGTGTAGTAGCCCTTTTTGACCGTTCGCGTTCCGTTGACGTTGAAGGTTGTATCGTAGTATGTGCCCTGGCCTTTGTGAGTAATCCAATAATCGAAACCGGGGCGGCGCTCGTCGCTTTGTTCGCCCATGTGCCACTTGCCTATGTAGGCCGTTTCGTAGCCGCTTTGCTGTAAGCGGAGCGGATAGCTCGGAAGGTCGGCGGGATAATCGGTAAAGTTGTTTGTTACCTTGTGAGCATGAGCATAAAGTCCCGACAAAAACGACGCCCGGCTCGGTGAGCAAAGCGATGTGGTCACGAACATATTGGCAAAGCGCACGCCTTCTCTGGCGATGCGGTCCATGTTCGGCGTTTTTAGAAAAGGATGACCTTCGCAGCTCATGCAGTCCCATCGCTGGTCATCTGTCATTATGACCACCACATTGGGCCGGCGGGCCTTAACTGAAGTACGTTGCTTTTGCTGGTTAGGCTGGCTGCATCCCTGGCCAAAAGCCAGTGACGCAGCCGCCACAACAGAATCTTTTAGGAAACTTCTGCGATTTATGTCGCTCATAATATGTCCTCTTTAATTATACTCGATTCTCGATACTTGATGCTCGTCGAGCATCGAAAAAAGCCATCCCCAAGCTGCGCTTGAGGCTGCCACCCTTTGAGCATCGAGTATCGAAATTTAGCCCGGCGTTTCACTCACTACTCACCAATTAACCAATTAACTTATCCTTCAGCCGCCAAGTAGTTCTTCGAGCAGGGGTTTAAATTTTCTGATTGCGTTGCCGCGGTGTGAGATAGCGTTTTTTTCCTCAGCCGTTAACTGAGCTACGGTCTTGTTCGAGTGCGGCACAAAAAAAATCGGGTCGTAACCAAAACCATTTTTTCCGATTTCT
>JBGVTO010000028.1:0-3806 GCA_041862635.1 Phycisphaerae bacterium | reverse complement strand
GTTAAATCCGGCCAATCGCCGGAAGCTGGAAGTTCCACCCCGGCAAAGACTTCACCAACTGTTTGCATGACGGTTTCAATGTCAATCGGTGTTACCTTATCGTCCTCTAAAATGCCCCAGTAGGCGGGCCATATCATTTTATGAGGTGCTATCTTGCCGGCTTCCATGAGCAGGAGTTTACCAATGTACGCTGCGCCAATACTGCCCTGTTTGGCAAAAACAGGGGCAATGATGTGTGGAAGCGCCTCGTGGGATTTATTAACACCAATCGTTCCCAGGCGGTGAGCACGGGAGGTTTTAGTCAGAATGGTCTTTTCACCCGGCCAGGGACCGCTGTGGCAGGCTGTACACGTAAGTTTCTCGAAATGGATCGTCGGGATTCCTATATGTTTCGGAATCGGTGCACCGAGCCGACCCGCCTTGGGCTCATCTTCACCTTCCGGCAGGTGACAACCTTCACATGAACTTGTGGCAGCCAGCGGGTTCTGCGTGATGCCTGCTTCTTCGTCATATCCTCTGATGATGTTATGGTCGATACCGTTTCGGTGACAATCAACGCACTTCAAACCCGCCTTCAGGTGAATATCCTCGTCCGAGGTCCATTTCTCCGTATCTTTCTTTTCAATATAAAGGTTGGAATGGCAGAAGTAGCACCGATGGTCGGGGACCTCTCTTACTATGTTAAAGGAGATGTTGTTATCCTGGTCGAAAGCGGTTTTACGATAAGTAATTGTCGGCGGAACATTCTTTGGGTGTTCCGGCGGCTCAGGCATGAACGGGTCATAGGTGTCGCTCATATACTTGGCCGAACCGCTGACGGTAGCAAATTCACAAGTGGCAGCTGCCGCCCAGCGGAAATTCTCACGTACTATCTGGACAGCGTATCCTTTTGACCCACCCTGGTCCTGGCCTGGATCGGCATTATGGCAGCTCAGACAGTTGATTTCCAGCTTGCCGGAGATAAACTCGCGCATAATCTCGTCGGGGTCTTCAGTTTCAAGCTCCCCTGCGCCGCCTCCGGGTGTATGTCGGCCGAAATAACTGGTGAATTCACGAGCTGTCAGGCCTACCTGCTCAGGCTTAAAGGTCCCAGGCCAGGGACGATAAGAAAGGGGAAGCTGGGTGCCGGTACGAGCGTCCACAAATATCCAGGGCTGCCCTACGCGGCCTGGAACAACACTGGGAGCGGTCGAGTTAAAATGCCAGCCCTTACTGATTATCCCGTAGCTGTGGCAATCCCCGCAGGTCCAGCGAGTCGAAAACGGCAGAAGAGGGTCGTCATCGGGGGTAATCTTTCCGCCTTTTTCGCCGGCTTCATTTTCAAAAAACAGAGGAATAAGATGAATTGGATGTGCCCGACTGCCGTCACTTTCATCGCCCAGAAGTTTCTGGTTGGTATCAGCCCCCGCTGATTCGTTTGACAAGCAAACAGTGGGGGCAGACAGACACAATACCAGAAAACACAAAAAGCCTGTTGATATCAATCCTTTTTTCAACGTACGGTCAATCCTTTCCTCTTAATATATTATCATTCGTCGAAGAAATTGTACAATAGGCTCTATTTTTAACAAGCTTTTTTTATACTTCAAATTCTCCCGGCTTGAACTCTAACTTCCTGCCGGCTGCCACTGCCTCATTAACCTTCAATACCGTAACCGCCGTTTCGTATCCGATTTCAGCCGGGCAATTGAGCTTGGCCTTGCCGCGAACTGCGTCGAAGAAGTTTTCGAGGTGCGGCTGGTGGTACGGCTTGTTATCCATTGTTACAGGTATGTCATAACTGGGCGGCTTCGGCGTCTCCCGCACGTCCAGCACACCCTCGCCGGCGGGCTTTTCTTCCTCTTCTTTCTCCTCAACCGGTTCCTTGATGAAGCCCATCTTGACCCATTTTTCCCAGTTCTGTGCCGGGACCCACGCTTCGCGGTATATAGTGCCTCGTCCGGCGGCTTCCGAGATTAACAGCGTCCCTTCGTCGCCCATAAACGTCTCAAAATACCCCTGGCTGCTGTTGGTCGTTATTGTCTGATAAAACGCTCTGACGGTTTGGCCACCTACATCGTACTCATAAATGGCCATAACATTGTCGTACCAGTCGTGCCCTTTCCAGTAGTCGATACCACCACTGGCCATCACGGCTTTGGGATTTGTGCCGAGGAACCAGCTATAGATGTCTATCTGATGTGAGCCAAGGTCAACTATCGGTCCGCCTCCCAATCCCTTATACCAACGCCAGTTTCTAAACTGCTGCATCGAGTCGAAACCGTACTTTTTCAGTGTGTCTTGCTCAATGACGGCGTTTTTCGGGAAACCTAAGTCCTCGCACGCCGCTTTGCTGCGGTTCCACTGCCCGTTGATACAGGTTATCTTACCCAACAGCTTCGCCCCATTGATGAGCTTGTCGTAACAGTGAATGTAGCGGGGGTTGCTGCGACGTTGATGGCCTATCTGCAGCAGCTTGCCGCTTTTCTTTGCGGCTTCGAGCATTTTCCTGGCGTCTTCAAGGGTGTTGGACATCTCTTTTTCGCAATAGACGTGCAACCCGGCCTCCAGGCAGGCAACAGTGTGCTCGGAGTGCCAGAAGTCGGGCGTGGCAATTATAACCGCATCAAGGTCTTTCTCCTTATCGAGCATTTCCTTGTAGTCCACATAGGTATTATTCACGTGCTTGTAGGCCTTGAGTATGCGAGAGACACGTTTTTGATTCCAAGCCGTCCAGATATCGCAAACCGCCTTGAAGCGAATGCCGGGTATCTTCAGACAGGCATTCATCAGGACCTGTCCCTGGGCCCCGCAGCCGAGCAGGCCTACGTTAATATCGTCCGGTTTTTTGCCGCCTGCCTGCCCTAAAACCATCGGCGAGGTTCCCGCAAAGCGGGGGCCCGAAAATGCCAATCCTGCTCCTGCCGCCGCCGTGGAACGCAGGAAACTACGTCTGTTAATTTTTTTGTCATTCTTTTGATTACTCATCGTATTTCTGTCAACTCCATAAATTTAACAAATTAAACTAAACACCAGATTTTTATTGTCGGGTAATATAACTTCGCCGTATATCACTGTCAAGCGAACAATAGGTGTTTTTTTCTGCTCATACCATCCAAATCTGCTCCGGGATAACCGGGCGCTTATCACTTCGAGTGTTTCCGGAAACGTGACGAGAAAAAATACTCGAAAAATCCAGTTTTCAGCAGTGATATACAATTATTCTATCAAAGGTTTCACAATTATATTGCGATACGCCACCGGGCCGTGGTTGCCCTGGAACATAAGCGGTCCGAAAGGTGCTTCCCTGCCGACAAGAGGGCCGCCGGTCGAGCCGGGCATTTCGAGATTTTCATGCAGCACCTGGCCGTTGAGCTCTATCTTGACGAACTTGGCATTCCTGGTTTTTCTGCCGTTGGCGTCGAACCTGGGGGCCTGGAAGTCGATTACGTACTTCTGCCATTCGCCGGGTCTCTTACACGCATTTACGCGCGGCGCACCGGCGCCGTAAATCGCACCCATATCACCGGGGCCCATTTTCTTCCTTCCCCAGCTATCCAGCACTTGAATCTCGTATTCGCCCATAACATAGATACCGGAGTTGGAACCTTTCGGCACCATCACCTGAAGCTCGATACGGCAGTCGCCGAACTTTTCTTTGGAGTATATATCGATGCTCTCACCGTGGTCAGGGGTCAGGTTTATCATTTCACCGCTGCCGCCTTTATTCACTAACAGCTTAGGATTATCAGACGACATTTTAGCGGTGCCGGCGACCCATTTGCTCTTTTGCGTGTCGCCCTTGACCGCCCAGCCATCGAGGTTTT
>JBGVTO010000027.1:0-3500 GCA_041862635.1 Phycisphaerae bacterium | reverse complement strand
AGAGTCATCCATGACATATTATCTCAGCCAACCCTGCCTCGAATGATTTCGTCAAGGACTATTCAGGGCTTAACGCAGTATATACTGTCCGTGTACGAGGAGAATCATTACGCCGGTATATATGTTTATGTGCCGGAAGCGTCGATTAGAGACGGTGTGGAGTTAGTGAATGAGCTTTTATTCATAAAAGTTCTCGAATCCCCGATTACGGAATCCAAAATAGAGTTTTACGACGCTGACCAGAACAAGGTTGAAAAGGGTTATCTTCGCCGTTCTACCATCCAGAAATGGTCACCGCTGAAAATGGGTGAGCTGGCAAACCGCAAAGCACTGGATGATTTTGTCAACCTTCTCAATCTCAATCCCGACAGATATGTAGCAGCCGTCGTTTCGAGGGGCACGGAGCCCAACACACTGAGCGTAGGGTACAATGTTTACGAAACGAATCCCTGGCATTATTTTATCCAGCTCGATAATTCCGGTACTAAGGACAGGCAATGGTCTCCAAGAATCGGCCTGATTAATACTAATCTTCTCGGCATAGACGATGGATTCACAGCTGTTTATCAGGCCGCTGCAGATTCAAGTATTGATGAAAATTATTCGTTGTTCGGAAGCTACGACTTTCCATTAATGGGTCCTCGACTTCGCCTTGGGCTTTACGGTGGATATAGTGAGTTTGACATAGTCCCGGAGGCCGGCCTGTTCAATTTCCTCGGCAGCGGTTCATTCTACGGCGGCGTATTGCGTTACAACGTCTTTCAGACGAATGGGTGGTTCTTTGATGTTACCGGTTCTATTAGCCACGAAAGAAGCAATATCACTCCTTCATTGTTCCCGGAGTTTCTCAGCAGTGATGTCAAGATGGATTTATGGGGAATTGGGGTTGATATTCATCGCTTAGATGATATGTCAAGTACCTCTTTTACCTTCAACAGGGTCGAAAGCATGGGTGGTTCGGGCAGTGCGGAGTTCTCGCTTGCTCGACCGGGCTCAGATCCGGACTTTAGTATTTATAACATCTTAGCTAACCACAATCAGTACCTGGATCAAAACAAAGTTCAGCAGCTTAGGGGTTCTTTCAGGTATATAACGTCCAACGAAAGATTGGTCCCTGCAAAAATGACTACCTTCGGAGGAATGTACTCTGTTAGAGGCTATGATGAATATGAAATCGTTGCCGATGGGGGGGTGCTTGCATCAGCTCAATATGAGTTTGACCTGGTGAAATATAATCAGTCCAGGCAGGTTGATGAATCCAATCCCTCGACTTCGCTCGGGACAAGGCCGGACGAAGTTGAATCTAAGAGACTTCAGCTCAAAAAGCTGGCCCCGTTGGCGTTTATTGACTTTGGCCGAGCCAGAATAGTAGACCCTATCGGTAGCGAAAAGGGAGCAGAGAGCCTCCTTTCGATGGGCATAGGTACGGTCTTGGAGCTTGGTGATAATTTTAGTGCGGGTGTGTATTACGGCTTTCCGCTCAAAGCAACAGATGACACCCGGAGAGGAAAAGGCCGATTGAACGTAAACCTTATGTTGCGATGGTAGTAATCTTGCCTGGCAGTGACGGCCGAGATTAAAATTTAAGGGGGGACAAATATGTAAAATTAAGATTGATGTAGGAGGGGAGTAGGAGAGTAAGTGATGAAAATCGCAAGAAGATTGCAACAGAGATATTTTAAACAGAGCTTTTTGTGCATAACGGCATGTTGGGTGCTTCTCAATATGTCGCTTCCAGTTGCGCAGGCCACACCGACTGCTGCAGAAGTTGTGGCAGGTTCAGCCGCCGTCGTTCAGGCCGACAACACCACCAATGTACAGATGGTCTCCAACCGGGCCGTGATCAGCTGGGATAGCCTGGACACTTCTTATAACGAGACTCTCAATTTCTTGAAGGAAAGTAACTTTGCTGTTCTGAACAGAGTCATTACTGGAGGCCCAACACGGTTTGACGGCTCGCTGTTTGCTGAGAATGGCAGTGTGTTTATTGTTAATACGCAAGGCCTTGTCTTTGGGCCTACCGCCTATATTCAGGCCAACGAATTTGTCGGCTCCAGCTTGGATATAACAAACACCGACTTCATGAACGGACAATACACATTTGCCGGCGGCAATGGGGCTGTCGTCAATCAAGGTGATATTACCGCCCAGAGCGTTGCACTGATCGGCAAGCGGGTACTAAACGCCGGCATAATTACAAGTCCAGAAGGATATGTTGTAATGGCTGCCGGTGACAGGGTGCTGCTTGGAAAGCCCGGCGAAAGTATTTTTGTTGAAGTGGATTCCGCTGGGGTTTTAGAGCCGATGGATACTCCAATATCCGATTTGCCTGCTGATGTTACTAACGAAGGTTTAATCAAAGCTGAAAACGGGACAATAGTTCTTGCTGCCGGTGATTCCTTTTCCAGGGCTGTTGCTAATATCGGCACTCTCTCTACGGCGGCCGGGAAAATAAAGGTCGATGCGGCACGCATCGAAAACATGGGCACCATCAATGCAGATGCCATCGAAGGTGACGGCGGCAGTATCAGCTTGACTGCCACTGAAGAAGTTGTACTTGGTGCAGGCAGCCTGACCACGGCAAACGCCGGGGCCAACGGCGACGGCGGCAAAGTTATCGTACAATCCGAAGGTACAGCTATCCTCAGCAAAGGCTCGCTGATTGAAGCAAAAGGTGGCAGCGAATCAGGCAACGGCGGGTTTGTAGAAATCAGCGGCGACCATTTTGTTTTTGCCGGTGACGTTGATGCTTCAGCGGTAAATGGGAAATTCGGCACGTTACTGATTGATCCCGACAATATTGTTGTTAAAGATGGCGATGGTACAAATACTACGGATACTCTTTATGAAGAACAGCTTGAAACCCAATTAGCTGATATTTTTCTACTGGCAGATGAATCCATTATTATGGAAGATTTGACTGATAATGAGCTTGATGCGGACACCAGGAACGTTACCTTTCAAACGACAGGCACTGATAGCTTCATCTCTTTCCATCAAAGCGATACAATATCAACAACTACGGGTAATATCGTTATTGAATCTGGTGGAGGCGGCATCAATATCGGAAGTCTGGAAACCGGTAAAGATGGTGGCAGAGATAAAGTTCCTTCAGGTAAAATTACTGTTACCACTGAGGACGGAGGTGACATAATTACAAGAGACCTGCGTATCAGAAGTGGATGGGGTTCTGCTGAAATTGATGTTGATGCTTCCGGCAGCCTGACAATTGACGGCGATGTTTCGGTTGGTAAAAAAGGAGCTGCGATACTGAATGTTCCAAACGGTGCGGATGCTCAAGCCACAATACGTCTAAGTGCCGGTGAAGATGTGGTTCTCAAGGGTGACGTTGGCGCCTATGCTCATGGCAAAGAGGACTCTCTTCCAGGGGGTGTAACCACGGCCGATGTCAGGATTTACGCAGGTACTAATGAGACTACAAGTGGGAATGTATTTATAAACGGTGATCTAACAGCGATGGCAAAAGCCTCAAAAAAAGG
>JBGVTO010000026.1:0-5193 GCA_041862635.1 Phycisphaerae bacterium | reverse complement strand
AGGCCTTTGCCGACCAGGGCGTGAACCTGGCCAATGTCAATACGATTTCCCTTGGTCTGGGTAACAGGAACAATCCGTTAGCCGGCGGTTCTGGTACGATATACATCGATGATATTCGGCTGTATCCCCCGGCACCGTAAGCCGTGTGATTGAGGTGGCCCCCATTGCTTTTTGCCCGCTGCCCCAACTCGCTTCGAAAGACGCGGGGGCAGGCGAAGCAAGATATGTGGGTGTGGTCGATATAGCAGATTTGTGCCAATTCGGGGCCTGTACTGATTAATTCAGTATAGGCCCTTTTACTATCGACTATAGGAAAGTGAATATTTCTAAGATTGCAGATTTACAATTGACTTGCCCTACTATTTCTCGTCAAGCCAGGTTGGGCCGTAGGTTATATCAACTTTTAGCGGGACATCGAGCTTTATAGCGCCGGTCATTGCCTCCTCTATCCATTTAGCATGTTCGTCAGTATCGGCCGTAGGCAGCTCGAAAACGAGCTCATCGTGAATTTGGAGAATCATATTTACAGGCAATTGTTCAGCTTCGATTTTTCTTTGAATGGTTATCATGGCAATTTTGATTAAATCGGCTGCGGAGCCCTGAATAACGGTGTTGACTGCCAGACGCTCGGCCTGAGAGCGTTTGCCGGCGTTTTTGGTAGTTAGGTTTGGGATTTTTCGCCGACGATGCAAAATGGTTTCGGCGTAGCCGGTCTGCTTGGCCTGTGCTATGCAGTCATCCATAAATTTACGTATTGAGCTGTAGCGAGCGAAATAGTCTTTGATAAACTTTTTGGCCTCGGCCTGGCTTATCCCAATCGAGCGTGATAAACCAAATGCTCCCTGGCCGTAGATGATACCGAAATTGACGGCCTTGCAGCGTGAGCGCATTTCGCCGGTTACCTCTTCGATTGGGCAATCGAAAATCTGTGAGGCGACGAAGCAATGAATATCCCGGTCGGCGGCAAAAGCGGACATCAGGGCCTGGTCCTTTGAGAAATGTGCCAGCAACCGAAGCTCGACTTGTGAATAATCGCAGCTTAAGATGCAATCAGTTTTTTTGGCGGGGATGAAGGCGGCGCGGATTTTCCGGCCAAGCTCGGTCCGTATGGGGATGTTTTGCAGATTCGGATTGCTGGAGCTTAATCGGCCTGTTGCGGTTATGGTCTGGTTGAATGATGCGTGCAAGCGATTAGTACGGGGATTGATGAGTAAGCCGAGCTTGTCCAAGTAGGTGTTTTGTAATTTACTAAGCGTGCGGTATTGAAGGAGCAAGTCGATAATTGGATGCTGATCGCTGAGCTGTTCGAGGACGGCTGCATCGGTGCTTCGTCCGGCCTTGCCGAGGCGAATGGGTGTCAGGTTTAATCTGTCGAAGAGAATTTCGGCGAGCTGCTTCGGAGAATCAATATTGAAGACCGAGCCGGCGTGTTCGTAAATCTTCTCGGTAATGGTTTGAAGCGTCTCGGTGATTTCGCCGGACATTTTTCTCAGCAACCCCGTGTCCAGCGATACGCCGTTGTATTCCATAGTCGCAAGGACTGATACCAGGGGCATTTCGACTTCTTCGAATAATTTTTTGAGTAAAGGTTGTTTTTCGAGGCGGTCTTTAAGGTAGAGATAAAGCTGGTATGTTATGTCGGCGTCTTCGGCGGCGTATTCGCAGGCGGCGGTTGTATCGACCATATCGAAAGTAAGCTGGTTTTTGCCTTTGCCGATAAGGGCTGATATTGGGATGCAATCGTAATTTAAGAAATCGGCTGCCATTTTGTTTAACGAATGGCTGCGAGCAGGGTTGAGACAATAGTCGGCAACCATAGTGTCAAAATAAACTCCCTTTACCGGCGTCTGCGCATTTTCGAGGACGAGCAGGTCGTATTTTATGTTTTGGCCGATTTTTTTTATATTTGGGTCTGTAAGTATCGGCGCCAGTTTTTTGCGAACCATTTTTATATCGAGATGCTTCGAGCCGAGCGGTGCCTTTAGTGGAAGATAAAAACCCTTCTGTGACTGCCAGGAAAAACTGATGCCGACAAGGTCGGCTCGCATAGCATCAACAGAGGTGGTTTCGGTGTCGAGGGCAAATAACTTTTGCTTTTTCAGCTCTGCAAAAAATGTGTCGAATTTTTCCGGCTCGTCTATCAACTGATAGTCGTGCTCGACTGTTTTGACCGAAGCAGGATGCTCGATGCTCAGTAATGACCGCTCCCTTACGGTCGTGGCTCTGTCCGGATGCTCGATGTTAGTCAGGCCAAGCTGGGTCAGCAGGCGAGTAAAGCCGAGCTCGGTGAAGAGCCGGGTAAGCTCGGCTTCTTTGAATTTCTTCACAGCCAAATCGCTGTAATCAATTTGAAGCGGGACATCGCAATTAATTGTTACCAATTCTTTGCTCAAGGTTGCATTGTCTTTGAATTTGCGGAGATTGTCACCTCGCTTGCCTTTTATTTCATCGACATGCTCGTAAAGATTATCAATTGAGCCGTACTTTTGTATCCAGGTCAGAGCGGTTTTTGGGCCGACATCCGGTATGCCGGGGACATTGTCGGAGGTATCGCCCTGCAGAGCGAGGCAGTCGATAAACTGCTGTGGTGATATTCCCATTTCGGTGAGCATAGTTTGGGGATTGGTTACCTTGCCGGTTTTTATGTCATAGATGTTGGTATGTTCGTCAAGAAGCTGCAACATATCTTTATCTTTCGCACATATATAAGTATCGATTCCTTCGGTGCCGGCTTTTTTGACGAGGGTCCCGATTATATCATCGGCTTCAAAGCCATCAACTCGAAGGACAGGGACATTCATCGCGTTAAGAATTTGCTCAATCCGGTCTATCTGCATAGGCATATCATCGGGCATCGGCGGGCGGGTGGCTTTGTATTCGGGGTAGATTTCAGTTCTGAAGGTTGGGGCCTTGCTGTCCATTGCCACTGCGAGCATGTCCGGTTTTTGTCGCTGGATAAGGCCTACCAGGGCTGTTGTGAAAATGAAAGTGGCATTGGTAGGCTCACCCGAAGGACTGGTTAGCTTCTGACGCATCCGGGCGTAATAGGCGGCGTAAATATGCGCATGGCCATCAATTATGTAAAGTGTTTTTGCCATTGCCGCCACTTTACGTATTGGGAGGCGTGATGTCAAGGGAGAGGGGCAGCAAATACGAATATGGATACATACGCTTCTAACAGGCGTATAGAAATCCGAAATCCGAAACAAATTCGAAATGTCAATTTCAAATGCTCCAAACGAGATACTTCGCTTACGCTCAGAATGACAATTATTGACCGGGATTTCCCAGGTAAATCCGTGCCATTTTGTCGTGTCCTGGGCCGGGGTTGGCCCTGTCCGGTGCACGAAGTCCACCACGCCTCGATCTTCACCTTCATCGCCGTTGCCGTCCTTGATATAGCGTTGGGTTTGTTTGGGTTTGTTTTCACCAAGTGTCCAATCGCTTATATTTTCATAATCCATTGTTACTAATGAGTTTAAGTTCGTTTTGGGTTTTCGGAAATTGGGTTTGTTTTGCATAAAAGAGTGTATCGGGAAATATGGTATAATTCGTAGGATATCGAGCGTACAGCGGAAAGCATATAGCGTATTGTGTATTGATGATAGACTCAAGACGCAAGATTCCAGACTAATGACTAATTTTTTAACAACTTGTCGTCGGCGCAAAAAAGCAGCGCTTCTACAATTAGAGCTACCTGCGCTTTTGATGCGAAAAAAGACCTCGATTCTCGATACTGGATTCTCATAACTCGATGTTATAAAGGCAGTTAAAAATTTCTTGAAAATTTTTATTTTTGATGTTAGGTATCAGCGGTTTTGATTGAGAACACGGACGAATACTGACTCTTAGGACACTGACTAACGCTGACTCTTAGGACATGGACTGACTCTGACTCTTAAAACACGGATGAACACGGACTATTAAAATAAGGACTGACACCTCATTAGAAAACGAAAGACAGACATATGAGATATTAAAGAATGATCTCACGGGATAAATTTTTTTTCTTGAAAATTTGGTTTCAGTAGTGTAATTTTCTCATTAACTGGCAAGCACATCTTTGATTAGCGGTTCCTTTTTTGGGCGGCTATTTTACGAACGGACTTATATATTTAGGAAGAACGCGTGATATGTGGACAGTGAAACAAAAAGGGGTTCTTATACGTAGACCATATAATAAGTAGTTAGACTTTCATCTATATAATCACACATGACTTCCGGGTATCTAATTGTAAAGACTTTTGAAAGAATGTATCGTGAATACTTAGAGCTTCTCGATTTCAAGAAGTATCCGTTACCACATGATAGGGTAATCTACTCTATCCCATGGAAAGAAATGTCTCCTGATGCTTATGCAAAACAGTATCGAGGCGTTTGCAGAGAGCCTCTTTTTTCGTGGAATGAGAAAGATGAACAATTCTTTAGAGGATCGGACATGGTAGTCCAGCCTCTTGAAACCGAGCTGGAAGCACATTTAGCTTTGGGCCGCTTGGATAATGCAAGCAGAAGGGATGATGACGTTGTTCTGAAATCGTACGAAAATGCAATGCACGTATTCAGTTTACTTCAGGCGCCCGCAGAAAGAGAAGTAATTTGGATTCGCGATGCAGAATCTGATTCGTCCGAACCACCGGATTATCCATTGTTGGGATATGAACCGGCCATGTTTGGAGGGGATTGGTTCTCTGCTCTTTCAGATTGCATGTGTTTTCCAATATGGCACGGGACTGATACTGAGGGTGAGCTTTTTAAGGTGCATCATGATAATTTGAATCAGTATGCTCTATTTAATACTCCGATCATGGCAAGAGATTTTCTTGGGTATTATCGTTCCTTTGATTGGACTGAAACAGGTGACTATATTATTACTGAAGTCAGGTTAGTAAATAGAAATGTCTAACATGAAGCTCAACTCGGACCACCTAAAGGCGGCCGGTCAGCTTTCTTGTTATACGGAAATGATATAATCAGTAGTTGGCTTATTGAAAGTGAGCAGAGCAGTAATGGATAAAGTGGAACGGATAGCTGTTTTAAGGAACGAAATTGAGGCGCAGCTTTTAGCCGGCGAGCTCGCCGAGCTTGATATCCCCCACCTTATGAAAAGCTATTATGACGGCGCTTTCGATGGAGTTTACCAGTTCTCTAAAGGATGGGGACATATCGAAGCACCATCCGAATTCAGGGAAAGAA
>JBGVTO010000025.1:0-5120 GCA_041862635.1 Phycisphaerae bacterium | reverse complement strand
GGCACGTATGCTGCGGTGGGGGTATTTTTTGTAATTTTGGCCCTGGACCCTATGAAATACGGAGTTATGGTACCGTTCTCTGGCCTGGGTGCAGTGTTCGTAGGCGTGGTCTGTGCGATAGCAGGACTGTTAGCGGAAATGCCCCTTTGGTGGTTTATGGGTGATTCCTTGAGCTGTCTGGTGTTAGGCGTTCTAATACTTGTGTTCTGGAAGCAGGCAAAACAGACCTCAGGCTAAATTGATTGCGAGACTATAAAGTAGCCATTTGGAATTATCCGGCTGTGGTGTGGTGCGCTCTGAAATGTCCAAATAATTGTAAAGGAGATTATGAAAATGGGACTCTTAGAAGATATGGATAAGCGAGTGAAAAAGTTTGGTATTATAGATGTAAAATTGGCTCAGGGTGCTGCTATGTTTGGGGCTCTTATCATAGCCAAACTAATACCACAAATAATGGATTTAAGTATCTGGTGGTTCGCCGTATTACTAATAATATGTGCAATGAAACCAGCGTGCGTGTTTTTGCTAAAGAAACAGTATTTTCCCTAAGCTTTAGCTTATGTTTAGGAGCATGTATAACACGTTAGCACTCAATCCATTGAAGTCTGACTCGCTGACCGCTTGCCTGAGCCGCTGATTTCGGATGTTAGGTGGTACATTGCAAAGGAGACCATTATGCGAACATTTGAGATTCTAATATTAGCGACAATACTCTTGAGACTAATTATCCTGTTTTTTCGACCTAGCAAGAGGCGGCTTTGGATGGATTGGGTTCCCAGCCTGGCGATGCTGTTGATCTTAATCCACTTTGTACTGGAGGGATATCGCTGGCAGATGGAGTTCGCATATGTATTGGCCGGGTTGCTTTTCATCTTGAGCCTGCCTCGGATCATGCCAAGTGCCTGCACCGTGGCTAGGCCCCCTTCCCGCAAATGGAGAGCCTTTGGGATAGTGGGCACTGTCTTGGGGATACTTTGCTTTTCATATGCTATAGAGCTCGCACCTCCAGGGCAAATAGTGCCGGCATATGGACTGGCCCTGTTGCTGCTCGTCTTGAGCGTACCTCAAATCAGGCCAGGCACCCGCACTGCGGCCAAGCCTCCTTCCCGCAAACGGAGAGCCTTTAGGATCGTAGGCGTTGTTTTGGGGCTACTGTTCCTTATGTATGCAGCCGGGCTGCCTGCAGTCCTCCCGGTATTTCGGTTGCCGGAGCCTACAGGGCAGTATCCAGTGGGTACCATGTATCTTCACGTTGTAGACCGCACACGGCCTGAGACCTTCACCCCCGACGAAAGCGACTGCCGTGAACTCATGATCCAGGTTTGGTATCCTGCCCAACCACAGTCCGGTGCCAAGCGAGCACCCTATCTGGAGAATGCAAATTTAGCCAGCCCCGTCCTGGCAGAATTCGCACAGGCATTCTCACCCACAAGCCGTCGCTTGCCAAGCTGCATAGTCGAACACTTATCCCTGGTACAAACCCATGCCTATCTGGATGCTCCTATTTCTAGCGCTCAATCCTCATATCCAGTCCTGCTATTCTCACATGGCTACCTCAGCTTGCTCGGTCAGAACACGGTTCTGATGGAAGAACTAGCCAGTCATGGGTATATAATATTTAGCGTCGGTCACACGTACGAAGACGCCGTGACTGTCTTTCCAGACGGGCGTATCATCCCCGCAGATTCAACTCAACTTGAATACTCAGCCGTCAAGAAGCCCGGGTGGGTACTAAATTTCTCCGTGCGGCTACGCACTTGGATAGATGACATGCACTTCGTGATGGATGAGCTGCAGACAATCAATACAGGACAAGGCGACAGCATCTTTGCCGGCAAACTGGATATGGCTCGCCTTGGCGTATTTGGCATGTCATTCGGTGGCCAGACTGCCTTTGAGACATTCGCCGCCGATGATCGCTGCAAGGCCGGGATCAGTCTGGATGGAGGGGGAGCTATCCAACGTCGTTTGAGTAAGCCCTTCTTCTTTTTTTTCTCCGAGGAAAACCGGGGGGACGTTCCTCTGTACCTCGGAGCGGGAGACCTCGGCCACGTTGCCCTTGTTGAAGGCACCACACACATTGACTTTATGGATTTCTCTCTGTTCTCGCCGGTGTTGAAACTGGGATTTCTGAGACGAATAGGCGGGCAACGAATGTGCGGGATTCTAAACGCGTACACATTAGCCTTTTTTGACAAGTATCTTAAGGGAAAGGATGTGCATCCGTTGGATGGGCCTTCTCCAGCCTATCCTGAAGTCAAGTTTCCCTCATCCACCACCGAAGATGTGATTGTCACTAAATACCTGACCGTCTTAAGTAAAAAACAGGCAATCGATGATCTGGACTATCTCACCGAAAAGATCAAGACAAAACATCCAAATCCCTTTAAACACATAACAGAAAGAGAGTTTGATCTCCAGCTCCAGAAGACAAAAACCGGCCTTCCAGAAGAGATCAATAGGAAAGACTTTGCTTTGCTAATAGCAGAGCTACTCGCCTTGATTGGTGACTGGTGTACGACGCTCAAGGATTTTCCCGACTTCGGCACCTTTATCCACTCTGGGGGCAAGATTTTTCCATTAAGACTTCGATATGAAAATGACGGTATGACGGTGATTTCCTGGCCGAAGGAGATAAAGCCACAGCATCTAAAAGCCGGTGACAGGTTGATTGCTATTAATGGGACACCAATGAAATCGTTGCTCAAGCGGTATCACAAGTACATCTCAGGGCAAACGGAGGAGCAGAAGAACTGGATGCTGGAGAAACGTCTGCCCGAGCTTATCTGGTTAACAGAAGGAGTAAGTGAGAGTTTCAAATTAACGCTGATGGACTCGAAGGACCACAAGTACACTGAGATTATCTCTGCGGTAGCAGGAGGACCCAGCCGAAATCGAACTACGTCTAAAACCGGGGAACTCTTTACGTATGAGTTTTATCTAGATGGTAAAGTCTGTTTATTCAAAGCCAAAGCGTTTTGGCTAAGCCGTTTCATCGATTACAATGAGAGGCTGGCCAGTTGTATTCATCAAATGAAGCAAAAAGACACGTCGGTCTTTATATTCGATCTGAGAGGTTATGGTGGCGGCGATTGGAGGTTTACCTGGGAACTGCTCAGTAGAACAGTTCCTAAGCCTATTAAGAACTGGCAGGACACAATCAAGCCTAAAAGAGATACGTGGGAAGGTCATCTTGTATTGCTTTGCGACAGGTGGACACAATCAGTTTACCCGGCAGTAATAGTCAAAGATTCTAATGTGGGCATTATAGCGGGTGAAGAAACGGGTGGTCGCGCTTGTTCTCGCGATAGAGTTGGTTCTTATCGTTTGCCCAATAGCGGCCTTTGTTGCCGGCTTCTACTTTTTACTAATAAGTATTACAAGCGGCCTGCTGGTTTCGATGATGGTCGAGGCGTGCTGTCTGATCTTCCACTGGATGTCACATTAGAAGATAACATCTTAGTTGAGAAAATCTACGATCATGTCAAAAAGATGAGCCGCTCAGCTACAGATCGTGCTAACTGACTCTATGGTATGAATTGAAGATAAAGATACTTAGCTGAGATTTTTAGATTTTAGTGGTTTAAAGAGAAGCTAGTGCCGTTTCCAGTTAGACAGTTTCGCGTTGTAAGACACGAAAATGAAAACACTTATAATAGATGACTTTTTGCCGCTCCTAACATTCAAGAGCTGTCTTATTTGAAAGTAGGCCAAATATTGTGCCGATAGGCGATTTCACCAATAATTAGGGATTCCAGTAGTATCTCGATTTGGTTCAGAAAATACCATTTGCATGTAACGTCTTGAAAAATAACAGCTTAAAAACACGAAACTCTGTTACTGGAAACGGCACTAGGAGAGTAATTCTATACACTGGCTCGCTGTCTTTCGTCCTCGAATTGAATCCTAAAGGGGTAACTTGATGTGACGTAGCTGGCATCGGAGTAAAATGTCTTATGGGAGAGTTTATTATGTTGAACCGATTGTTACATTTGGCCATCATCACTCCATTGGTGGTGATCGCCTTAAGAAAGCGCGAAAAAGGTAATATCCAATATGTGCTCCTGTTTGCCGTCTTTTTCCTGATTGGCAGCCTTATCCGAGGGGCCGACTTCATGGCCTGGGGGTCGTGGAACTGGGAGGGGAAATTCTGCGTGATGGTGTTTTCAATAATATTTGTTCTTATTTATAGAAAAATTCCCCTCGCGGAATATGGAGTAACATGGAGACATCAACCATCTTCTTTGATGCCATGCCTTATTCTGACAACCTTCTATATTGCCGCAGGTTTTATTATTGGCCTATTAACAACCAGTGGTTATGGCTTTGGCATGGAAACCCTTTTCTTTGAGCTCAGCATGCCGGGGCTCGACGAAGAAATCTTTTACCGCGGTGTCGGCCTGGCTTTACTGAACCGGGCCTTCGGAAAAAACCAGGATCTTTTCGGGGCAAAAATCGGCTGGGGATTGATCATTATCTCCCTTCTCTTTGGTCTGGCCCATGGTGTGTATTTGACCGATCAACTGAGATTGAAAGTCGATCTTTTCAGCGTGTCGCTCACTGTCTTCTCTGGCTTTCTTTTGGGCTGGTTAAGGGAACGCAGCGGTAGTTTAGTCTTGCCCATTGCGGCCCACAACCTGGGTAATACAGTGACTCGCGTGGCTGAGTGGATCTCCTGAAATAGATATACCTTAAAGAAAATATGGCAGTTAGATTCATACTCGGCAGAAGTAGTATGGTAAAGACCAATTCCTGCAGAAAAAACCATTGTCATTTATGTTTTAGAGTGTATAAAACACCTTAAAAGTCAATCCAGCGTACTCTGAACTGCTGAACGCTCGCCAGAGTCGTTGATTTCGGATGTTAGTAAAGTCTTCTACAAAATCGAGGTTAGACATATTTTGCATAATGATTATTTTAGTGTTGTAAGGAGAAGCTATGAAAACAATCCGACAAATTGGCTCGCTGGCCTTCGTGCTGGGTCTGTTCATTGTAATATTTGCGGGGATACCCTGGCACGTGATCGTTGCCGATGATCCACCCGTGCCCTGGTGGCTCCAGACAGCGGTTTTCTGCCTTCTGGGCGGCATCCTTGTGGTCCTGGTGACATTGGCCCTCGA
>JBGVTO010000024.1:0-17423 GCA_041862635.1 Phycisphaerae bacterium | reverse complement strand
TACATATCTGCTGGGAAGCAAATTATGAAGGAGTTGAAGATGTATAAGCGATTCATTTTTAGAGTGCTGGTGGTTGTTTGTTTTGGTGGGGTTGTGTTCAGCGCTGATGAGGGCATTGAGGCAAAGGAATTGGTGTCGAATCCCACATTTAAAGCGACGGAGAATGAAAAGTTGCCGGCTGGCTGGTCTGTATGGAAGCCTGTGTGGGACAAGGCAGCGTGTCAATTCAAAAGGGTTAGCGAAGGACTCTTGGTCGAGGCAGCAGACCCTTACGCTGTCGGCGGAGTCTTTCAGGAAATTAAAGGTATCAAAGGTGGGCAAGCTTATGCGGTTAAAGCAGTTTGTCGATTGCGCAATGTTCCTACCCCTTACCAGTCGACATTGGCGCGTATAAGCTGGACCCGGAGGGGGAAACTGCTTCATCCGGCTGGGATGCTTGTGCGAGAGACAATTCTAAGGGATGGCCTGTCGCAATTCGATGATGTGCTGATAGCACCTGAGGCGGCTGATAGTGCACGATTGTCACTGGAGGTTAAATGGCCGCGGGGTGGTTCGGTGATTTGGAAGCAGGCGAGCTTACAGGCAACGTCCCGGCCGGAGCCGCGAAAGGTCAAGGTTGGGACTGTGTATCTGCGACCCAGAAACAGCACACCGGAGAATAACTTAAAGCTCTGGTGCGAGCAGATTGATACGGCAGGTAAGCTTGGGCTGGATATTGTGTGCCTTGGTGAGACGATAACAATAGTTGGAACGGGCTGTACTGTTAAAGACTGTGCCGAGCCGATGCCTGGGCCGGCCACAAGTCAATTAGCTGATGCTGCGCGGAGGAATCGCATTTGGGTGGTGGCGGGCCTTACCGAGCAAGTCGGCGATGTTATTTATAATACCGCTGTACTGCTGGACCGTAAGGGAAGGATTGCCGGCAAGTACCGGAAGGTTCATCTGCCCCGTGAGGAATGGACGAAGGGTGTCAGGCCTGGTGATACGTATCCTGTTTTTGAGACGGATTTCGGAAAGATAGCGATTCAGATATGTTACGATTGGTTCTTTCCGGAGCCGGCAGAAATTTTTGCCCTCAAAGGAGCAGAGATTATCTTTGCGCCGACATGGGGCAATACGCTGCCTGACGAGGCCGGTCGGGTGAACGGCGAGTCGGTATTCCGGGTCCGGGCTCGTGACAATGGCCTGTATATGGTTCCATCGGTGTATAGTGGTAATAGTCTTGTGATTGACCCGATGGGAAGAATATTAGCTTGCAGCGAGGGTAAAGAAGGCGTCTTCTGGACAGAGATTGACCTCAACGCGCGAGAAAGTCTCGAATGGGTTGGATACTGGCGTTCGATCGGGCCGCGCCACCGCATGATAGAAAGTTATGGCCCTTTGCTAAATGCACCGCAGGGCTCAAAATACTGACTTGTTTCATAGCTTCTTAAAGCTGAAGGTGATATGAAAAATGAACCTAACGGAAGAAAAAAATCTCGCAGGATGTTGATGAATCAGACTTAAAAGCCAAGGCGAAAATCCTTAGATCGGTAATCCAGGATTTAGCGCTGAAATCTGATATTGATTTGAAGCTGAGAAGAAAACCAAAGTAAATGGGTAGCTAAAATGAATATGAAAAGATTTATTGCAAGCGTATTAATCATCTCGGTTATTTCCTTTGTTTTCCCTATCATAGTTTACGGATTATTCATGAGATTTTTTGGATTAGTTCCACCAGCTGGTTTTGGTTGGCTGGATTTATTTGCGATGATCCCGACGACTCTTCTGGGAGGGTTTGTTTTTGTCCTGATATTCTTTCTCGCCAAAGGTTCAAAGCTTGGACAAAATGGATTGTTATATGGAGTTTTATGGTTTCTTGGATTTAGTGTTGTTAGTGAGGTTGGTTTTTGGCTCGCACTCAAATACAGTCCAATTATGATGATAGCAGGGATAACTTCGGGGCTATGTCTCTTAATAAACGGAGTTATTGTTGGTAGATTAAGCAAGTAGAAAGTGGATGCTATATCTTTCTTACGGCGAGGGTGCAAATCGGTCTTTGGTCCTTGAGGTATTTGCGTTCGAAGTTTGTGCCGACCCATTCGCTGGCTTCTGCGCCGGCAGTGGGGAGAAAATCAATCTCCTGCAGTTTCTCATTCCGGGCAGTCAAAACCGTCTTTATCTGTTCAAAATAGTCTGCGTGGTCGGTGGCGATTTTTAATTGTCCGCCGGTCTTTAAGCAGCGAATCAGATGCTCTAAATTAGCAGGGCAGATGAAGCGTCTTTTGTGATGTCGTTTTTTCGGCCAGGGGTCGGGAAAATAAATGTGGAAACCGTCCACAGAGTCATCGGGAACAAAATCGGCTAAAAAGGTTGCGGCATTGGTGCGGATTATCCGCACGTTTGTCAGGCCCCATCGCCCGATGCGGTCAACTGCGTAGCGGTAGTATTTGCGGGCCCATTCAATGCCGAGGAAATTGTCACCCGGCTGGGCCCTGACCTGGTTGAGCAGGAATGTCCCTTTACCGGTGCCGATTTCGATGTGGACCGGACCAGCACGTCCGAAAATCCGGACAAAATCGATTTTGCCGTCCAAATCTTCGGGATTTAGTGAGACCGAAGGATATTCCTTTAAAATTCGCGCCATTCGTTAAATCAAGTCCAAAAAACACACATATCAGGTTATTAGGGCAACAGGACATCGGGTTATCAGGCCTGATTCTCTGATTCCCTGGTGTCTGTATTATACAAAACAATCCGCCAGAAAGAAGGCGGATTTGGGCGAAGACTGAAATCGCTTTTAGGGCTCTGTCTTGATTAAAGTGGATGCACAGAGTGTTCGATAAGAATCTGTGAACCTGATTGTTGGCTGATGCGTACTAATTATAGGACGTGATTGCAGAGGCCAAGATAAGGAAGTCTGAAAATGATTCTACAATTGGTCAGAGCACGGCGTAAGCAGATTTTAGTAGATATTGATACCCAAAAGGATTTTCTTTTGGCGGGGGGAAGGGCGTGCATAGGGAACCACAGGAGGGTGTTAGCGCATATCCGCAGGGTGATGGCCTGGGCGAGATATAGAAATATCCCGGTAATCTCGACCGCCGAAGTTCACCACAATAATAATGGCGAAGGCCAAGGTCGCTATTGCCTTGACGGTACTGATGGGCAAAAAAAGATACGTTACTCACTGTTTAATAACAGGGTGAGTTTCGCAGCGGACGGCAATACTGATTTACCCAGAGATATGCTTCGGCGGTATAGACAGGTCATCCTTCACAAGCGATGCGTTGACCCCTTCGATGAGCCCCGGATTGACAGGCTGCTGAGCGAAGTGAAAGCCAATGAATTTATTCTGGTCGGTATCAGTCTCGAAGGTGCTGTTGTAGCAACGGCATTGGGACTACTGCAGAGGGGCAAAAAAGTTACCATTGTAGTTGATGCGGTGGGTTCACATAATAAAAGAGAGGCCAAGCTGGCACTTCGAAAGATGGAGACTAAAGGAGCGAAGCTGATCGAGACCAAGAAACTCGCCGGAATATCACATCTAAAGCATGTTGGCGTATGTGATTGTGAGAGCTGCCGGGGTCAGAGACGGAAAGCGCAGGTTGAGAACACGGAAAAAAAGAGCACATGACCTTTTATAGTGAACCTTCGGCTGATTCAATTACAGGTTTTAAGACCGCTTCATCATTCATTTAACTGTAATTAAATAGTAAATCGAAAATAGACAATCGTAAATTAAAATGACCCCTTTATTTTTCCTCCTCGAGAAGGTCTTAGCTCGTTTGAGATGCCTTCTGACTATCTATGGGATTCGGGTAGATATTCCTTGAGTTCAACCCAGTAGATGTCGGACGTGTCCCGACTCGAATTCTCCCACCACCCGTTAGCGCGGGTGAAGAAGAGGTACTTCTTGTCGGGTGAGATTCTCGGTCCGTGTTCAATATAGGCAGAATTAATCCGAGGGCCCAGATTTCGAGGTTTGGACCAGGTTCCATCCGGCAAACGTAGGGTTAGGTACAGATCCATGTGCCCATACCCCCCGGGTAGATCCTTGGCGATGAACACCATAAATGACTCATCCGGGGCAATTCCCGGATCGGCCGCTTTGTAATGGGTATTCAAAGAGACATGTTCGGCCCGGGGCCAGGTGTTGCCCACAAAAGGGGCGTAAAAAATTCTGCCTCCGCTACCTCCCGCCCCTCGTTTAGAACGAAAGAAGTAGATACTGTTATTCGCTGCTAAAGAGATTCCATGCTCACGTGCCGGAGAACTTAGTGATGGTCCTAGTTCTTGGGGTGTGGACCATCCATCAGACGTTCTTTGGCAGCGAAACAGATCGTAGCGTGGGGACGGATCGTAGCAGGAAATGAAGTAGATACTATTGGCATCCAGAGACAGACAGCAATACGCTGTCTTGTATGGAATACTTTTTATCTGCTTAGGCACTGTCCAGCCCTGATCTGTGTTTTCGGTGACAAAAACATACCCACGCTGGCTAAAACAAAAGGTGTTGCCATCAGCCGAGAAGCTCCCCCAGGTTTCCCCCTGGTGTGGCCTGGTATCGCTGATCAGTCCGGGGGCAAAGACCTGAGCGATCGGGCCGGGTGGAGTCTGTCCCAGGTACGGTCCCTCTGCAAAGGGCTTTGCAAACGCCTGGATAGAACCTACTGCCAAAAAAGCCACAAGCCAAACCATTTTTTTCTTTGTCTGTTTCATAACATATCTCCTTTTTATATTGGTCATTTGCCTATTCGATGTTCCTTCAGGTTATCTATAGGATTCGGGTAGATATTCCTTGAGTTCAACCCAGTAGATGTCAGACGTGTCGTGATTCGAATTCTCAAACCAGCCATTACTGCGGGTGAAGAACATATATTTCTTGTCCGGTGAGATTCTGGCTCCGAATTCAAAATACGCAGAATTTATCTTAGGACCCATATTCCGAGCTTCGGTCCAGGTACCATCCGGCCTTCGCAGGCTTAGGTACAGGTCCGTTTCGCCCAGTCCTCCCGGTCGAATGGCGGTGAATACCATAAAGGACTCATCCGGGGCAATTCCCGGAAAGGTACCGACAAGAGGGAGCTTGATAAGCCGAGACCAGATATTGTTCTCATAAGGGGCGTGAAAGATTCCGCCTGCGCTACCTCCGGCCCTTGGTTTAGAATGAAAGAAGTAGATACTGTTATTCGCTGCTAAAGAGAATCCAGCATACCCCTCCGAGTAGCTGAAGGTTGGTCCTAATTCCTGCGGTTCTGACCATCCATGGGTCGTTCGGTCGCAACGAAGCAGACCGTAGTGTTTGTTTCGCGGATGCTTCAAAGTGGTAATAAAGTAAATACTATTGGCATCCGGAGACAGACTGCAAGAAGCGGTCCTGTAGGGAACGCTTATTATATTCTTAGGTGTTGTCCAGCCCTGTTCCGTGTTTTCTGTGATATAGACAAACCCAAGCCGATTATAACAAAAGGTATTACCATCAGTCGAGAAGCTCCCCCAGGATTCCCACTGGTGTGTCCCGGTATCACAGATCAGCCCCGGAGCAAAGACCTGAGCCGTGGACCCGGGTGGGGTCTGTCCCAGATAAGATCCCTTCGCAATGGGCTCTGCCGGTGCCTGGATGGAATCAATTTCTGTTATCTGCTTTGTAACAGATCTCCTTTTCATAGGATCCCTGTGCCCGTTTACTATGCCTTCAGGAGATCTATAGGATTCGGGTAGATATTCCTTGAGTTCAACCCAGTAGATGTCACCCGTGTAGATCCTTGGATCCCAGCCTTCACAGCGGTTGAAGAACAGGTACTTCTTGTCTGGGGAGATTCTCGCTCCGTGTTCATAATATTTGGTATTAATTCGAGGACCCATATCCCGGGGTTTGGTCCAGGTACCATCCGGCAGTCGCAGGGTTAGGTACAGGTTCGTTTCCGTTCCGGGTATTGCTCCTGGTCGAATGGAGTAGATCACCATAAATGATTCATCCGGGGCAATCCCTGGATCATTCCCTAATGGGTGATCTATAGAGAGATGTATGGCTTGAGGCCA
Source organism: Phycisphaerae bacterium (assembly GCA_041862635.1). Lineage (GTDB taxonomy): Bacteria > Planctomycetota > Phycisphaerae > Sedimentisphaerales > Anaerobacaceae > NIOZ-UU13. The sequence continues at coordinate 11,399 of JBGVTO010000024.1, read as the reverse complement.
GGTGTTGTCCACACAAGGGACGACCCATATACCACACTTTCCGTCCCACCCCTTGCGACTGGAACAGAGGTAGATATTATTATTCGCTGCTATAGAGCATGAAGTTTCCCTGGCCAGAGAACTAACCGGAGAACTAAGTGGCGGTCCAAGTCTCTTCGGCTCGGACCATCCATGGGTCGTTTGGTCGCAGCGAAACAGACCGTAGTGTTTGTGTAGCTGATACCGCCCGCCGATAATAAAGTAAATACTATTAGCATCCGGAGACAGACAGGCCGACCAGGGCGACCATATATTCGCTGGAATACTTGTTATAAGCTCAGGAGCTATCCAGCCCTGATCCGTGTTTTCTGTGATGAAAACACCACCGACTTGTTGAAAACAAAAGGTGTTGCCATCCGCAGAGAAGGTCGCATTGCCTTCCCACTTGTTTGGTCCGTTGTGACAGATCAGTCCGGGAGCAAAGACCTTAGGTATAGGGCCGGGCGGGGTTTGTCCCAGGTACGGTCCCTTGGCAAACGGTTTTGCAAACGCCTGTACGCATCCGGCCCAAACTATGGTCACAATCCAAACCGTTATGATCCTGTTAAAAAACATGTACAATCTCCTTTCACGAGTAAAAAAACTACCAGCTATTTCTATTTTGATTATCCCGCAAAAAGAGATTTGTTTCAGAAGAAATGGATTAAGGTTCTGTTCGTTGGATGCGTGCCCGGACTGAGAGGAATTCGACACCGTGGTGGCGACCGTAGCGGTCAAAGAGTCCCAACACGCGCACCGCGCGCGGTTCAAAGGGCAGATTCAATCCATCCAGGTCGAAGTCGATGATATGTTCGTTCCGGCAGATACCCATGCGCCAGCACTGGGGTTGAGGCAGCTCGAACAACTGGCCGCTGCCGTCCGTCAAAAAAACCCGGATGGTACTACGGCAGCCCCACTCGCGTATCAGAAGATCCGGACCGGAACCATCACGAATCGGTCCGTCAAAGCCGAGTTCGATCCAATGGTCCTTGGACAACAATAAGCCCATACGCGGCTGGTTCACCAGATCGATACGGAGTTGATCCGGGTGCAGTCGTTGTACCGGTGTTTGGGGACGATCCTGATCTATTACCAGAAAGCCGTTTCTATCAGGGTCGTGCGCTTCAATTATGCTGGATGGGTCCACAAATTCTTCGTTATCAAATAGTGGATACAGGTGGCTGTAAAGTCCCTTGACGTCTATGTTTGAGCTGGGTTCTGGTCTAATCATACTGACCGTGAAACCGGCTATGCACAAGACACAGGCTGCGGCTACCGCCGTTTTAACAGTCAGCAGACCCGCTAAGCTAATGCCCAATCCCGTCTCCAGGGAGCTGGCCAAAACGACCTCTCCGGCTGCTGCCTTTTTGCCGGTTCCCAGGGTTAAGCCGGCGAACATGGTCAGGACAGCCAGCAGGTGGTCACGTTTAAAACCGTGCCGTTCCAATTGGTTCTTTAGCGAATGTTTAGCCCTGAGGAACAACAATCGGGACCTGAGTTCACTACCGCCCACGATCATGGCAATCTGACCATAGGACAGGTTCTCGAAGCAGCGCAGGATCAGAATATTGCGGTATTTGATCTTAATAGCCTGCAAGGCACCCAGCACCGTTTTCCGGATCTCTTCACTAACCAGAGCGTTCATGGGATTGTTGTCATCGATTGCATGGGATTCCAGAACGAATTCGTCTGAAGTCGTTTTCTGGGCCAAACGCCGGGCACCTTGGAGCCGGAAGTGGTGCTGTACCTTGCCGAGGGCGGTGCGGAAAATCCAGCCCCAGAAACCACTGACATGGGGCACCTCAAGCTGGGAAAGGGACTTGATCATCTCCAGGACCGTCTCCTGGGTTAGATCCTCGGTTAGATGGTAGTCCAGGGTGAGACGGTAGATATACGTATCGACCTTCTGCCGGACCTGTTCGGCCACTGCCGAAAGACTCTGCATATTTCCGGCCTGTGCCTGCCGGATAGTCTGTATAGTCAATTCTTTTATCATTGGTCGCCTATTTAAATCATCCCGGCCAAAAGGATATGTTTCATTTTTTTTCATTATAACACATTTGGACGGATGGGGGCTGTTGAAAAAGCCCCGCGGCCCCTATTTAAGTTTATTAGGGACAGTCGTCTTTTCGATTAACTGTCCCCGGCCATTAATTGACGGCTGTTCCTATTTTTTCCCAATATCTATGTCCCAAAGCTCCGTAGTAATTCAGCCCATCCGCTGTCCTCTATCAAAACCTATCATTATCACGCACATCTCATTAAAAATATACCCCTATGGGTCAGGTGTGTTCTTTAATTTCCTAAATTTTAGTAGTAATTTTAATTGGGATAATGGGGACAGATTCTACCCGTTCGGATGTCACGAAGCTCTGAATCGACAGATGAGGTTAAACCGAGTGCATCACCAAGCTCCCGATAGGCGAGCAAACATCCATCGCTGGTGACCTTAGTTCCATGAAATTCAAGCTTCAATTTCCGGTTAAAATCGAGCCTAAGAGCGTCCTTGCGTGTTTCACCCATTGGATTCTCCCATATCAGATGGTCTAAAATATTTTTCTTAAGCCAAGAAAACCGAAAACAAGATTCTGTGCAGACGCAAGAGAGCCGCCAAGAGCCATAAGAACAACATACTCACTTTAGAGGATCTAGCTTAGTTAAGGTATACACCAAATCTTACTTACTTTATTCAAGAAGGAAGATGTTCAAACCAGCGCTGCGGAATGCCCTAGCTCAGGCAGCAATGACTCCCGGCACCATAGGAGAGGTTCGATGCGGCACAATCGTCGCCGGTCAGAACTCTCGTACCAAGTCCGCGTCTGCAGCTTCCCACTCGCCGAAAACCATACGTTCATTGCCATCAAAAATTAGGTAGGAGGCCGTTCCATCGTAGCGCCCTATCCAGGAAGGTAGTAGAAGAGACAGATAGAGGTCTTTGATACGACCGATATTCTTCGTTGCCTCGGCACTCAGTCCCGCACACAGAATGGTCAACTGCTTGGAGGAACGCCCTGCGTCCACCACGGCGATGACGCCTTGGCTTGCTCGGTCATAGACCTTTCCTTGCGAGATGAGTTCTGCCCCACTAAATTTGATCGGGAACCGGTCCTGCAACCGCTCCGTGACCTTGTTGACGGCAGGACGACCCAAAAGGATAAGGCACTCGGCATTCAGATCTTCTGCAGTAGCTTCCGTGTCCGCTTTGACAGATTGGCCTGTCACACGGAAGTAGCTTTGGCTGAGGTCTTCAGCTGCCGCTTTGTTAGCCTCCGTCTCCGCGCCAGTCCCGTAGAGAACAACGGCTTTCTGGGTCCAGCAATACCAGTGAAGGCAAGGAGCAATCCTCTGCAACTTAAGGATTTCTTGATTCGGATCCACCAGAAGCTTCAGGGGTTTGTGGCTGGTGTGAAGCTGGAATTCAGAGTCTGGTTTCTCCTGCCAGAGCGTTCGTCTCTCCATGCCCTGTTCTGTACGAAGGGCAAGTTCAACCGGCAAACGATAGAAGAGCTTGCTGGTTTGCAGAAGGTGCCCGGAAAGGCACCAGCCTTCACCATCTCTTGCCAGACTAACATGGTCCAGCTTGAACTGGGGCAACTGCGTCTCGTTCGTCCAGGGCTCGAAGAACCAGCGCAGGGACTGACCATAAACAGCCTCGGCAAGTGGTTGGAATTGGGCCACAGGGATAGCCTTTCCGGAGCTTACCCGCATCCTCTCGTACTGATCTACGATTTGGGAAAACTTACCTTCACCCACGATATTTCGCAGCATGTGGCAGACGAACGCATTCCTTTGATCTGAGAGGTTCGACAGTTGCGAAAGGTAGCTCTCCTTAAACACGGCGGCAAGAGCTGCCGCGGGGTTCGTAACTCCTCGCGTCTTATAGTCCAGCTCCCCCAACACCGACCAGCGCCAATTCTTCAGACTTCCCTTCGTCCTGCTTTCGCTATTCAAACGCGGTCGGTATTCGAGTAGGGCGTCGACCGGGAACGGATCGGGTTGGACGAGGGATTTGGAGCGCGCTGTGCGGATCTTGGCGATGTTCCATACTCCGTAAAAGAAGTGGTCCGCCCGGCCGTCATTCAGAGAGACCCACTGCGAACCATATCCGTCATTCCCCCCTTCGGGGCACTGGGGGCCGATCTTGATGTCCCGTCCCTTGGCCCACACCATTCGGCAGTTGAAAGGGACCAACAGAAAGTCGTCCGGAATCCAGCCGTAGTTGGGGATGTAGAACTCAGTCCACATATGCCACCGCAACTGCCCAAAGTTCTGAGCCCCTGCCAATCCTTGTGGGTTAAATTTCGTCTCAAAAGGATAGAGCGGCTTGAGCTCGTTCTCCGGAGGCCAACCACAATAGCCCCCGACACACCGCGCCGGGATACCGACCGCACGACAAAGGGCAACAACCATAGCGCTTATCTGGTTACAGCAGCCCTCATAGTATTCCTCGCCGGTGTTAGCGTTCTTGACTGGGTAATCCAGCAAGCATTGAATGCCCCGCCCTCGTTCATAGTCGAGGATGTTATAATGCACCTTCTTATACACGTACTGGGCAATGCGTCTCGCCTGCAAATAGGGGTTCTTCTCGTCGCCCACTGCTTCTTTGGCAAGCTCGTAGATCTTGGGGGTAAGACGGATCGTGTGCTCATTTCGGGTGTACAGCTTATATTCCGGGCTGGACTTATCATACGTTCCCACCTTGGCGGGGTCCACGTCCACACGAATCATGTCGTAGGCCTCCAGAATGTCGTAGGCCTCCAGGCGAAACTTGATGGACGCTGTATAGACGGTCTTCTCCGGTCCTTTGCCGAAATCCCAGAAGGCCATCCGGTTGCCGAATTCCGGCTCCTCGTAGGTGCCGTCCGGCGGGGGATCGATGGACAGAATCTGCACGGATTTCTGCGAGTCCCACTCCCGCGGCAGGGGCAGCCACAGCTTGAGGTCCTTGGCCCGGTCGATCTTATTCGGATCGGGTTCGAGCTCGAAGATGCATGTCACGTTGTAGGGCCGAGGATTCCAGTACGTTATGTCGGCGGCCGCAGGGACGACAGAACGGCAGAACAATACGAGAAGAATTGTTTTGGTAAGAAGATGGATGTGACGCTTGCCTTCCATACGTGATCCTCCAACATGTTCGACCAGGGCTTCCCGGCAGTACGGTTGTCCGGCCGACATTCCCCAACCGCCTGCCTGCTGGCATACGATACCATACTTCAACAGAGAATTACCCGGGATTTCCCATATGTACTTCACTGAAAACACTCCTGTAAGCTTCGGGTCTCATAATAACGTAATTTCATCTCATTATCAATAATATTCTGGCCGAATCAGCAAGTTTTCTCACAAAAACGCCAACGAAGTCTAACAAAAACGTCGAAAAGCCAATGTTTCCTACTGTTTTGGCATACTACCATCGTTCTCCTCCGTTCCAGAACCTGTATTTCAACAGTACCGCACATCATCCTGGACTCGCAGTTATTGTAAAAAAACGCAAATGCCTGATCTGGTCAAAGATTTCCCGAAAGAGTACCCGCGGAATAGCTACCTGTGCCATTTGGAATATCACGTAACGCGAATGGCTGATCACCTTGGCTCCTATCTTGATCGGCTTATCCCTGAGCGTTCGAAGAGAACATTGTTTCACTGACTTCGGCAATGCCAGGCGTCTGAGAAAATTACCAAGGTTGTAAGCCAGAGCAAATAGCTGAAGGCGGACCTGATTGTCCACAAAATCATGGCAGGAAAGCCTTGTCCAGTTCAAGGCGTACTTACCCTCCTTGATCCACTGCTCGGCTGTGCCACGCTTGTTATAGAATTTAACAACATTGCTCGATTTCCACCGTAGGTTCGTGACTATGAAGTTGATTCTTGGAAAAAGCTCTCCCGCATGCCACTCGATCTTGGCGATGACTCTGCGAGCGATTTTCCAACTGGCTGCTTGATACCTAAAGCTATAATACAGGACAGTTGGTTTCTTCGATGCACGCCCGGCAGGCCGAGTCAGCATGTGTTCAATCTTCATATGCAATATTGGGTTCTCCTTCAATCGTATCGCATAGAAGTATCCCTCAGCTTCGAGATAGCGATACACCTTGGGATCGGCAAAAGCTGCATCGCCACGGAAGAATCGGAGAATGTTATAACCTCGATAACGATTGACAATCGGTTCCAATAGACTTCGCCAGTCGTCGGCACTATGGACATTTCCATTCCGGAGAAGGGCTCGCTCCAGATCGCCAAATTGATTGAAGCAGAACAATGGGTGATAACAGGTACATTCAAAAAAACCGTTATAAGCAGAGCCTTCTTGGTTGCCGTAAGTCGGGCTAACAGAACTGTCCATATCAAGGATAATTTGCTTGAGTGATTTTCGCTGGTGTACTCGATCAACCCATTCGCCTACGAGGTTCATCAGCAACTCCAGGTTCTTGGGCTGTGTCAGTATCTCTGTTTCGAATCTGCTCATGACACTGGTGGAAGCAGCCGAACGTTCTATAGCTCGTCCCCCGGCAACATGCCGCATCGCCGGATCGACAGCCAAACGTTCAGCATCATTCGTATCGTCATAGCCTGCTAGTCTGCTATATATCGATTGCCTCAGTAAAGCGGCAAGGCCGTGCTGCGTGTTCTTGCCCGTTCGGATGTCACGAAGCTCTGAACCGATGGTCGAGGTCAAACCAAGTGCGTCATCAAGCTCCCGATAGGCGAGCAAACATCCATCGCTGGTGACCTTAGTTCCATGAAATTCAAGCTTCAATTTCCGGTTAAAATCGAGCCTAAGAGCGTCCTTGCTTGTTTCACCCATTGGATTCTCCCATATCAGATGGTCTAAACTGGCTTGAGTGGTCTCCATAAGCTCTATATTATCAAAATCCTGTTCGCTTGTCACGCACTACTTGGGAAATCCGGGTATATACTTCTGTTGACTTGGGTACACGTCATTCCTAACGAACACACTATCATCTCGCCGGAAGTTTTTAATCATTGACATAGCTGGTTAACCGTAATATTTTTGGTTTTGAATTGTTAGCCGGCTTAGAGCTAATAATTGCTAAGAGGATGTATTAAGATTTTTGGCCAAGGAAATCATTATGAAACAATGCATCAGATTGCAACTTTCAGGGAATCGCAAGGTAACAAATCTCCCGCATCGGACTTTGTTTGTTTTGGTTGTACTGTGGTTAGTGATTCTCAGTAGCGGATATGCACAAGCTCAGGATGTCGATGCAAATACGCCCTCACTGGAGAATGCTGATACCAGAGAACATCCGATTCATATCAATGGAGTATTCCCGAAGCTGACAGTTATGGCTGAAGGGTTGGGTAGTGATTCTGAGGCCGGTATCGGGGCACTAATTCCCTGGGCCCAGAAGCTGTGGGCGATTGGGTATGTCTCGCACATTAAAGGCGAGGGTATCGGGCTTTATGAAATCAGTGATGATATGACAATGCGGCGGCATCCGGCCTCGGTTACGGGCACGTTTGCAAATCGGATGGTGCACTGGCCGTCCGGACAGGCATTCATCGGACCGCACGCCATTGATGCCGACGGAAACGTCCGAACAATTGAAGCACTCAAGGGCTATCGGCTGACCGCCACTGTTAATCACCTGACTGAGCCTAAAAACAAGGTCTATTTCCTTGGTATGGAAGGCCGCTTCTGGGAGGTGGATGTGCACAGCCTTGAAGCAAAGCTCCTGTTCAATCTGGTTAAGGAGCTCGAAATCAAAAATGCCAAAGAGCATTTCAAAAGCGCATACACCGCACAGGGTCGGGTCGTTGTAGCCAATAATACTTATGACCAAGCGGAGTTTCTTGGCCAGAGAGATGCCGGGCGGTTGGCCGAGTGGGACGGCAAGAAATGGACAATTATCGAGCGTAATCCCTTCGTGGAGGTCCACGGCAGCGCCTCCGGCAGCTCTTACGGCGGTCATACGATTTACGCTACGGGCTGGACAAAATCATCTGTTGTGCTTCGGGTGCTCGTCCAGGGTAAATGGCTGCGCTATCTGCTTCCCAAGGCCAGCCACTCCTGGGACCACGCCTGGAACACGGAATGGATGCGAATTCGTCATGCGCAGACCGAACGATTGCTGATGGATGTTCACGGGATGTTCTACGACCTTCCGCCTTTCGCTTATGCCGGTAAGATATGGGGGATTCGTCCGATTTGCAGTCATTTGCGTGTGATTCCTGATTTTTGCTACTGGCGGGGGTTGTTTGTGATGGCTTCTGACCAGATAGACCACGACCAGGGACAGCCGCAATCGGGTCTGTGGTTTGGAAATATAGATGACCTCTGGTCGATGGGTAAGCCCTGCGGCTGGGGCGGGCCATGGTGGGAAACGCCGGTGAAAGCAGGCCAAACATCGGACCCGTTTCTGATGACCGGATTTGATAAGAAGGTTGTGCATCTTGCTCACGACTCGAAGCGGGAAGTATGGTTCTGGATAGAGGTTGATTTTCTCGGCAACGGGACCTGGCAATCATATACTCCAATTGAGGTACCTGCCCACAGAGGATACGGCTACCATGTGTTCCCTGATGGATTTTCGGCACACTGGGTAAGGGTCAAGGTGAGCGACGATTGCAAGGCGACTGTGTACTTTATGTACAATTAGCATAAGGAATTTTCCATTCTTGTAAATTCTTTTTCGACTTTTGAAAAAAGAGTTGACTATGAACCTTAAGATGTGTTATTGAAAATACTTTTGGAAGGGTACAGTGTTTTCTATGATTTCGGTAAAAAACGAGAAAGTATGTAATAGCAGAGGAGTATGTAATATGAATCACATAATCCGAAAAATAAGGGTCGTTGCGATTGGCGCCGCGCTGCTGCTTTTTGTTATGGCTGTGGTAGGTCCAAAATCAGCAGAAGCTCAGGATTTGGCGGCTTTCGAGAAGCGGATGACGGAAGGTACATTGGACAACGGCTTGAAATTCCTGGTCCTTGAGCGGCACGAAGCGCCGGTAGTTTCGTTCCACACTTACGCCGACGTTGGTGCAGTTGATGAGGTCAAAGGAATCACCGGCCTGGCTCATCTGTTTGAGCACATGGCGTTTAAGGGTTCCAAAACCCTCGGCACAAAGGACTACGAAGCAGAAGCCAAAGCCATGGCTAAAGTGGACGAGCTGTTTTTGGCAATAAAGGCCGAGCGGAGAAGGGGTGACCGGGCGGATAAAGAACGCCTGGAGGAACTGCAAAAACAGTTAGAGGAAGCGCGAGAGGAGGCACAGGAATATCTCGTCCATGACGAATTTGAGGAGGTATATGTCCGGGAAGGTGGTGCGGGTTTCAACGCCTACACCAGTTACGATGCCACCCAGTATATTGTTAGTCTTCCCTCCAACAAAACCGAGCTTTGGATGTCGATGGAGTCGGACAGGTTCCTTAACCCGGTACTGCGTGAGTTCTACAAGGAAAAGGACGTGGTGATGGAGGAGCGGCGTTTAGGTGTTGAAAGTCAACCCATCGGGCGGTTACTGGAGGAATTCCTGGCCATTGCGTATAAAGCACATCCCTACGGTGAGCCTGTAATTGGGCATATGAGCGATTTGGAAACTCTCACTCGCAGTGAAGCAGAGGCGTTTTTTAGCGAGTATTACGGACCGAGCAATTTAACGGTTGCGATAGTGGGTGATGTGAACCCGCAAGAGATAAGGAATCTGGCGGAAAAATATTTTAGCCGAGTACCCAGTGACCCCAAACCTGATCCGGTCGAGACGGTCGAACCACCCCAGCTTGGCCAACGCCGCGTAGTAGTGGAAGACCCGGCGCAGCCGTTTGTTCTGATTGGTTATCATAAGCCGAGTATTAACCATCCGGACAATGCTGTGTTCGACGCCATAACAGACATCGTTGGTATCGGGCGTACATCACGACTGTATAAAAGCCTGGTCAAGGAAAAAAAGATTGCGGTCGCCGCTTCTGGTTTTCCGGGCATGCCGGGAGACAAATATCCCAGCCTGTTTTTGTTTTATGCGGTGCCGGCCAGAGGTCGTACAAATCAAGAGTGCGAAGATGCCATCTACGCTGAAATCGACAAACTGAAAACCGAACTCGTATCTCCTGATGAGCTGGCCAAGGCAAAGACTCGCAGCCGTGCCAGTCTGATACGGCAGCTTGCTTCGAACTCAGGGCTTGCTGCCCAGCTGACTTTCTACGAGGTCGTTACCGGCGATTGGCGTAATTTGTTCAAGCAGCTCGACGATATCGATAAAGTACAAGCCGAGGACATTCAACGGGTAGCCAAAGAATATTTTACGACCAAAAACCAAACAGTTGGTATTATCGAGACAGCCTTAACCGAAAACTGATTTTAGCAGGAGAAGCAAAATGAGAGCTAATAAATCGTCCCTGAAAATAGTTTTTGTTTTTTCGACCCTTGGGATGTGCTTTGTAACTTCGAGTTGTGCCCAAAAATATGCCCTGCATTACAAGGAGCTGACGTATCCTAAACTGGGTGATATCGAGATTCCGAAGGTCGAGCGAGTTACTTTGGCAAATGGCATGCAGTTGTTTTTGCTGGAAGACCACGAGTTTCCGCTGATCAGTATTTCGTCGCGGATTCGAACGGGGTCCATTTATGAGCCGGCCGATAGGATCGGATTGGCCTCTATCACAGGCAGTGTAATGCGTACCGGCGGTACTACAAGCAAGACCGGTGATGAGATTGATGAGCTGCTGGAGCAGATTGCCGCATCGGTGGAGACAGGTATCGGGCTAAATTCCGGTTCAGCTTCAATGTCGGTGCTGAAGGAAGATATTGACACGGGGCTGGCAATTCTGGCTGATGTGCTGATGTACCCGGCATTCCGCGAAGACAAAATCCAGCTTGCAAAAATACTACACCGCTCCTCGATTGCCCGCCGTAATGATAATGTCATAGCAATAGCCGCACGGGAGTTTGACAAGCTCATATATGGCCCCGAAAGTATTTACGCCAGGCATACGGAGTATTCCACCATCGACAACATCAGCCGCGATGACCTGGTGGCTTTCCACAAGAAATTCTTCTGTCCCAATAACATGATGCTCGCAGTGTGGGGCGATTTCGACACCGATGAGATTATTAAAAAAATTGAAGGTGCATTCAAAGGCTGGGAAAAAGCAGATATAAAGCTGCCAACCGTGCCGGAAGTTCAGTATGAATTTCAGCCAACGGTGAATGTGATTCGCAAGGACGATGTCAATCAGTCGAACATCTATTTAGGACACATCGGGGGTCTGCGGAACGACCCCGACTATTTTGCCTTAATTTTGATGAACCGGGTCCTCGGCAGCGGATTTACCAGCCGTCTGTTCAAAAACATACGGTCTCGCGAGGGACTGGCCTATTCGGTTTTCGGCAACTATTCGGCCAACTATGACTTTCCCGGTG
>JBGVTO010000023.1:0-10959 GCA_041862635.1 Phycisphaerae bacterium | reverse complement strand
TCAACCATGGATGTTCCAATAAGCAGGAACATCAGAATCATAACCACATCTCTGCGTTTCATCTTTCTTACCTCCTCAGTGAACTTGCTTGATACTGGCCCATGTCGTTGAGTAATCCCCGCAAGACTCAGAGAAATCAATCTTCTAAACATGATAATTCTCCTTCAAAAAAAAGTTAGAAGTAACTATGCTTTGGCGACGCACCAAAACACTCATTGTTGATGAGAATTGCTAATTTCCGATGTCCGATTGCCGATTTAGCATTGAAAAAAGAAAATCTTAAATTGAAACTTGCAAATCGGAAATCAAAATACTACCTCCTTCCCTATTGTAATCCAAAATCCACAGAAACCTAATTATGCGGACACAAACTATACCAAGTATATTTGTATCAAATTAGCCACCATCCCGTCAAGCAAAATCTCTGGTTAATAGCCGAACTCGTCTTGAGGGGTATCATACCATCTTTCGCTCGTCATAATTTCTCGGACCAGTCCCACCAGCCTTTAAGGCCCAGTGCGGGCGCACAAAAGTCACCCTTCCCACGAGCTGCAAAACGCTAGAATTCTTCGAAAAGTCACCTCTTTCAGGAGCTGGAAAACACCCTGATTTTCAGGTGACACCATATCTCCAAAATGTCTCCACAAATGCTAATTTTGCCTATATCGCGTCTGAATAAATGTCAATTTTTTGCGAAAATACAAATATTTCTCGCCAATTTTCAGAGTAAAATCGGATTAAGTAGACGGAGGAAATGAAATTTATCAATCATATAATTGTTTAAGGGTATTATCTTAAAACAAACGGGGCCTATACCGAATCAATCAGTATAAGCCCCGAATTTACAAATCTACTGCACTAATTATACTGAACGATCGAATCCCAGTTTACTGTGCTGGTGGATATAAACGAATATCGTCAAAGTACATCATACCTGTACCGCTGGTAACCGAGCTAAGGCCAAGAGTAATCGAATTGACATTGGCAAGGTTCACACCCTGGTCGGCAAAGGCCTGCAGGTCGATATTCCATGGCGTCCAGCTCGTTATCGTTGCTGCATCAGGATTATCATGATGGACCCTTGCGTTACCGTTGAGAGCAACGTACAAATTCTCAGCAGCGTTACCCGTATCGCCTCTGAACCAGATTGTCAGAGTGTTGACACCGTTCACTGTCCAGTCACGATTGGAAGTTAATGTTAAAGTAGCCTCGGATTTGCCGACTGCGTTGTCGTAAGACATCGGCATCGATTGATTGCCACTGTGAACGATAGTTTGCTCGGCAAAGGGAGGAGTGTCATAACCAACAAGGGAACCGTTTGTCGGGTCGTCGTATCCGTCCAACCACACATTAAATATCCTGTTGCTTTCGGGATTATCGGGGTCAAGGTCATTGTAGGATTCAAAATCGTCCACGACAAGGAAGTTGGCCGTCGTAAAGCTCCAGAGTATACCTGTCCACGGACTGTCGGGATTGACGTTATTGGCCTCGTCAATACGCCAGTAATAAATGGTATTCCATTCAAGTTTTCCGGGTTCATAGCTCTCAGAGCCAAGGTCCCTGGTGCCTTTGTACTCAGGTGAACTTGTATCCGCATTTTTCACTGCATCTTCATCAGCGCCGAAAAAGACCTGATGCGAAGCGGCATAGACTCCCGGTGACCAGGTAAGAGTCGGTGTATGCTCTATATCCACAGCGCCATTAGCCGGGTCTGGATTCCTGATAGCGCCCTCAGTCATAAAGCTCCAGACATTGCCCTTATGCGTTTCGATGGCATCGAACTCATCGACGCGCCAGTAGTAGGTCTTAGCCATTTTAAGTGTGCCGGGAGTATAGCTTGTCTCTCCCTGTGTGAGACCCCCGGCGGCATTGTTCACATCGTCAAAATTGTCACCGAAATATACGGTGTGCAATTTCGAACCGAAGCCTGCCGTCCAGCTAAGCTCTACATCCGGGTTTACCAGCTCGGCACGGTCAGTCGGGTCGGGTGCATAGGCGGTCTTGGGCGGAACCGCAAAGCTCCAGACGTCACCCTTCCACGGACTATTAGGCTCGGTGTCATTGACCTCATCGATTCGCCAGTAGTAAGTCGTGCCAGGGACAAGGCCATCCGGATAAGGATATCCGGGAAAGCCGACAACAAAAAACGTTGAGGTCTGATTGCCCTGGAACCCCGACGAGTCGGGGGTACCATCATTCACATCGTCGAAATTTTCGCCTAAGTAGATATAATGCGAAATGGCAAAATCTCCTGATCTCCAGCCAAGGGTTACCCATGTATCCGCAATTAAAGCACCATCAGCAGGCTCAGGATTCCGAGCCGTTTCAAGAAATCCTCCAATATCTCCCTCAAGCCACATCCCGCCATCTTCTCCCATTTCGATGGTTCGAACGATAGCATTGCCGCCCGCTGGAGACGCAAACATAAACGCCACAAATCCATTAGTGTCGTTGTTGAGGAAATCTGCTAAGGCCTCGCTTGTTTCGGTTGACTCCCTTACTCCTCGAGGGGGCGCATTAAATGTCAACAATATATCGGTCACGTCAGCCAGGTCCAGCACAACCCCCGAATCGAGCTCTGGTGTGGGGTCATTCTGAACACCGGGAGCAGTGTTCCAGGTGATGCCCTCGGCGACGATGTCCTCATATGACTCAAGGACACCGTACACGTTAACCACTCCGGTATCATGTCCGTAATTACTGAAGCTTACATCTGCGAAAATAGCACCTTGAGATTTAACCTCCGAGAGGTCGTATGTCACGAATCCCACACGGCGTCTACTGGGAACATCGCGTATATGCATACCTGTTCCACCTGGGCTTGTGTCCGGCCCCTCAGACGCGTCATTGCTGACGTGTCCATCAAACGTAGGCACTAAACTAAAGGGCACGGCCTGTACATTACTTGCTATGCCAAGCACCAAAACAAAAGAAAACAGGTAAATCAATTTCCTGCACATAACATTCCTCCTTTATAGTTAAAATAATCACGCCTTGGTCACAAAATACACGTTTTGTTTTCAACAAGCATCAAGCACACCTGTACCGATTGGTGTTTCTTTCAAAGAATACACTATTGTCCTCAACGTCATTGTGAGTCCGCTTTTAGGTGGACTCGCAATCTCAGTCTTGTAGCACTTGGCATTAACCAAGCCCCCATATCTTGCTTCGCAAGAAGCAATGGGGGTCAGCTAAATCCTGATCTAAGGTGCTGGATCTGCCGGTCGATACAGACGAATATCGTCAAAGTACATCGTACCTGAACCGCCGGCCAATGGATTGTTCTTATTGCCAAGACCAAGGGAAATCGTATTGACATTAGTCAGGTTCACACCCTGGTCTGCAAACGCCTGCAGGTCGATAGTCCATTCGGTCCACCTATCTATCTGTGCTGCATCAGGATTATCATTCGTGACAATCGCATTACCGTTTAGAGCAACATACAACGTCTCAGCAGCATTATCCGAATTGCCCCTGAACCAGATAGATAAAGTGCTGACACCATCCTCGGTCCAGTCACGCGGATAAGTCAGCGTCTTCTCCACCTCTGAATACTTGAGGATGCTGTTGTCGTACCAGAATGGCATCGATTGGTTGCCTCCGTGAACGATAGTTTCCTCGGTAAAAGAACCAGTGCTTTCGTCGCCAACGGCTGAGCCGGTCCCGTTGCCGGGAAAGTAGGGTTCAGTACCCGGCGTACCATAGCCAAGTCCATCATGCCATGAGTACCATATCTGGTTATCACCGGCATTGTAGTCCTCGAAATCGTCCACGACAAGGAAGCCGGCTGTCGTAAAGCTCCAGAGGATGCCTGTCCACGGACTGTCGGGATTGACGTCATTGACCTCATCAATACGCCAATAGTAGGTGACACTCAGCTCGAGTTTTCCCGGGTCATAGCTCTCAGCACCAAGGTCCCTGGTGCCTTTGTACTCCGGCGAGCCGGTATCGGCATTTTTCACGGCATCTTTATCTGCACCAAAGTATAACTGGTGCGAAGCTGCATAGACACTCGGCGACCATGTAATAATCTGTGTCTGCTTTACATCCACAGCGCCGTTAGCTGGATTCGGGTTCCCGACGGCGCCCTCAGTCGTAAAGCTCCAGACCTCGCCTTTATACGTGTCGATAATATCAAACTCATCGACCCTCCAGTAATAAGTCTCAGCCAATTTAAGTGGGCCTGGAGTATAGGTCGTAGTTCCTTGAGGAAGACCCCCAGCGGCATTGTTCACATCGTCAAAATTGTCTCCAAAATATACGGTGTGTAATTTCGAACCGAAACCTTCCGTCCACCTCAGAGTTACATCCGGGTCTACAGACTCCGCAGCATCAGCCGGGTCGGGGTAGTAGGCGGTTTTAGGGGGAACCTTAAAGCTCCAGACATTACCCCTCCAGGGACTATTTGGGTCCAGGTCATTGACCTCGTCGATTCGCCAGTAGTAAGTCGTGCCCGGAACAAGGCCTTCCGGAAAAGCAAACCCGGGAAAACCAACAATATAATTCGCCGTGGCTTGATTGCCTCTGAATGTTTCACCGATGCCATCATTTACATCATCAAAATTCTCGCCGAAGTACACATCATGCGAGACGGCAAAATCTCCCGCCTTCCAGATAAGACTAACCCATGTATCCGGAATTAGGGCGCCGTCTTCCGGATCCGGACGCCGGGCGAGCGGCTGGCCGCCAGTGAATCCCGAAAGACCATTGTTCATTATCATTTCAATATCTTCAGGCGTAAGAATGGTATTAAAATAGCCCACCTCGTCAATGCTTCCATTAAAGTAGTCAGACGGACCGCCGGCGCGAGATTGAGCGCCAATTATAAACGCTAAATTCTCATCAAGCATAATACCTGCTGTCGGTGAGGTTCCAGCTAATTGGCCGTCATGGTAGAGCTGCATCGTAGCTCCGTCATGTGTGGCAACGACGTGATGCCATTCACCGGTAGTGGTAGCGGCGCTGATACTAGGCTTAACGGTGTCATTGTACGTTTCATAAAGGATGGTCTCTTGGGCGTCGTACATCATAACGCCCCAATTTACTGCGCCAGGATTGCCACCGCCATGATGCTCACCCCTTGAAATCATATGGTTCCAACTTTGAGTGCTTGGGATATTGCACCAAAATGATACGGAGAAAACGTCGACATTCAGCGCTTCAGCATTGCCGCAATCAACGTAACTCGATGACCCAGAGAAATCCAAGGCCTTGCCGTACACACCATCAATCCATTTAGGTCCGCCTCCGAGCGTGCCATCATTGCCATTCCCAGAGGAATCCTCAGTAATTTCACCTTTTCCCTCGTCAAGGAGCCATATCCCAAGAACGGTTTCGGGATCAATGTCGGCATAGCTTTGTCCTGCAAACATCAAACTAACGATAATAAAACTGATGCAAATTATGGTTAAGCGTGTCATTTTGTTCCTCCTAATTTTAACTGAAAACTGATAGGAAGTTTCGCTCCGGCCACACACCGAAGCCCGACTTCCCGGGATTTTTCTCATTATAATAGCTGTTAATTACTGAGAAGTATGAATATGAGGCTGCGGAGCACAAAGTTAGGTTCGTACTTAAACTCTGCCTCTGGCGCAATACATAATTACTCCTCCTCTATATGGATAAATAAAAAAAATACTCGTCTCCTAAGAGATAAAAATCAGTCTATCTATCTCCACAGACACAAGATTCACCGAATATACTATCTATACCAAATTATATACCTTCCCGTCAAGGAAAATCACTTTCTTATATATTAGCATACCTCGTTGATATAACTGTGGAGAAGTGCAATGAAAAGGCAGTTAAGCCTATTCATAGAGTTTCACATATTGCTCCCTTATCTTTCAATTTAAAGCCTCTCATAGGCTGTTTAAACGACGAACATGTCTTTAAGGACATCAGATATTATAACTCGTAAAAGCTGCTTTTCCCATGAGTTCCAAAACATCAAAATTCTTCGAAAAGTCACCTCTTTTTGGAGCTAAAAAACGCCCTGATTTCCAGGTGACATCATGTCTCCCTTTGACTCCACAGATGTCAAGTTTCACAATTGATGTAAGCACCAAACCTCAAATACTTGCCTAAAAAAAAGATTTTTTGAGAATTTTTCTTGGAGGATCCTTTACGCAAAACCGCCCTTTATCCGCAATCTTCTCGATGGGCGCCTTGGCCGTTATTGACATTGGCAAGGTTCACGCCCTGGTCGGCAAATGCCTGCAGGTCGATATTCCATGTTACATTTCGTTTCGGGTGATCCGCAGTGCCCAATCTCCATTAGCCGGAGCGTTGAATCGTTGGATACCGCCATTAACTCGCGCGCGATTCTGAAAACTTCCATCTCGACCATTGGCCGGGTTCCACCAGACACTTTGGAAGCTCATATTCGGAGGCAAGCTGACGGTGACGTCACCGCCTGATGGCAAATACAACGCGTAAACCTCACCTGGTTTTGCCAAGCAGAATGCGAACCCCGACTTCACAAGCTCATCGTGCCGTTCCATTTCCCAAAACGGCAGCAATTCCATGAAGGCCCGTGCTCCACCCAGTTGGGTCCAAACCGGTTCCCAGGCCGACATCGGACGGTCGTACGGTTTGAGAACATGAGCCTCCCAGACACCGCCGGCAATGTAGGCGCTCCACCAGGCATGGCGATCTTCTTCGGGTCTGCCTTCGTCAAAGTTGACGACGAGGATTCGCTTACCTCGTTGTTGGCATCGCTTAATCCAATTGACAGTAGTGCTATGATGTTCGATTGCCTTGTCGAATCCGCTGAGCACGCCGACGCTGCCTGTTTGGATCGATGTAAAATCAACTTGCGGAGCGTCGATATATTGATCATTGGGGGTGTTGACGTTGTGAATTCCCCGTGGGTGGTCGTAAGGATCAATCTGCT
Organism: Phycisphaerae bacterium; assembly: GCA_041862635.1. GTDB lineage: Bacteria > Planctomycetota > Phycisphaerae > Sedimentisphaerales > Anaerobacaceae > NIOZ-UU13. Next base: position 4,064 of record JBGVTO010000023.1, on the reverse strand, counting down.
CAAGCTTGTGCATGAACTCCAACGCTTGTGAAAGACTATAATTTTCGTTGTGCTCTTCACCGAAATTGAATAACAATGCTGGAAGGTCCCCGAAGTGAGCGATTATTTCGCGGTAATAACGTGCATGATCATAGCCTTTCCAGGCACTGTCGTCTTCCAACACAAGATAAGGAATGACACCTTTGCTCTGCATATATTCGAACAGCTCCCGCCATTGGGCCAGCTTCACCACGTCGAACCGGACGTTGCGTCCGCCGTTGGCCATCGCTTGCCGCGGTGTTTCGCCCAGCCAGGGCCAGACATCACGATCGTCGCCCCCGATGTTGTGAACCATTATATACAGTGAATTAATGCCACGATCGGCCAGATAATCGACAGCGGCCTTGCGTTTGGCTATTGTGTTGTAGTTGACGTAGTTGCCCAGAAAATTCTCCGGATCATCACAGCCGGCTTTAAGCCAGTATGGACCGTCGCGGAATTTTAAGTAACGAATCTTATTTTCCGGCGTCCCAACATATTCGAGACGACCCCACTTGTAGAAGTCAGCAGCATTTACTGGTGGACACACAACATCAAATGAGCCTGTATAGCCATCAAGCTGACTGTTTGAGTTGCTTGATGTGAATGTCCATGTCCCGATCTGGTCGGCAGAGAATCGCACTTTCCAGACATTGCCGTCCACGCCGCCTTTGCCATCGCCGTCGTAGAAACCCGGCACTACATACGTCTGCGCACTGGGTCCAGTAAACGTAATGTCAACTAAGATGTCAAATGGATTAGCATTGCCTGCACTCTGAGAATATGGGCCAAGCATCTCAAGCTCTACCTTTGCCCACTTTGGAAAAATCCCGATGTAGCCCGGATATTTAGCAACAAGGGGATTGAGTCCGGTTATGTTTCGTTCTATGATGTGCGGTATCCCATCGGAGGTCGGGCCGGTTTTGACCGCCACACCCGCGAAGACAATCCCGTTTCTGTGGTTCCATAGAATATATGTTCCACCGGCTCCCGCACCGTAAGCCCAGGCTGCATCTGCGCGGGGGTATAGGTCCTGGTCGGTGTTGACCCATGTCATATACCCATAAGGACATTCGGGGTAAACCGTCGGATTCAGGCCGATTTTGCCATCATAAGGTCCATCGTAATTGACGAGCATTCCATGGGTCTGCTTGGTCTCAAGTTCTTCGACAAACCACTGTGGTATAATCTCCTTGTCTTTCCATTTTCCGCGGGCCAGAACCAATAGGCCGAGCCGACCCATATCCTCCAAGTCAAAATGAAAGCGGATTCCATCGTGCCTTGTGCTTGTCGACCAGCCTCGCATCCCGATGCTATCGAAATACGCTTGCTCAACTACATCGCTGTAATTGTCATAATAATTCTTTTTCCCATATACTTTCGACAGTGCGTTACAGAGATGGAATGGATTATGATCGGAATACGTCCACGTTTTACCCGGCTTGTAATCAGGGTAGTCGTCGTACGGATAGTCAAAACCTGCTGATTGTGTCATAACATGCCACCAGGTTGCCTCAGAGTCATTACCGGCAAGCTCCTTATTCCATATACTGATCTTCTGGTGATAGGATGGAATCTTGCCTTGCTTGATGGCGGCACCAACGGTAAGTGCGTGCCATGTTTTGCGAAGTGACGCGACTTCGGTTCTCTGATTGAAGTCTCCTTCGACATGCACTAGATACCCGTGTCGCCACAGTGCCCACAGTGACGCTTTGCCTTTTAGCTGTTCTATTACTGAGTGGTTTAGGCCGACCTCTTGCAGTTTGCGGCGGTCCTGCTTATCCAGTCCTTCACCTGGAGGTGGAAAATAGATACCTTGCGTGTTAGAATCGAGCGACATTTGGGTCGGAGTAATATCTGCTGTGCACAAATTTTGTATAGTCACCAGCAACAAAGCGGTAACCGGCAAAACCATTTTAACTATCAACATTGCTTGTTCCTATTTTCTTCTCATAGTATTAACGGCTAATCAGTTTATGAAGATATAAGCTAACACCGGTTCACAATTTGTCAGCCTAATGTTCAACCTTTGCTCGCCATAAGGAAAGCTTCGTCATGAGTAATTTCTGCAACCTGGCGAATCTTCTACGGCCAGCTAGATTTTCCAATTCGTATGGGTCTTTCACAAGGTCGTACAACTCGATTTCATCTGTTGTCAGATGGTGAACCAGCTTGTGACGTTCCGTTCGGATGCAGCGAATGTTGAGCTGATGCCTTGTTGGAGAAACAAAAGAAGCGAAGATACGCTCTCGATCCCAGCGAACTTGCCTATGGTACAAATCCAGCAGGCTCTTACCTTCAACTGAGTCTGGGACAGCTATGCCTGCCGCTTCGCAAATGGTTGGGAAGATATCGATAAGACTGACCAGGTTTGAGTTTTCCGCACTACTGCGTTTTAGCTTCGGGTAACGTACAATCAAAGGCAAACTTATACCTTCCTCATACATTGTCTGCTTTCCTGAAATGCCATGGGCGCCAAGAGAGATACCATGATCTGCCAGAAAGATGACAAGAGTGTTTGTAGTCAGTTGCTTCTCATCAAGTTTGTGAAGGATTCGCCCTATTTGCTCATCATCATGAGTTATTGTGCCATAATAACGACTTCGCACATCTCTTACGCCTTCGGGTGTCCGCGGGAAAGGAACAATTTGCTTTTCATCTCGGAGATTTGTTCCATGCCAATCTGTGTAGTACTTAAATGGCTTCGAATTGTTCATAGGGCGCGGCATAAAATTCGGCGGAAGGTCAATAGCCAGCGGTTTATATATTGTAGCATATTTACCAGGGGGAGTCCATGGATCGTGCGGAGTCATATAGCTAACGAAGAGCAGAAATGGCTTACTATCAGGTCGCTGGGATTCGAGGAATTCAACCGCTGCTTCAGTGAACAGCTCGGAGTCAAAACGCTCGATTTGACGTTCATTACCGCCCCCGAAATCTCTTACTTTCGGTTTGAAATGACCACCGGAACCGGGCCCGCCACCACCAATGTACTTTCCTGACGTGAAACCACGCTGCGAAGGTAATCCGTCATTGTGCCATTTGCCTGTGTAGAACGTTTCATAGCCCGCCTCAGAAAGTAACTGTGCAAAATGCTTTGATTGGACTTTAATTGGCATACCGAAGAAATAGCATCCGTTCGTCCAGCAATCCTGTCCAGTCAGGAGTGCAGCCCGGCTTGGCGTACAGATTGGATTAGGTGTGAAAGCCCTTGTAAAACGTACACCTTCGCTCGCCAAGCGATCAAGATTAGGCGTTTTTAAAAGTGGATGGCCTGCTGATCCCAGGTCCATGTGTGCCCAATCATCGCCAATGATAAGGACGATATTTGGTCTCGTTGTTCTGTTGCCCATAGTAATCAAAGGGCTCAACATGGAAGCTACCAATGTGCCTCCCATAAGCTGTAAGAAACTACGTCGCTGGTATCGTTCTTGAGTTTTCTTCACCATGTTTTATCAAATATTTAAAAGGTAAAGTTTTAATAGTATCCGTCTTACTATACGCACCCTCTGCAGCTTCCTAATTACATGATTGCAAAACAATCATCTTTGAGTAATGGCACTATGTGATTTTGCACATGTCTTTCGGTTGTTGTACATTCCCAAGTTCCTCAGATGATATCTGCTGGATTCTTAGAAATTATTTGACATCAGACCAAGTTTCTCATGAATCCCGACGCTATATTGTAATCATGGATGCCTGGAAAGCAAAGTACAAAATTGCATACAATAGGCTCTTTAGGCTACAAAGCTTGGTTGATATGTGATAACGAGGATACCTCAAAAAAATTTGTGGCAACAGAGATTTTAGTATTTGACTTTGAGCTCTTCATAGGTGGCCGAAGCGCTTTGCATGCCCACCACTTAGGGTCGACCGGCATGTACATGGCTGTTGGGTCAGTCTTGGATGACTTTTTCATTGACGGGAAGGCTGCCAATTTGGTATAAGTAAAATAGACTAAGTGTGTGTTATTCTTCCGACCTGTGGAATCTTTGCAGTTTTTCGATAGAGGAGGAATCATTATGTGAGGCACAGAGTTGTCTAGG
>JBGVTO010000022.1:0-35064 GCA_041862635.1 Phycisphaerae bacterium | reverse complement strand
ATAGCTTTGGTATATTTTTACCGCTGATTACAACGAACTGTGCGATATTGGGATTATGTTTATTTATAAACCTCTGGGGCATTAACTCTCTGCTTGAAGCGGTTGTTCTAAGTTTCGGTGCCGGTATAGGCTTTACGATGGCGATTTGCATTATGGCCGGCATTCGAGAAAATCTGAATATGGCTGACGTTCCGAAATGCCTCAAAGGTGCACCGATTACCCTGATTACCGCAGGTATCCTTGCCCTGGCGTTTATGGGTTTTGCAGGGATGATTAGGTGAGTGAATTAGTTGATTAGAGAATTAGTGAATTAGAGAATGATTTTGGCAGATATTTTACAGTTGTGGAGCAGTGCGTGGCCGGCGGGGGTTACAATGCTCGGTCTGGGCAGCGGTTTTGCGCTGGTGCTTTTGATAGCAAGCGTGAAGCTCAAAGTCGAGGTTGACCCAAAGGTAGAGCAAATCCACAAGGCGCTGCCGAACCTGGATTGCGGGGCGTGCGGCTTCGCGGGGTGTGGTCAATATGCGAAAGCGGTTCTGGGAAATCCGGAACTGTTAGGCAGATGCGCACCCGGCGGGCCGGAAACGTCGGCAAAAATCGCAGACGTATTGAGTTTGCAGGTCAGCGACTCAGGCCCGCAGCAAAGGCCGATTGTTCGCTGCCATGCTCGTGCCGCGGACAAGACGGTGTATGCCAAGTATCAAGGAATCCAAACCTGCATTTCTGCTAATGCTTTGGCGAATGTTCAGGCCTGTGCGTTCGGCTGCTTAGGCTTCGGCGACTGTACGAGTGCGTGCAGGTTCGATGCATTGAGCATTGTTGACGGCATGGCTGTCGTTGACTATGAGAAGTGCACTGGCTGTACGGCCTGCTCGAAAGCCTGCCCGCGAAACTTGATAGAAATGGTTCCATTTCATTCCGAGAATATGATGATAGTTGCCTGTAACAGTAAGGAGACGGGCAAGAGCACACGGTCGATATGCAAAGTCGGTTGTATCGGCTGTGGCATCTGTGCCAAACAAACAGATATATTCTCAGTGGAGGACAATCTGGCCCGGATAGATTACGCCAGATATGAGCCCAACGAGCAAACCAAAACCGCTATGGAGAAATGCCCGACGAAGGTGATTACCTATCGCGGTAAAACAGCCCCAAAACCACCCAAATTCGGTAAAAAGTCTATTACTGCGACAAAAGCATAAACTACATAAGAAATCTGCAGATAGAGTGTGATTGAACGATAATCTGTCTCTAATGAGTACCAGGCTTGGGTCGGTGATCGCAGGATAGGTGCTTCCAGCTAAGGAGTTGCTTTTTGCCGGGCGAGTTCGCTGAAAAAAAATGTGAATTTTATTGGAATTTTACTTGACAGCTCTTTGCAGCCTGTTATAATAGTTTGTGAAAATTTAAGTTATTAGAGGAGCGGCTTAGAGATATTTTACGCTTTCGGAACGTTCACGTAGCGCAGATCAATTGTGTGCTTAGTGTACGCTTGAGTCAAGATCCGTATGTGGGATATTTTTGGCTTTATGGCCTCAGATACATCTTCGACGAAAAAAGTATGGTTAATGCCACCCGCTAAATGAGTATGAGAAGGATTGTTCTGAGCTGGATTAATGGCGGACGAGCTTAAACGCTTTATAAGGAGGATTAAGAATGAAAAGAGCTGTTTTCCTTTGTATGACTATATTATGCTTTGGTCTGCACAGTGCCAAGGCCAGCATCACATTTACGGGTGGAGGGACATACAACATTGACTATCTAATTGACGATGCTGTCGATGTGTGGGAAGCAACAGTGAATATCCTTCCAGGCGCAACTATAACAAACAGGCTTCGTATGGTGCAACCTTGGTCTGAGGTCAACATGTACGGCGGGTCCCTCGAGGGTTTCTCAGTCCTGGACGGTCAGGCAAATATATACGGCGGCTTCATAGGTGTGCATAAAGGACTTAACCTTTATGTTTATATCACGGGGCAAGCGGAGTTCAACATCTATGGCATGGGCTTTAACTACCCTTATGGGCCAATCCCAGAAATCGCGGGTTGGAATCAGGGCACGTTGACCGGTACCCTCCACATGGGCGAAGAAATTTCCTGGATATTCAAATATCCCGATACTGCAAGTATCATCTTGCACGAAATGGAAGTTATTCCAGTGCCGGGATCTTGCATCCTGGTGGGTCTTGGCTTCGGGTTTGTTACCTGGCTTCGACGATATAGAACACTGTAAAAGCTATCGTACGAGGAAGGATTGGTTTTGGTGCGATTCAAAGGTTTGCATACAGTTTTTATCTGGATGTGGAATAAATCACGGATTACAAAGATATTTAGAATAGAATATTGAGAATTGAGTATTGATGTATCGCTTCCCCTTCGACGCCGCTCAGGGTGAAGAGTGGTGAATTAGTTGATAAGAAATTGTTTGATTCTGGATTTCCGATTGCACGGGAAAGACAGCTTTTAAATAGATTCCTTGGCATCGCTCGGAATGACGAGGATTGAGTACAATTCGCGAATTGTCACTTCTTTATATATTTTTCTGCTCCGGTGGTTTTTATAATTTCGTACTGTGGTTGTGAGGTTATGAATATTGCCTCGGTGTCGGGTAGTTTTTCGATTAAGGCAAGGCCCTTTTCGGTTCCCATTACGCTGACCGCTGTGGCCAGGGCATCGGCGTCAGTTGCATTCTCAGCGATAATGGTTACGCTCGAAAGGCCCTGGGCACTTGTTCCTGTCTTGCGGTCTATGATATGGCTGTGGCGTTTGCCTTCGATTAAGACAAACTGCTGATAATCACCGCTGGTTGCGCTTGCTCCGTCGGCCAATTTCAGTTTCAAGATAAGGTTTTGTTCAGGAATATCCTCATTTAAGTCTGGGTTTTGCACGCCGATTAACCAATGCTCTTTACCTTTTGGTGGCGCACCGAAGCACCGAATGTCACCGCCGATGTCAACCATACCACCGATTGCCCCGGAGGTTTGCATTGCCTCGACGGCCTTGTCAACAGCATAGCCCTTAGCAATCCCGCCGAGGTCCAGCCGCATACCCTCAACGGCGAACTGCACCGTCCTGTTTTGGTCGTCAAGTTTTAGCTTTTCAAAACCGACTTTGGATTTGGCCTGGAAAATGTCATCTTCGCCTGGAAGGATTTGGTTGTCTTTTGCTGCTCGGAATAAATCTACCAAAGGCCCAACGGTGACATCAAACGCTCCATCTGTAAGCTTGCTGAACTCGATGCTTCTTTGCAAAACTTCATACGTTGATTTGCTGAGGTGGACTGCTGTTTTAAATCCATCTCTATTGAGCTCGCTTATTTCCGAATCGCTCTTGTAGTCGCTCATAAGGTCGTCAACCTTGTGGATTTGTTCAAAAGCGGTTTCGATACATTTATTAGCTGTATTTAAATCTTCAGCGATGACGACTGCGCGGGCGAATGTACCCATCACCAGCCGATGGCCGCTGTCGATCTCGATTTGTCTGTTAGAGCGAGCAGAGAAATAAATCGCCACGATTAAACAAGCGGCGAAGACCGCAATTACAGTTCTGTGGATTTTCGTGTTCATAATAAATCCTTTCTAAGACAAGCTTTGATAATTGATAATCAAACGATAATCAATAGAAAATAATCAATAATCAGCTTATAATGCCGGTATGAACAAGAAAGAAGTAGTAGTATTGGCTGAGAAGATTGAGCGGGAGTTTTTGCCTTTTGTACGCAGGCCGGGCAGATATATCGGGGGGGAGATAAACCAAATCAAAAAGGACCTGTCACAATGTGAGCTGACCGTCGCATTGTGCTTTCCGGATATTTACGAAGTTGGGATGAGTAATAGTGGGATAGCTATTATATATGATGTTCTTAACAGCATCGATGGTGTGGCTGCTGAGCGGGTCTTTACGCCGTGGGTTGATGCTGAAAAGGTGCTGCACGAGAAAAAAATCCCTCTGTTTAGTCTGGAGTCCAAAATGTCGCTAAAAAGTTTTGACATTGTGGGCTTTAGCTTGAGCAGCGAGCTTTGCTATACCAATGTGCTTAATATGCTCAATCTCGGCGGGATCGATGTCCGAGGGGGTCAGAGAAGCGAAGACGACCCGTTGATAATTGCCGGCGGGAGTATGGTGGGCTGCTGCGAGCCTATGGCTGAGTTTATTGACCTGTTCCTGTTGGGTGAGGGTGAGGAGGCTGTAGTTGAGCTTGCGGGATTGGTTAGAGAGAAAAAAAAGGCTGGTGCGAGCAAAGGAGAAATTCTTCTATGTGCTGCCAAGAAATTTGACTGGGTCTATGTGCCATCACTTTATGAGTTTGAGTATGAGGGGACAAAGATAAAGTCGTTTCAACCAAAATTGCCTGATTTACCTACGCAATTTAAAAATGCGGTTGTGGAGGATTTTGAGAATGCTCCTGTGCCGAGCCGTCCGGTAGTTCCGTTTGTGCAGGCGGTGCATGAGCGGGTGAGCGTTGAGATTATGCGCGGCTGTCCGGGTCGATGCCGATTCTGCCAGGCGAGCTTTTGCAGAAGGCCTGTCCGCTATCGCAGTGTTCAAAGAATCGTCGATATCGCAAAGGTATGTTACCATTCAACAGGGTACGATACTGTAAGCCTGTTGAGCTTATCGAGCGCCGATTATCCAGAGCTTGAAGAATTGGTTGCCGGTCTTCAGGCGTACTTTCAAGATAAACATGTCGGGCTGTCACTGCCGAGTTTGCGTGTTGACGGGCAGTTGAAGCTTCTGCCGAAATTACTGACTTCGGTGAGGAAGGGCGGTCTTACGATTGCTGTTGAAGCGGCCAGCGAAAAATTAAGGCAAGTCATTAACAAACCTCTGAAGGATGAGGACCTGTTCGCTGCGGTGGAGGCGGCGTACAGGGCGGGCTGGCAGAAATTGAAACTGTACTTTATGGTCGGTCTGCCGGGTGAGACACTGGAAGATGTAAAACGGATTGTGCAGTTATCATTTCAATTGGCAAAGCTGAGGAAAGAAATAGATGACAAGACGGGCCAGATTAATATTACGGTAAGCTGGTTTGTGCCGAAGGCTCATACGCCGTTCGGCTGGCTGGGACAAAAACCAAAATCATATTTCGAGCAGGCGAGGCAGTTGATACTTGATGAGAAAAGAAAACTTCGGGCGAAATTTCTACAGTTTAAGTTTCACGATATAAACCGCAGCGTGCTGGAATCGGTGATAGGCCGTGGTGACAGGCGTTTATGCGATGTTATCGAAGCGGCCTGGCGGGAGAAGGCGAGGTTCGATTTGTGGGATGAGTGTTTTGATTATACACTCTGGCAAAAGGCATTTGAGAAATTCGGATTCGACATAGAAAGCCTTGCAGAGAGGGAATTCGACGCTGATGAAATCCTGCCGTGGGAGCATTTAGGCGGGCCGGGGAAAGAGTATTTGCTTGGGCATCTGGAAGAGGCGATGGAATTGGTGAGTAGCAAATTAGTGAATTAGCGAATTAGTTAATTGGTTTTAATTTGAAAATGCGGTTTTTGTGGTGTATGTTTTTTGCAGCGGTGTAGCTTGTCTTTTAAATTCATTAGCCGGGGATTCTCAACCGTGACCTGTTGCTGCTGGATGATTGGATGAGGGAATGCGTAGATGTGTTGATGAGTGGGAGGATGGCAGAAGAAATGGGTTGTTATACGGAAACAATATAAACAATAGTTATGTGCTTTTAGTGTCAAGGGCTGTTGATGGTGGAAGAATTTATCGGAGAAAGCATTGAGGTTGAAAAGGCAGAGACGTCACCGCGGCCGGTGCGTTTCAAATGGCGCGGAGCGATCCATGATGTCGTGGAAGTGTTAGATGAACGCGTTGATACCGGGTATGGCGGCCTACCGCCTCGCAGCCAGAAATGGCGTACACGGAGACACCGCCGCTATTATGTCGTGAGAGATTTGGAAGGTGAGGTTTTTAAGATATATCTGGATTATGCCAATCGCAAAAAACCGACGTGGTGGCTGGCCGAAAAGTGGGAGAAGAGTGATACTGGTGGATGATAAAATGAGTATATGCGCGGATTCGTAGTAAAGGGAGGTTATAGAATTATGAGAAGAACGATAATGAGTATTCTGATGTTGTTTGTACCGGCGGGATGCAGCAGTATTCCCTCCGGCGTAGAGGCGGTCCGGGACTTTGACGCCGGTCGATACCAGGGTAAGTGGTATGAAATCGCCAGGTTGGACCACAGTTTTGAACGCGGGCTGAGCAACGTATCCGCGACTTATACTTTGAGGAAAGATGGTGGAATAAATGTGTTTAACAGGGGCTTTGATAAAGACAGCGGCAAATGGAAAGAAGTTCGGGGTCGCGCATATTTTGTGAAGGGAGAGACTGTCGGCCGTTTGAAAGTAACGTTTTTTTGGCCGTTCTACGGCGGCTATAATGTGATTTCGCTTGACCACGAGAATTATTCTTATGCAATGGTCTGCGGTCCGAAAAGGTCATATCTATGGATATTGGCCCGAGAGAAGACGCTTAGTAAGTCCATAATGGATAAACTGGTTAAGACCGCCGAAGATTCGGGTTTCAAAGTTGAGGAACTGATTTTCGTGGAACAGGATCGTTCGGACTCTTAGTATCTTTATAGGATTGAGCTGCCGCCACTAAGTGTCTGCACTACGTTCGCTTCGCCCTTCGGCGCCGCTCGGGACTAAAAGCTCACTGCGGTCGGGATGACAGGTTTTTACGAAGAACAAAAAGAGTTATAATTGCGAGAGGCGATGAGTTTTGGTTTTAGAAATTCTATTGCGAGATGTTACTTTTATATTACTCCCTTGTTCATTTTGCTTGATTATGTTTTGGGAGTGAATGTACGAGTTAGTGCTCTTGATTCGATGCCGGTATATAAGAACCTCTATTATGGGTTCTGTATTCTCTGCGGGGTCTGCATGTATTTTGTCCCCCGGTACTCGGCGGTAGTGACACTTTTTGAAAGTATAATCAACTTTGGAATGATAGTATTTAGCATTTTCATGCCCTATATAAAGAATATGATTTATGCGGAAGATATTCTCAATGCAGATTTTAAGGCTATGGAAGAGGCGATAAATGCTCAATCGATAGTGAATCTTGTGATTGTGGGCTCTTTTGTGGTGTTGACTTTTCAAAAAAGTATTCAGACAATACAAGAATCGTTCGGTTTCAATGAGCCTGCTTCCAATAAATCGCAGCAGTCGGATACGGACTGACGCCCGTGTTGAGCTTTTCGAGAGAAAGAGAAAAAATTATGGATATTTCAGTGGTAAATTTGGAAGAAAAATTTGCAAAGATTAAAGAACAGCTATCTCCTAAAATAATTGCACAGATGAATAACTATCATTTTAAGTTAGTAAAATCACAAGGAGAATTTATCTGGCATAAACATCCTGAAACCGATGAAGTTTTTATGATAATCGATGGTAATTATCAAATTCATTTGAGAGATAAAATACTCAAATTGAAAAAGGGAGAAATGGTGGTTATTCCAAAAGGAGTAGAACATAAACCCTTTGCTAAAGAAGAATGTAAGGTTTTGTTAATTGAACCTGAAGGTACTCTCAATACCGGAGATGCAGGCGGCGACTTGACAGTGACGGAATTAGAATGGATATAGCTATATGGGATAATTTTAAAAACTCAATTGAACGGACCGCGTTAGATGCGGCCGGGGGCTTTAAGGTTGGGAATCTTTTACAAAAAATGAGTAGGCTTGAGTCAAAAAATGAAAGGAAGCAGTTCAAGATAGAGGAACGTGCATTGAAAGACATATTCAACGAGTGGCAGCCGATAGGTTTTACCACACCAGATGATGAGTATGATTGCTTAGTTCATAATCTGCTGAGCGTCTTGCATGTCGGCAGTGAAAAACGTGACATTGCTGCAAGAATCGAGAAAGAGATTGAGCATCATTTTGGGCTGGGTTCTGTTCAGGAGAAGGAGATTGAGTCGGTGACAAACAAAATTTGGGAATGGTGGAAGAGTAGAATTTAATAATCAGAGAAATGTTTCAGCGTCTCGCAGGAGTTTAGCCGTTAAGAAACAACGGCCGATGGGCTTTTTGTTACTATGTGGATTTTGAAGCAGTAAAGATTTAATGTTGTGAGAATGAATTGAGGTAAAGATGGGAATTCTTTGGGAAGTAGTACAAACCGGCCTGATGTATGGCCAGAAGCGAAAATCCGATACGATTGAGGACCGAGTCCAGTTTCTTGAGAATCAGATTTCAAGGACACAGAACACATTGCGCGAGCTGGTGAAGAAGATTGAGGAGATTCACGGACTGGATATCGACGGCGACGGCAAGGTCGGTTAGATATTGTGCTAATCGAGAAAAATAACTATAGCTGAGCTGCCCTTTGCAATATAATTGGTAGGACAAGCCCAAACCTACGACTTTGTAAGAATGGGCATCAATTATTGATATTTTCTAAAGTAATTGCAGTAGCTGGTCGTACTATAAAGGTAGGTACGCCGGGGGCGGTGAGCTTTTAATATGTATCAATGATAGAGGTGGCAATATGCGAAAGATAGTAATATTGATTTTCTGCTGGCTTATACTCGTAGGCTCAGGATGCGGTGCCCGGTCGGGGCGTGTGCAGACTGGGAATTTAGAGGACAACCTCCCAGTGATAGTATCTCTTGAGACGAGGAACGAGGTCGTCAGCATTATGTCCGGATACGAGGGACCTGTCTATACTGTAACGACAAGAGACGGAAGGATACTTGGGAAACAGCTCTCGGAACAAGAACTACAAGTAAAGCTGCCGGATATTTATCATTTCGTGAAAACGTCGTATGCGGACGGTGAAAAAGGCAGTGCAATCTGGGCCGGTGGATGATAAAGCAGCATAATTGGTGGGGCAAGTCCCACCCTACAAAACTGAATTAAGAATAGAGAGGCCCGGAGGCATAAGTAATGCCGGCAATAATAACAAGTGAAATCTGTTCGAATATAACGCTGGAGAGAGACGCGTGACAACGCCCTTGGCCGGTTAGCTTGATGGTTAGAAGTATCCTGTTTGGTTTGTTTGCTGGGCAAGATATATCCTCTTAGCGCGGTGCTTATTTTTTCTCTTTTTTCGTCGTTTTTTTCCTTGTGTATCCCTTTTGGAATAGTTCAAATTACCCTGTAATAACAATTATAGTAAAAAATTGCCGAAAGAATTGAGCATTATACTAATTGAAAGTATCTGGATTCCTGCTTTTGCAGGAATGACAGGCTCATACGATCGGCAATCAATAAATAGAGTTGGTATAATAAACAAGCAAGTGACTAAAACTTTGATTCGTGGTTCAGGGGTCGAGCGTTTGTGTTCAAAGGGGTGTACATACAACGCCGAGGGGGACGGAGTTTGGGGATAACCCTGGAGGCGTGCTCTCAATCGGGACAAGAGGTGGTCACGGACCGACGTATTCTATTTGAACAACGAGAGAAGTGGGGACGTTATGCGGAATCGTATAAGACCCGGAAAAATGTACAGTACTAAAATAATATACTACAAGCTTCTGCTTGACGCACAAATTCGATTTCTCTTTATTCCTCGCGGAAATATGGAATTCTTAATTACTGTGAGGCTATGCTGCTAATGAGTAATCACGAAATCGCGAACCAACCGCATACTGGTATTGCTCTGCGTGACCTTCCGTCATGGCTGAGCTGGTGGTTACCGTTTGGGGTCTTTGCGCTGGCATTCTTGACTTTGGTGTTGTATCTTGCGTTTGAGCTGCCGTGGTTCATGGTGCTGTTTCTCGCCAAGGAGGGGCCGATCGAGTATGCTGCGGTGTTAGTCTTGCTGTTGGGGATTTTCTACGGCATCCGTGCATTCATGTTCTGCAGGCGACTACCGACCAGGCATCGAACATGGCTGAGTGTCTGGCTGATTGTGTTCTGTTTAGGATGTGTATATTTCACCGGGGAAGAGTTAAGCTGGGGCTATCACATACGTACCCAATTCTTTGGCAAGGCCCACACTGGCCAACCGAAGCAAACCTTTCTCGGGGTTAACGAGCAAGGCGAGACGAATATTCACAACATTGACAAATGGTGGGCCAAGCTCTTTGGCCGGTCAAGTAAATACATTCTCGAGTTCGGCTGGGTGTATGTGGCGTCGCTGATTCTGCCTTTGCTGCTCCGGGACCGTAAGCCGCCGCTACTGCCTCAGAGTGACGGCCACTATTGGCTTTGGCCCTCGATGGCCACCTGCGGGTCAGCGGCGCTGGTGTTTCTGAGCTATCGTCCATTCCGCTGGACCATGAAGCTATTAGGCATTGAGGCTACCGGCTGGCGTCGGCACAGTGAGATCCAAGAATTTTTCATTGCCACGACTTTAATGTTATACTTAGCATCTTTCTACACTCGGCTGAGGCAAATGCCCGCGCAAAAATCCTCTGGTTAGTCTGGCCATTAGTTAGCGTATCCACCGCTGTCGCCCGGGACGGGGAAGTGTGCAACAGCAGTCATGCGAATGTTTCTACAAGTGGTTACGGCTCTATCTTGACCCCCATTGGCGGCTTGCCAAGGGGGGAAGATTATAGTATGGTATCGGGGTCACCAATATCGTAAAAGGGCAGGAAATGACTTTATGTTTCTATAGATCAAAATAGGTATTCACCTGTTTTTCCTATTAACACAACTAAATTCTTTGATGAAGAAGTTAATTTATAAGGGTCGAAAACACATAGACGTTTATGCGATATACTTTTTTTAGATAATCAGTTAAACAGAAATGGCTTTCGTGGTCAATGGAACAGTAATCTGTTTTTTAGGTTCTCTCGACCACAGGGCATTTTTTTATCAGTGTTGTGTTAGAAACCTGTACACGGCGTTAGGCATTTAAGATGTAAAAAACGGACTCAAATTTTATCCTGTTTTTTTATCGTTCTCTTATACTTTTTGCAACTGGAATGAAATTTTATCATTTGAGGTTTGAACATGACTGGAGAAATACATACAGAAACTGATCGCCCTGTACCTGCATCACGGCGTAGACGAGCGCGTCGAAGGGTTGTTCTTATTCTCGTGGCAGCCGTTGTCGCCGTATTATGGGGCCATGGTCAGCGACATGTGCCCGCCGACTATGTCACAGGTCATTCGCTTAATGGCCAGCCCCAACGAGCTCCTGCGGACAAAACCACTATCAGGTTTGCCGCATTCAATATCCATGGTGGCAAGGGCGAGGATGATGTTCGCAGCTTAGACCGCATTGCCGGATGTTTGAAAGGTTTTGACGTGATCGGACTCAATGAGGTACACGGTTCATTACACATGTTTAGTGATCGCGATCAGGCCAAAGTGCTTGGTGAGATGTTAGGACTGTCCTGGCTGTTTGCTCCGACCGAACGCCGTTGGTGGCACGACTACTTTGGCAACGGAGTGCTTAGTAAACTACCGGTCACACGCTGGGAGCGTATTCCTCTTGCCGGCACACGTCACAAAGGCCATCGAAATGTTGTCTTCGTCGTCATATCGATGCATGACCAGAGGCTGAATGTGTTGATTACTCACTTAGACACACGCCAAGACCGTGAGGGTCAGCTAAGTACCGTCATTAAAATGTTTTTGGAGCTCGACCCGCCAGCGGTTCTGATGGGGGATTTAAATACTCGCGAGACCGATCCTCAGATCAGAAGCCTTTTAGCTATGCCTGATGTGGTCGAACCACTCTACGAAGTGTTAGGCAATCAAACGCCGTCGAGAATCGACTGGATCTTTTCTCGTGGCCTTCAGGTAGTGGATGCAGGCATTTTCGATGAAGGTGCTTCAGATCATCCCTGCATCTGGGCCGAGCTTAGTATGAATAACAGTGAGATTAACAACAATTAACCTTTCTTCATTCCTGCGGGCAGCTCTATGCCGAAGCGGCCCTGTGCTTCTCTGAAGTCCACTATAATCTCGGCTGCGGCGTGCGGGTCATCCACTACCGTGAAGACATTCAAATCATCCGGTGCGATAAACTCGTGTTCTTTCAGCATCTTTTGCTTCATCCACTCAGTTAATCCCTCCCAGTAGTTACTACCCATCAGAATTACGGGGAAAGATGCCTGTTTTAATGTCTGAATCAAAACGAGCGATTCGAAGAACTCATCCATAGTCCCGAAGCCGCCGGGGAAGACTATAAAACCGTGGGCGTATTTCAGGAACATCACTTTGCGGACGAAAAAATATCTAAAATGCAGGGACAGGTTCTGGTAGTCGTTTGGTATCTGCTCCATCGGCAATTCGATGTTCAGGCCGATGCTTTGCCCGCCTGCTTTTGCAGCTCCTTTATTTGCCGCTTCCATAATGCCACCGCCTCCGCCGGTTATTACGGCGAATCCAGCCTTTGCAATTTCGGCAGCGGTCTGCTCGGCAAGCTGATAATATCTGTCCTGGGGCTTGGCCCGTGATGAGCCAAAAAACGACACGGCCGGGCCAACGGGAGCAAGCTCTTCGAAGCCTTCGGTGAACTCAGCCATTACTCTGAATATTCGCCAGAGGTCCTTCACCGGATTTTCGATAGAATCAATCATAAAGACAAATCTCCTTGTGAATTTTACCATAAAGCCGGTTTGTTTGCGGCAGGGCAGTATTTTGCAATGGGGCAATTCCCGCAATCCGGCTGACGAGCTTTACAGATATTTCGTCCATGAAAAATCAACAAATCACTGAGTAATAACCAGTTCTTTTTCGGAACTATTTCGGCCAAATCGAATTCCAACTTTACTGCATCTTTGTTCTCGGAGAGCCCTAATCGGCGTGACAGCCTAATAACGTGGGTATCGCAGACTATCCCCGGTATGCCAAAGGCGTTGCCTAAGACCACATTTGCTGTCTTTCTACCGACACCAGGGAGTGTTAAAATCTCATCCATTGTATTGGGGACTTTGCCGTCAAAATGCACTACTATCTTTGTACAGGCCCCCTTGATATTGACAGCCTTATTGTGGTAAAAGCCTGTGCTTTTTATATCCGACTCGATTTGTTTTATGTCAGCTTTTACCCAATCCTCAGCGGAGGTGTATTTTTTGAATAAATCCTTAGTAACCATATTGACCCGTACGTCCGTGCACTGGGCCGACAGGATTGTTGAAATTAACAGCTCCAGAGGGTTTACAAAGTTAAGTGCGATCTTCGCTTCAGGGTACGTCTTTGTCAATATTGGGAAGATTTTCCGGACCCTTTTGGCGGCTTTGGCCTTGTCTATTTTAGTTTTTTTTACTGCTATTTTTTTAGGCATAGGTATTATTTTGAAGGAAGTTTTTCTAAAAGCTCTTTTAGCTTGCCGGCAAAAAATATCTCATGGAATTTCACAGGCTCTTCGGCTCCGGGTATAAACAATATGGTTACCGGCACACCAGGTTCATTATACTTGTTTTTCAAGGCAAGTGTTGCAGGATAATCCTTTGTAGTAGTGTCAGCTTTCACCGCCAAGACTCCTTTTTCCTCGATTAGTTTCGCGATGTCTTTTCGATGATACACTATTTTGTCCACTGTCTGGCAACTAAGGCACCAATCGGCGGTAAACTTAATTAAAACAGGTCTTGCTTGAGCTAAGGCACTGTCTATAACAGTGGCGTCATAATCCTGCCAGGGGATTGGCTCACCAGCTGGTGTTGGTAAAAACACCCACCCTGCTGCAAACACAATGATGACAGCAGTTATTCTTATAATCCACTTGCGTGCGGGTTTAGTGTTGAAGCTGACCCAGCCGCCCCACATCCAGATGCAAAAACCAAGGACCACCGCAAAATATAATACATTAGTTCTGTAGATTTGAGGTAAGGCACCAATGAGTTTTACGGCGATAATCAGCAGGACAAAACCGATGCCCTGTTTGAATAATTCCATCCATTTTCCCGGCTTAGGCAGGTGTTTTAGTAGGCCGGGTATTGAGGTTAGTATTGCATATGGTACAGCCATTCCCACGCCTATAACCATTATTACAACGGTAGCCAGCAGCCAATGCTGGGCTTGTGCCCATCCGAAGGCGAATGCCAATATACCGAAGCCACAGGGCGTGCTTAAAATGGCCGCCAGAAAGCCTGTTCCGATAGCGCCCGAATAGCCTTTGCCTGAAGCCGATTTGCCTGCTATTGAGGAAGGTACGCCAATATTAAAAACTCCGAACATCAGCAATGCCAGCACAACGAGTAAAATCACCATCCCGGCAACGAAGATGGGATTTCGGTACTGGTCGCCCCACTGTAAGACTGTTCCATAGAAGATTTGCAGGATAATATTTGCAGCTGCGAGAGATGCGAAAAACAGCAATATCCCGAGACAAAAAGCAAAGCCCATCGCTTTGGATTGTTTTTTTCCTGCTTTTGCCTGCTCAACGATTCGCATTACGATAAGGGGCAAAACAGGCCAGACACACGGCATAATATTCAGAGACAGGCCTGCCAAAAATGCCACAGCAAGGGCAAAGGGGATTGAATAACTCGGCTCTTTGATTGTCTTTGGTTTATCAATGCCTGTTTCAGTGCTGCTTATATTTTTCCAGGTGCTGCGCCCAGACCAATCAATCTTTGTCTGTAGAGTTTTCTCGAACGGCGGCAGGCATATCTTGCTCGTACAAGCGATACCGGAAATCTTGACCTCAATATTGCCTTTATCTGTCAGGGTAGTATCTGTTGGTGCACTTACTTCTGTGATTGGTACAAAGATAGTGAAATTACCTTCGTAAACCTCGATTTTGTTGTTCAGCGGGTCTGTGAAGAGATGCCAATTCGGGAAGAGGGTTTGGCCAAAATCGAAATTGTCTGACTTAGCTTCAACCTTCAATTCGAGTCCGGGGGCAGGTGCGGTTTCGGCCTTTGCATAATAGTGAAGGTCATCGGTCCCTTCGAATATGACCGCTATACCAGCCTTTTCGCCGATGCGGGCAGGTTCGAGGCGTGCGGACGAAAACTCCTTTTCGGATCTTACCAGCTCAATACCTGTGATAACATCGGGATTGATTGTTGAATCTGGCTCGATTAGGTTTTGGTCTGAGGCGCAACAGGCAGCCGCAAAAACACAAACCGTCCACAATACGCCTGTAAGAAGTTTGTCTTTCGATATCACAGAGGTTCTTTCCCGCATATCAAGCTCGTGGGTAATTGGAGTAGAAATAATATTAGTCGGCCGAGTGGTCTTGCTGTTCTTTTTGTTCGGGTTTTGACTGTTTGTTCTTATTGTTCTTGGCTTGCTCGGCGGCTAACAAATCGGTAACTGTTGGTTTGTCCAACCGGCCACCATCCAAAATCAATTTCACATCGTCAGCGTCGAGGGTTTCGTATTTCAGCAGGGCATTTGCTATTTGCTCGAGGTTGTCTTTGTTTGCTTCTATTAATTCTTTTGCTTTTTCATAGGCCTCGCTGGTAATCTTTTTTACCTCGCTGTCGATTGCTTCGGCAGTTTTTTCCGAATACTCTTTCTCGCCCGGCATAAGGTAGATCTGGTCCCTAACCCCCATATCGGGCCCGTAACTTATGAGACCAAGCTCACTGCTCATACCCCAGGTTAGAATCATTTGCTTTGCGATATTGGTAGCCTGTAGAATGTCCGACTGAGCGCCGCTGGAGATGTCATCACAGAACATTTCTTCTGCGATTCGGCCTCCAAAACATACCTGTAAAAGTGCCATACAATATTTTTTTGTGAATATCGTTCTGTCCTTTTCCGGCAGAGCAAAAGTGGCGCCGCCCATTGGCCCGCGAGGGATGATGCTTACCTTGTGGAGCGGGTCGGCATCTTTTATGAGTGATTGCACGAGAGTATGGCCGGCTTCGTGATAAGCGGTGATTTCTTTTTCCTTTTTGTCGATGACCCTGCTCTTTTTTGCTCTTCCCCAGCGGACCTTGTCGCGTGCTTCTTCGAGGTCGGCCATTTCGACGTTGTCTTTATTTGCCATTGTTGCGGCGAGGGCAGCTTCGTTGATAATTGCCGCCAGGTCTGCTCCGCTGAACATAGGAGTCCCGCGTGCGAGTCTTTCCAGACTGATATCTTGTCCCCATTTCACTTTTTTAGCGTGAACCTTCAGGATGTCCACTCGACCTTTTAAGTCGGGCAGCGGAATAAAGATTTGCCTGTCGAATCTTCCGGGTCGCGTCAGGGCATGGTCTAAGATGTCCTGGCGGTTTGTCGCAGCAATCACAATGACCTGGTCATTTGTATCAAAGCCATCCATCTCAACCAGGATGGCATTTAGGGTTTGTTCCCGTTCATCGTGTCCGCCGCCGACATAACCGGCACCGCGTTTTCGTCCGATTGCGTCAACCTCGTCGAGGAAGATGATGCAGGGGGAATTTTCTTTTGCCTGCTTGAACAGGTCGCGTACTCGTGAGGCCCCGACACCAACGAACATCTCTACGAAATCGCTTCCAGATATACTGAAGAACGGCACATCGGCCTGACCTGCTATGGCTTTTGCAAGTAATGTTTTTCCACAGCCCGGCGGGCCTACAAGCAAAACTCCGCGCGGGATACGGCCTCCCAGCCGTTGGAATTTTTTCGGATTTTTCAAGAACTCGATTATCTCGGCTACTTCTTCTTTTGCTTCCTCCACACCGGCCACATCTTCAAAGGTTACTTTGGCACGGTCTTTTCCCTGCAGCCGATGTTTGCTTCGACCGAAAGACATGAGCATACCGCCTGCTCCGCTGCGAAGGTTGCGGGCAAACAGAAAATAGAAAAGACCCACTAAGATAATTATTGGCAGGAACATGCTTATCAAATTAAAAATCCAGGTATTAGGCTTGGCAATGTCATTCTTTACGTTGTTTTCCTCCAATAGCTTCACAAGCCGATCACCATGTGATTCCGGGATATAATAAACCACAAAAGAACCCTTGCCCTTACCTTCACGACTGGCAAGGCCTGCATCATTGAATTTGCCTATTATCTCCATATCCTTTATGGTAACACTATCGATGTGCTTGTTCTGGACATGCTCGACAAATTCATCCCATCTAATTTCATCAACCCTCTGCCACTGGTTTAGCATCATTATCATTGTGAAAATCGCAATTGCGATTATAAGGTAGCTAAACGGCCCTCGCTTATAACGAGGCAGCGGGGGTTTTTTCCCCGGTCTGTTTTGTGGCCCGCGACGAGTTGGCGGATTGGGCTTTTTGTCTTGGTTATTGCTCATAATTCTTACTTACTATCCCCGTTTTCACGTGGACGAGTTTACCCCTGCGAAAGCAGGAGTGGTTAGATTTACGATTCTACCATTTTCTTTCCATTAGTTCTACGATTTTCCTGGCCAGATTGTTTGCCGCCAGAGACGAAGCGTAAGTAAAATCCTGCTGTTGGTATTCAGAATAGCTTGCTGAGGCGCTGACTGATTGGTTATCAATGAGCAGCTCTCCTGTCATTAGATTTTTCCAGCTTACGAGGGCTTTCAGCTCCACTTCTTTTTCGAGAACCCGGCCTGTTTCGCGTTCGGTGCTGAGCGCTAATTCGGCGATTGATACAATTTGGCCGCTTATTACGGTGTCGGCACGGTCCCGGCTGGAGACTATCTTATATGGTGTCTCTACCTCGATACGCTTGGACAGGGCGTCGGAAAGCTCGTATTCTGTTCCTCGCCGAAAGGTCTGGTTGTCAAACATTTCGAGGCAGACGCTGTCCACGTCTTGCGGAAACAGCGATTCGTTGGAATAGCCGCTCAGTTCGGCGCATCCACATAGACCTAAACACGCAGCAGCAATTAGAACGGGAAAAAATACAAAGATTGAATAAATCCGAATCTCGAATATCGAAATCCTCCGCAGGACACCTTGTGGTGGAAACAAATTCAAAATTCCAAACGTTTTAGTCATTTTGACATTTGGATTTTGATATTGTTTCGTGCTTCGAATTTCGTGCTTCGTGCTTTTCATAGTTTCGTATTTTGTCCTCAATAGCTATTTATTACTTTTTACTTCTTTTGTCTCTTTGTCGCCCAAATTCATAGAAAGCATTTCCTTTGCCATTTCTGCTGCTTTTGTGCCCGGCCAATCGCTCATTACCATGTCAAAGTAGAGATTGGCGGCCTGGCTCTTGTCGGTTCTTTGGTAATATTGGCCTATAGTAAATTGTTTGTGAGCTAATTGCTCGTCTATCTCGTTTAGTATTTCATCAACATTTATTTCTTCGGCATTTTTGGGATATAATAAATTGAATTTTTCGTAGCAGCTTTTTGCGGTGTTCAGGTTCGAGGCGTCATAAAAAGGTCTTTTATGCTCAGGGTGATTGTTGTAGGCAGCGTGTGAGCATCGAGCCATACCAAGCAGCGCATCGGCGCCGGTTTTTCCTGTTTGCCATTGTAGTGATATTTCCCACCATTTGAGGTATGCTTCGTTGAACTGTTTCCTTTTTTCGTAATGTTCAGCGACTGCTACAGCAGCCTTTAATCCGGTCGGGTTGTCGAGGCCTGCCCGGTCAGTAATCTTTTCCATAATTTTGACGCCCTCGGCGTATCCTTTCATTTTGATGACACGAAGCACCTGCTTTTTTCGACCGCCTAAATAAGCAGTTGCTATTGCATACTGCCTGTCTAAAGCCGTCTGGCGAAATTCGCTCTCGGGCTGTTCTGTAAGCAGCTTGTCGTAGGTCCTGATTGCCCTTGTGAAATCTCCTGTTTCTTCATATTTTTGAGCGACAGTTACAGCGGCCTCGGTGCCGATTGGCGTGTTACCTGCGCGGTCTCTTACCCTTTCCATAATTTTGAGGCCTTCAGAGAATGCTTCGACTTTAAAAATGCCGAGGACAGTTTTTTTCTGACCGCCTAAAAAAGCCTTCGCTATTGCAAACTGTCTGTCTAAGGCCGCATCACGGAGCTTACTTTCCGGGTATGTAGTGAGCAGTTTGTCGTAGGTGTCGGCGGCTTTGATGAAGTCGCCTTTGCAAAAGAGCATTTCAGCCTTGATAAAGGCGTCCAAGTCAGGCCCTGCAATTTCGGGGAAGTCTTTTTTGAGTTTATCGAATGCCTCGCGAGCAGCCTTGGTTTGGCCGGTGTTGACGAGCTTCTTCGTCTCGGCTACCGTCAGGAGGAATTTGTCCTTACCCTCAGCGGAGACAGCCTTCCAATCCTGTCCTTTGTCCAAACGCCATATATCGGCCGAGACCGTTGATAGAGTTGGCAGCACGGCCGCTATTACCAGCGCTATAAATCGTATCCTGTATTTTGGCATATCTCAAATCCACCACTGCGTTCGTAGTTCGATAGTTTCGCTACAACCCAGTATTATACCTGTTCCTGAAATCATTGCAAACCTACACTTTAAAATATAGTATCTTCCAATTTTTCCACAATAATTGCAAGAAAACTTGTTTTTTGTATCTTTGGAGGTTATAAAACGACAAACTAATCAACCGTATTTTGGGAAAGCTAATGGAGGTGTAACATGGCAAAGGATTTAGTGGTAATTCTGGTGGCAATTGCAGTGGTCCTGAGTGTGGCATTTATTGTCGGCTGCCAGTACGATGAGCAGTGCGGTTTTAGGTTTGGCCTGGGAGAAGTTCGCTGCATAACGGTCGAGGATTATGTTGACAAGATGAAGGCCGGCTGGGTCGGGCAAATGGCCGGCGTGGGCTGGGGCGGGCCCACCGAGTTCAAGTTTAAGGGCCAAATCATACCGGAAGACAGGATGCCGCAGTGGGAGCCGGAGATGATTAACCAGTTCAAGCAGGATGATATTTACGTCGAGATGACTTTTCTGCGGACACTTGAGCTGCACGGCTTTGATTGTTCTATTCGCCAGGCGGGTATTGATTTTGCCAACAGCGGATACAGGCTCTGGCACGCCAACAGGAATGGTCGTGATAATTTGCGTAAAGGGATTGCTCCGCCCGATTCAGGGCATCCGGAGTTTAATACACACGCCGACGATATCGATTATCAAATTGAGGCGGATTACGCGGGCCTGATTGCGCCGGGATTGCCGAATGTGGCTATCAAGCTCGGCGAAAAATTCGGGCGGCTGATGAACTACGGCGACGGACTCTACGGAGGCCAGTTTGTTGGTGGCATGTACGCCGAGGCATTCTTTGAAGATGATATGGAAAAGATTGTCGAGGCGGGTTTGAAATGTATCCCGAAAGACAGTCAATACGCCGAGTGTATCCGTGATGTGCTCGCGTGGTACAGGCAGAATCCCGACAACTGGGAAAAGACATGGCAGCTTATTGAAGAGAAGTACCAGGACAATCCCGACTATCGTAGATTCTCCTGCGATAAGGGTGACTTTAATATCGATGCCAAGATTAACGGGGCTTATATCGTGATGGGGCTGCTGTACGGTAAAGGCGACCCGGACGAGACGATTATCATCTCGACTCGCTGCGGTCAGGACTCCGATTGTAATCCATCCAACTCAGGCGGTATATTGTTTACCACTATCGGCTTTAAGAATCTGCCGGACAAATTCAAATCGGCTTTGAATCCGGAAGGTAAATTCAGCCATACGCCATACAATTTCCCGACGCTCGTGGAGGTGAGCAAGAAACTCGTTCGCCAGGCGGTCAAGCGAGCCGGCGGGCAGATGGGAAAGAACGCCAAGGGCGAAGAGGTCTTCATTATTCCGGTTCGAAAACCTAAGCCGACTAAGCTCGAACAGTGCTGGGAGGCCGGGCCGATTGCGAACAGTAGATTCACAGAAGAAGAGATGGCACAGATTAAAGTACCGGAGGAATCCGGCACCAATTGAGCTTCCTGCTTCGGCGAGGCACTTCGCGCAGAGACGAGTAGGCTGGCGCCTAATTGGTGCTGGATGCGATTTCATTGACAAGTTACTTCTATTTTGGTATTGTTTTATGAGAGGTAACCGAAGATGAAATCGATAAGAGTCCTCTGCCTGTTTTTGGTGTTTATACTTTTAGTCGTCGAGTATAACGAGAAATCTACTGAAGAGATAACACCGTTGCACCAGGCTGTTAGGGAAGGTAACACCGGGCAAATCAAATCACTCATTGCAAGCGGTATCTATGTAAATGCAAAGGACATGGTTGATAATACGCCACTACACGTGGCGGCTCAGAATGGCCGCAAGGATATTGTCGAGCTTCTGCTTACTAAGGGGGCCGATGTTGACGCGAAGAACATGAGCGGCAGGACGCCGCTGCACTATGCCGCACAACGGGGCCGCACGGAAGTGTCTCAATTTTTGATTACCAAAGGGGCCTTTGTCGATGCGAGGAATAAAGCCGGCGGTACACCACTGCACTATGCAGCTAATGCAGGACATAGAGGTGTGGCTGAGATGCTTATCGACAATGGTGCAGACATAAATGCACAGGGTGAATCGGGTGGGACGCCTTTGCACGGAGCGGCCATGAATGGTCACCAGAATATCATTGAGCTGCTCGTGTCCAGGGGGGCTGATATCGACATTAAGGATAAGAACGGCGATACCCCACTGTGCGAGGCGGTTCGCCGGCGGGACAAGGAAGCGGCTGAGCTTCTTGTTGTCAAGGGGGCCAAGGTGGAGGATGTTATCAACAGCCTTATGAGAACCGAGTTAACACCACTGCACAAGGCTGCCAAGGTAGGTGATGTCGGTGAAGTACAATCGCTTATTTCAAACGGTGAAGATGTAAACGTAAAGGACTGGCGAGGTAAAACTCCGCTGCACTATGCAGCCGAGGGCGGCCAAAAGGAGGTTGTTGGCTTGCTGCTGGCCAGAGGAGCACAAGTTAATGCTAAAGACACCTGGGATTACGAGACACCTTTACATGGGGCGGCACGTAGGTGTGACAAAGAGGTAGTAAAACTTCTTGTGTATAACGGTGCAGACGTCAATGCAAAGAAGCGGTCGGACAATGCACCACTGCTCATGGCGGCCCTTGAAGGTCGCGAACAGTTAGAGGAATTGTTGAATGCTAAGGGTGCTTATGTTACAGATGATATAGTGGCATACCTCAGGGAACTGGAAAAACTCAAGGGTCTTGTAGAAGGCGATGTCAATATCGATTCGAGGTATTTGTCTGACGCGACGCCGCTGCACTTGGTGGCTTTGGATGGCCATAAGGAGCTGACGGAATTCCTGATTGCCAAAGGCGCGAATGTAAATGCAAAGTGCAACTTTGGTGAAACGCCTCTTCACTTTGCGGCCGGAAGCGGACACGAGGAGGTTGTTGAGCTTTTAATGGCAAAAGGCGCTAACGTTAACGCAAAAGACTACCAGGGCCACAGTCCTTTATTGTGGGCAAAGGACAGAGGCCATAAGAACATTGTTGAACTCTTACGCAGGCATGGAGTTAATGAATGATAATGTTATAGTATTGTCTTATGAGAGGTAATTGAAGATGAAATCGATAAGAGTCCTCTGCTTGATTTTGGCGTTGATTCTCACCGTTGTTGGGTGTGAAAGGAAGCTGACCAAATCACTTCACGAGGTTGCGGCTGATGGTGAGCTCGAACAAAAACAGGACTCAACACCGCAACCTACAAAACGCCTTGAGAGGTACATTTACAAGCAGACGCCACAGGGAGAACTGGCAATCTATGTTCATTTCCCCAAAGACTGGACAGCGAATGATAAACGGCCAGCAATTGTTTTCTACTTTGGCGGCGGCTGGCGCACAGGAACAGTAGAGCAATTCGTACCGCAGGCAGAATACCTGGCCGACCGCGGCATGGTGACTGCCCGTGCCGATTACCGAGTCAAGGACAGACACGGCACCACACCGGACAAATGTGTCGAAGACGGCAAGAGCGCTATTCGGTGGCTGAGAGCCAATGCCGCCAAACTTGGCATTGACCCCAACCGAATCGTAGCATCTGGGCACTCAGCCGGGGGCCACATAGCCGCTTGCACCTATGCTAGTGAAGGATTGGAGTCCCAAGAAGAAGACCTGTCGGTCTCATCCAAGCCTAATCTACTGGTACTGTTTGAACCGGCCGCCCTCCACTATGTTCCAGGTAACTTTCCGAGTCTTGGATCCGAAATGGCGATCAAAATATCGCCATATCATAACCTGAATAAAGAGATTCCTCCCGTGTTCTTGTTCTACGGTACGGATGACTCGGGTCTGGTGGGTGGGATCGAGTTCATAGAAAGATCTAAAGAGCTGGGAGCTATCGCAGAACTACACACAGCGGAAGGGCAAAGGCACTGGTCGTTCCAGAAATCTCCATGGCTTGAGAAAACGATTTATCTGGTGGATAAGTTCCTGGCAAGGTATGGATATACGAAGGGTGAGCCCACTATTAAGCTGCCCGAAGAGAAAGTCGAAATTAATAACATGTCCGATATTGATCTCAACGCATACGCAAAGGATAGGCTGGGTCATACACCATTGCATCGCGCAGCACGCCACGGCGACAAGGCACTGGTCGAGCTTCTTATTGCCAACGGAGCCGAAGTTAATGCTAAGGATTGCGTGGGCCGTACGCCGCTGGCTTTGGCTGGACTCAAAGATGTAGCGGAAATACTTATTGCCAAAGGCGCGGATGTGAATGCGAAGAATAAGGGGGGATATACACTTCTGCATCTCACAGCACGCAGTGGCAATAAGGAACGAACCGAGCTTCTCATTGCCAACGGAGCAGATGTGAACGCTGAAAACACAGGGGGAGCGACACCGCTTCGTTTTGCAGCGGCTAATGGCCACAAGAAAGTAGCTGAACTGCTTATTACCAAAGGAGCCGATGTGAATGCCAAAGACAAGAAAGGCCGAACTCCCTTATGGTATGCCCAAGAGGAAGGCCACACTGAAATCGTTGAACTCTTGCGCAAGCACGGGGCTGAGGAATGATAAAGTTATAAAAGTTATAATGGTATTAATGACGAATGAATGCTATAATGGTTTTGATAGAATAAATATTTAGGAGCATTGGAAAATGTCAGAAAATATGAATCGTCGGGAGTTTGTTAAGAAGTCTCTGGTCGCCTCGGCGGCGGTAACAGGGGCTTTGAGCTTTGAAGAGAAGGCTTTATTGGCGCAGATGAAGAAGGCGGGTAAGGCGCCGGCGGGTTCGGTAAAGGGGCTGCCGATGGGGAGGATTGGTAAGCTTAATATCAGCAGGATAATCTGCGGGGGTAATCTTATCGGCGGCTGGGCGCACAGCAGGGATTTGACTTACGTCTCTTCGTTAGTGGTGGCTTATCATACGGATGAAAAGGTTTTTGAGACTTTAGAGCTGGCCGAGGAGAACGGCATCAATACGATTTTGACAAACCCGGTTTCCGACAGGGTTATTAATAAATACTGGAATGAACGAGGCGGTAAGATTCAGTGGATATCAGATTGTGCCTCGGGCCCAGACATGAAGACCGGTATCAAACGTTCCGTGGACAGCGGTGTTCATGCAGCTTATATACAGGGTGGTCTGGCCGATACGGCTGTCGAAAAAAGGCAGGTACATCTTTTGGGTGAGGCGCTGGAATTTATCAAGGAGCAGGGCATACCCGGTGGATTGGGGGCGCATTTGCTGGATACGGTCAAAGCCTGTATCAAAGGGGGTTTGAAGCCGGATTTCTGGGTCAAGACGCTGCATCGGCACGATTACTGGTCGGCTAAGATTCAGCCGGAGAATGATAATATCTGGAGCAGAACTCCGGAAGAGACAATCAAATATATGGAGACATTGGACACGCCCTGGATTGCTTTTAAGGTCTTGGCGGCTGGTGCCATTCATCCGCGAGACAGTTTCAAATATGTCTTCGAGAATGGGGCTGATTTTGCGTGTGTTGGGATGTTCGATTTTCAGATTATCGAGGATGTGCTTATAGCAAAGGATGCGTTGTCAAGTAAAATGAACAGGCGGCGTCCGTGGAGGGCGTGATATTTAAACACAATTAGCAGTGATCGATAATATGATAAGTGTGTGGTGGTTGGAAGGGTGGTTAGCGAATTGCCTCTACTCAGCCATCCCCAAGCTCATCCCGCATTTGCGGGACTTGCTTGAGGCTGCCACCCGTTGGGACTCGCTTGAGGCTGCCACACATCAAAATAGATATTAAAGAATAATAGGAGAATAGGGAAAGTGTCTAAGAAGTTGAATCGCCGAGAGTTTGTTAAAAAATCTCTATTAACTTCTGCGGCTGTTACATCAGCCTTGAGTCTCGAAGAGAAGGCTTTATTAGCGCAAATGAATAAACAGAGTAAGCCATCGGCTGATTCTGTTAAGGGTCTGCCGGCGGGCAGGATTGGTAAGGTTAAGATTAGCAGGATAATCTGCGGCGGGAATCTTATCGGCGGATTTGCGCACAGCAGAGATTTGATTTATGTGTCTTCTTTACTGAATCACTATTTCACAGATGAAAAGATTATCGAAACTCTCGAGATATGCGAGGAAAACGGGATAAATACAATTATTACAAACACCGGCTCGGCCGACCTTCTCAAGAAATACTGGAATGAAAGAGGCGGCCAAATTCAGTGGCTCGCACAATGTAATGCAGAGACGAAGGACCTTACCGGTGATGTGAAAATGGCCATTGATAATGGAGCGGTGGGGGCTTTTGTGATTGGTAATATCGGGGACAACTGGGCGAGGAACGGACGGGCCGACCTTATCGGAAAAGTTGTCGAATTTATCAAAAAAAATGGAGTCATCGCCGGTGTCGGCGGACATAACCTGCGGACGCCTATGGCGTGCGAAAAAGCAGGCATCGAAGCCGATTTCTATATGAAAACCCACCATAGCACCAATTACTGGTCCACGCGAAAACCTGAGCAAAATAAAGATGTTATTGATAACTACAGCGAGGACAACTACTGGGACAAGGAGCCTGAGAAGACTGTCGAGTTTATGAAGGCGGTAAAAAAGCCCTGGATTGCTTATAAGGTCCTGGCGGCGGGGGCTATCCATCCGAGAGACGGTTTTAAGTTTGCTTTCGAAAATGGGGCTGATTTTCTCTGCGTGGGGATGTTTGATTTTCAGATTATCGAAGATGTACTTATCGCCAAGGACATATTGTCAGGCGAAATGGAAAGACAACGTCCCTGGAGGGCATAAGAAAAATATGTAATCTGGAAATTGTGCGAGTTAGTAGCCTTTAAAGTTCCTCATCCATTGTGGCCAGTCAGATGACTGGACGAGGCCGGCTTGTGTCCAGGGGCCGGCCGTGTTGCATTTCCTGTGCCACTTGAGCGTCCACAACTCCTTAAGTCCTATCTTCCTGGCAGAGAAATCCAAAAAAATGCTGTTCACAAATCCCTTGTGTCGGTTGAGACAGACGCGGGACATGTTCGTATTTCCCTCCCATACCTGCCCATCAAAATCCGGAGGTTGGTCGGTGTGCTGTGGCCAGAAATTATACCGCTGGCCCCCCAAAAACAGCGGCACATAAGCGGCCCCTTTGACATTGGGAGTCCTCCAGTGATTTGTCTGGAACGTGCCGCTGGCATTCAGCTCCGGCTCCGGATTATTGCACCAGCCATTTATCCCATAGCTGCCGCGCATAGGTTTTAACCACCCAATGCGTTCGTGGGCGGTGCCGGGCCCATAGTAGCCCCAGGCTGAGGTCGAGCCGCGGAACGTTCCTCGCAGACCCGTAGGAGCGCCGTTCTCAAGAAACCAGGGTTGTGTGGCCTCCGGGCAGCAGGTAAGCTCGCTGTCCCACTTGTAGTACGCTCCCATCGCTCTTACCCACCGATTATTATCGTCAGGACCCGAACGACCTTGCCACCCTTCCATAAAATAACCGTCGTAGTCCTCGGCATACATCGAGAAGTAAATAGCCCACTGCTTGAGCTTGACCAAACAAGCAACGGTCCTCGACTGTTTCTTCACGCGCTGTAACGCGGGCATCAATATACTCATCAGTAGCGCAATAATGGCGATTACCACCAAGAGCTCTATTAATGTAAACCCCGTTAGAAGTGCCGCTCGAAACTTTGGCACTTTCTGAATTCGACTTATTTGGGTTCCCGCAAGGCGGGGTCCCTCTAACGGGGTAAATGCTTTTCGTTTACTCATAATGTTGCGTCTTTCCTGCACGATTGTCTTTAATAATCTTTAAATCCTTTCATCCAATCCGGCCAGTCGGATGACTGGACGAGGCCTGCTTGTGTCCAGGGGCCGGTGGTGTCGTACTCTCGATGCCACTTCAAGGTCCAAAGCTCCTTGAGTCCGACCTTTCTGGAAGAGAAGTCCACGAAAACGCTATTCACAAACCCGTTGTGCCGGTTGATGCAGAGCATTTTCATAGCATTTGTAGTCCAGTCTTCTCTCTGGCCTTCAAATAACGGAGGTTCATCAGTGTGGTGAGGCCGGGTGTCCCACCACAGGTCGTCCAGGAATAGTGGTATATTATTTGTGCCTTTGACGTCGCGGCTCCTCCAGTAGTGTTCAGCGGGCTTGCCGCCCTCCTCGCCCGGCCGTGGATTAGTAACCCATATATTGATTCCATAGCTGCCGAACTCGTCGTAAAAGTTCGTCCAAGCTGCAAACGGAACCTGCCAGCCCTGGTCGTAAGGTTTCGTGGCTGTAGGGCAGCAACAAAGCTCCTGGTTGTGTATGTAGTATGGCCGGAGCACAACCATCCAGCTGGCCTGCGTGTCCGGGCCGATATTCCAGCCTCTATGGAAATAGCCGTCGTTCTCGTCTGTGTACATCGAAAAGTAAAGGCCCCACTGCTTGAGGTTTGACTGACAGGCGACCGCCTTTGCTTGTTTCTTAATCCGCTGCAATGCGGGCATCAATATCGCCATCAATAATACAATAATGGCAATGACCACCAAAAGCTCTATTAACGTAAAAGCGTTTCGTTTACGCATAATGCTGTAGCTTTCCTGTGCGTTTGTCTATCAGTAGTCTTTAAACTCTCTCATCCATTCATGCAGAGAGTTTTTAACTTTTTTATTCGTACACAGGACTTATCTCTAAAGCCTCTAAGAACAGAAACAGAAAAAGCCACCCTTAAAAACAAAAAATGCACACCCATAAACTCCCCATATCACGGCAGGGCCAATTACCGCCATCGCCAACCCTACTGTTTTCTCATAGGCACTACCACTAAATATGAGCATGAGCATTCCGACAATCACGGGCACTATTGACAGGACAATTGCAATCATCAGATAACCTTTTTTTGTATTCATATCGAAAACTCCTTCTAAGTTGACATTTTTTATTTAAGTCTAATGGGTTTCTCTGGTTTGCTGTCTGCCATAATTATAACACAATCAGTCGTGGTAATGCAAGCTAATCGGGCAAGAATTTGGAGGTTTGCCTAAATCAATTTAATTCCTTCCATAATTGCAAAAAGGTTGAGTGGGAATTTTGGTTTTCTTGACGGCGGACGGCCAATAGCTTATATTTGTGGATTTTAAGGGATTGGTTATAGTGTTTGGTGTATTTGGAGTTTGTAGTAATGGCTAAGGAAAGTCAATGTGAAAGGTGTACGGGGCTGTGCTGCCGGTATTTTGCGCTTCCGATTGATACGCCGGAAGATAAGGGAGATTACGATGACATAAGGTGGTTTCTGTGCCATAAAGATATAACGGTCTTCGTAGAGGACGGCGACTGGTATATTAACATAAACAGCAAATGCAAACACCTGTCGGAAAAAGACAATCGGTGCAGGATTTACAATAAAAGGCCGAGAATCTGCAGAGGATATCGTCACGCGGACTGCGATTTTGTTGAGGGCGAATACGACTACGAGCTGCACTTTACCAGCGATAAGCAAATGGAAGAGTATATAAAGATAAAATTCGACAATAACGTAACCGAAAAGCAAAAGGCAAAGAAAAAGAAGAAAAAGAGAAAGAAATGAAGATACCGCCGGTAAAAGGGACAAGGGATTTTTATCCGCCGGAGATGGCCGTCAGGAACTGGATAATCGACGGCTGGAAAAGGGTGTCCGTCCGGAACGGCTTTGAAGAATATGATGGGCCGATATTTGAGTATCTGAAGATGTTTCAGATAAAGAGCGGCGATGAGATTGTCGAGCAGCTTTTCTCGCTGCAGGACAGGGGGGGCAGGGACTTGGCCTTGAGGCCAGAGATTACGCCGACGCTGGCACGGATGGTAAACCAGCGAATCAATTCGTTGCCCAAGCCTATAAAGTGGTTTTCCGTGCCGAGGTTGTTCCGGGCCGAGCGCCCTCAGAAAGGCCGGCTGCGCGAATTCTTCCAGTGGAACATCGATATAATAGGCGTCGAGAGTGGCATTGGAAAATGCCTGGCCGATGCTGAAGTTATATTTACCACGGTTGATTACTTGCGAAATGTTGGGCTTACGAGTGAGGACATAAAAGTTAAAATATCGAGCAGAGAATTACTCGCTGATTATCTTAGAAGCTTGGGTATTCCCGAAAACAAATTAGAGTCTATATATATTGTACTTGATAAAAAGAACAAGTTGCCTGCTGAAACCTTCGAGCAAATGCTCGAAGAACAGGTTCAAGATAAAAAGACAGTTAATAAGATAATAGATTTTATGACTGTAGATTCAATGCCGCAACTTGAAGAAATAGTTAAAGTAAAAAGCGAATCAGGCGAATACAGTCCTTACCTTGACATAAAGATGGTTCTTGACTATTTGGATATGATGGGAGTGGGTGATTTCTGTGTATATGACCCGAGTATTGTTCGAGGTCTGGCTTACTATACAGGTATAGTATTTGAAGTTCATGACGTTGCCGGTGAATTCCGAGCCATCTGTGGCGGAGGCAGATACGATAATTTGCTTCGAGATTTCGGCGGACCAGCAATATCTGCCAGCGGGATGGGAATGGGTGACAGTGTATTGGAAATACTCCTTGAGGAGAAAGGGCTGCTGGATAAAAAGGTTCAAAAAGAACAACTCGAGTATTTCGTTGTTTACTTAGGAGTTTTTGTCAAGGAGGTATGGCAGATT
This sequence comes from Phycisphaerae bacterium, assembly GCA_041862635.1. Taxonomy (GTDB): domain Bacteria; phylum Planctomycetota; class Phycisphaerae; order Sedimentisphaerales; family Anaerobacaceae; genus NIOZ-UU13. The sequence continues at coordinate 5,318 of JBGVTO010000022.1, read as the reverse complement.
GTTGAGAAGTTAAGGTCGATGGGGTATTCGGCTAATTTCAGCTATAAGATGGGAGGACCTTCGAAGCAATTGAAAGAGGCATCGGCTCAAAAAGCGAAGAAGTGTATCATCATCGGCTATGAGGAGCTCGAGCAGAATAAAATCACGGTCAAAGATATGGTGACTGGTGAGCAGGAGCTTATGGAATATGATGAGTTTTGGTCCGGGCTAAAGTCTTGATTAAGGCTGAGGTTGTCAGGGATATGTGAAGTATAAAAGAATTTTTTGAGGTCAGAGAATGGGAGCTTTTAAATCGGCGCGTGTGGTTATCTTACTATTGGTTTTGGCTTGTTCGGCTTCGCAGCTTGAGGCGGCGGCTTCGCGACGGCAAGTTCTTGTATCACCAGAGGTTCATTCCGACGGCCGGGTGACGTTTCGGTTAAATGCGCCGAGTGCCAAGCGTGTGGGTGTGAATGTTCAGTTTGAACAGGGGCTCCGGCTTATGACCAGAAGCAAGACCGGGGTATGGAGCGTGACTTTAGGGCCCGCAGAGCCGGAAATTTATGAATACAATTTCGTGGTGGACGACCTGCCGATAGTGGATCCTGCCAATTCATGGCTGAAGGTTTGGCTCAGGAACGCAAAGAACCTGGTCGAGGTACCCGGCAAAGAGCCGATGTTCTTCCAGGAGCAGCAGGTCGCTCACGGCACGGTCCACATGCACAAGTACCGGTCGAAGTCGCTCGGTGTGACTCGCGGGCTTTATGTCTATACGCCGCCCGGCTACGAGATGAGCGAAAATGCCCGATACCCGGTTCTTTATCTGCTGCACGGCATGGGTGACAACGAGGATGCCTGGACCGTGGTTGGCCGGGCCAATGTGATAGTGGATAATCTGCTTGCCAGGAATAAAGCAAGGCCGCTGGTAATTGTTATGCCGTACGGCCATACACCTTCGGCTCCTCCTGATATGCGAAGCATTGGGAACTATGGAGCGTTTGAGAAAGACCTGATTGAGGACGTAATTCCTTTTGTTCAGGAACGCTATCACGTCAGCAGTAATCAAAAAGACCGGGCGATAGCGGGGCTATCGATGGGCGGCGGGCAGTCACTGACTATCGGATTGGGCAATCTTGAGCTTTTCGGGTGGGTAGGTGCTTTTAGCTCGGCGGTGCCAAAAGGCCAAAAGCTTGATAACTTGTTAGCTAAAGTGAAGGAGAGCAACGAGAAGCTTAATCTGCTGTGGATAGGCTGCGGGAGGAAGGATTTTCTTTTCGAGGCAAACCAGAAGCTCATCGAGCGATTGAAGGCTGACAATATCAAACACGTCGCCCACATTACAGACGGCGGGCACGAATGGCGCCTGTGGCGGCGATACTTGAATGAATTAGTTCCACTTTTATTTAAGGCCGATAAATAGAATTTGAAGCCGAATTGTCTTGATAAGCAACTCTGATGTCCCGGCCAGCATGCGGTGAGAAGGACTGGGCTAAGATGAAGGACTCTTTTCCAAGTCACTATGAGCGGGCCTTCGAAAATTGGTTGATTGACAATCGGATTCAATACATTGCGATAGATGAACAAAAGCGGGCGGCCTTTGCGCATTGCAAGGTCAAGAGCTTCGATTTTTTAGTATATCCGGCCAATGGACAAATAATAATTGCTGAGGTAAAGGGCAGGAAATTCAAGGGCACGAGCCTGGCCAAATTAGCGGGCTTTGAATGCTGGGTTACAGCCGAGGACGTCGATGGCCTGGTAAAGTGGCAGCAGGTTTTCGGCGCGGATTATCAGGCTGTATTCGTCTTTGTCTATAAGATAGAGAAGATCGATGTTGATTTTGACGGCAGGGATGTGTTCGATTTTGGCGCAGACAGATATATATTTTTTACCGTTAAATTAAACGACTATCGTTCGTTTATGAAACGCCGCAGTCCGAAATGGCAGACAGTAACGTTACCCGCTGACAAGTTCCGCCGCTGCGCCGTACAAATGCAGAACCTCTTGCTTTAGTAAGCTGCGGCGCTTTCAAGAAAAATGGGCTAAGCCAAGCGTGGCGGGATAGCCGGGTAAAAGCTATGTGGGAAAATTTTCGCTTATATACGTAATTACGGTTAGCCGATTGAGACAAAATTGCATACTGAACCAACATTGAACTGCGAGGTCGCCAATAGAAATACTATCCGAGTAGTTTTGAGGCAGTAGAGACCATTATGCTTGACTCATCTAAAGAAAGATACAGGTTGAGAGTTGTAATTCCGGCATATCCAGCGTTTAATATTTATTCCCGCATTGCTAAGAGGACTACGGCTTTGGGCCCGGTATGCGTGGCCAGCGCTATCAATGAAATGGAAAAATGGGATGCTGAGGTTATTGATGAAAATAACCTTCGTAGATATGGGCCCAGAGGTGATTCAGTTGGAGCCGACCACGAATTTTTGCAACGACAGAGACCGGCAGATATTGTTGGATTTTATGGCGGATTGACAAGTACCATACCCAGACTTTATGAGGTAGCTCGCTTTTATAAAGATAAGGGTGTTGTGACCATCGCTGGGGGACAGCATTTCGTTGAAGATAATATAGCTGAGGCATTGTCGTGTGGTATTGACTATGTGGTTATTGGCGAAGGAGAAGAAACCATTAAAGAGCTTCTATGGGCTATGGAAGGGAAACGAGATGTAAGTGGAGTGAAGGGTATTGCTTACCTAAAAAATGATGAGATTATTTTTACTCCAAAAAGGGAGCCTCTAACAGATTTTGACAGGTTTTCTTTACCGGATTTCTCATTGGTGCGCTACGCCAAAATTAAACTTTACCCTGTTGGAAGAGTGCGGGGTTGCGGTATGGATTGTGAGTTCTGTACGGTTAAAGGTAAGCCAAGATATGCTTCCTCCGAACGATTGCTTGAGTCCGTGAGTTTTCTTGTGGAAACAAAGGATACCAGAAGTTTTTTTATTGTTGATGACCTTTTCGGGCAACAAAGAGATGAAACAATAAGGTTCTGTAATATGCTTCGGGATTATCAAAAAAGTATAGGTAGAATGCTGGATATAACCGTTCAGATGAGATTGGATAAAGCTAAAGACCTCGAGTTGCTTTCTGCGATGCGCCAAGCAGGTATTAACACAGTAGCCATTGGTTTCGAGTCACCCATTGAAGAGGAGTTAAAGGCTATGAACAAACATCTAAGAACCAAAGATATGGTATCCCTTACAAAGACGTTTCGTAACTTTGGATTTTTGGTGCACGGCATGTTTATCTTCGGCTATCCATTAAAACGAGACGTGAATTTCAAAATGCCGGTAAAAGAACGGATAAAGTGCTTTAGGAATTTTATCAGGAAAGCTAAGTTGGATACTATACAGGTCTTGCTTCCGGTTCCTTTACCTGGGACGGAACTAAGACATAGGCTTGAAAGACAAAACAGGATTTACCCAACTGAAGATGTGGGTTGGGAATATTATGACGGTAACTTTCCTCTCTTTGAGCCTGATGAGCCTGTAAGTGCTGAGGAGATGCAGGCCTCTATTAAAAAAATTATGGGGAAATTTTATCAGTTTAAATATATGTTTATGATAGGGTTAAATATTTTTTCTTTTCCCACTTTAATTCTCTTTCTCCATGATATTAGGTCGGCGTGGAGACAATGGTATCGGCCCTGGCGCAACTACCTGCTTCGTTTTGGCGGTTGGATTACTATGAAGAAATGGACCTCAGAATTTAAAAAAGACACGTTTTCGCACAAATTGCGAAAAGCAAAAGAGAGGATTAAGCCATCTGCAAAATGAGGATTATAGCTGGTGCAAAACGAGGAATGAAATTGCTTAGCCCGAAGAGTGGTACGTCGCGGCCTATTACCGATAGGGTCAAAGAGTCGCTTTTCAGCGTTCTTTATAAATATGGTCTGCCGGATGGGGCAATAGCAGCCGATTTATTCTGCGGAGTCGGCTCTCTGGGTCTTGAAGCATTGAGCAGGGGGGCCGAGTTTGTTACTTTCGTTGAGCAGGACGCGAAGATTATTTCGGTTCTAAATAAGAACATAGAAAAAGCCGGCTTTGTTAAAGAGTCGAAAGTTATAAGGGCCAACGCCTTCAAAATCGGCGCTTCGCTTAATTCGGACCGGCAAAAGTATGGCCTTGTCTTTGTTGACCCGCCCTATGCTGTTACAAAGGATGTTCAGATTGGTTCGCCTTTGAGCGGTTTGTTGGATTTGTTGGGTGAGCAGGTGGACGGCGAAGGAATTGTCGTTGTAAGGATCGGCCAAAAGGTGTCATTGTTAGAACAATATGGAGAATTTAAAGTAATAGAGCGGCGTAGGTGGGGGACTATGGTTGTAAATATACTGTGGAAGACAAGCGAATGACAAATAAGCAGGCAGCTATAAAAATAATTAAGCGATTGCGGCGAAACGGTTTTCAGGCGTTGTTGGCCGGGGGGTGTGTTCGCGATATGTTGTTAGGTCAACGCGCCAAAGACTATGATGTTGCTACGGATGCACAGCCCAAAAATGTAATAGGATTGTTCAGACGTACATTGAAGGTCGGAGCAAAATTCGGGGTAATCATTGTTTTGGTCGCAGACCGACAGGTGGAAGTTGCAACATTCAGAACTGAAGCTGACTATGCCGACGGCAGACACCCAGGTGCAGTTGAGTTTGCCAATGCTTCTGAGGATGCCAGCCGACGGGACTTTACTATAAACGGGATGTTTTACGACCCTCTGCAAAAAGAGGTGATAGATTATGTCGATGGCCAGGCCGACCTTAGAGCAAAGATAGTGCGGACTATCGGCAGGCCCGCCGAGCGATTTAGCGAAGATTATCTGCGAATGCTGCGGGCTGTGCGGTTTTCGACCCAGCTTGGTTTTGCGATTGAGCCGTTGACATGGTCGGCGATTTGCAGCAACGCAGCAAGCATAGCTCAAATAAGCGGCGAACGCATATCAATCGAATTGGAGGGAATACTCGTCAATCCCAATCGTGCTTCGGGGGCGTCGATGCTGTTTGACAGCGGATTGGCCGATGCGGTCTTTCCCGGATTGTCTTCCAAACATAAAAAAACGGCGATTGAGGTGTTGGGACGACTGCGAAAGAAAGTTGATTTTGCGTTGGCGTTGGCCTGTTTTTTTGCCGGCTGTCAGACGGAATTTGCAATTGAGAAGTGTCGGGTTCTGAAACTGAGCAGAAGTCAGACCAAACATATCAAATTTTTATTGGCCAACAGAGGCAAACTGCTCGATGAGCGGATGTCCTTAGCCGGTTTGAAGAAGATTCTTGCCGAGCCGTATTTCCGGGACCTGTACGAGCTGCAAAGGGCGATTCAAAAGGCCGAAGGCGGCGG
>JBGVTO010000021.1:0-8911 GCA_041862635.1 Phycisphaerae bacterium | reverse complement strand
GACTTCTTCGAAATGCTGCAATAGTTCGAGATTCTGTTTTGCAATATCAATGGCTGTGGCCAGATATGCGAATTCGTAAAAAGCCACTTTTACCTGCTGGAAAAGTTTCAACTTGGTTGTTTCGTATCTTTGCTGTGCCGCTTTTGCTTTTGCCGCGGCTATGTCGGTTCTTGCTTCTATTTTGCCAAACCAGGGAAATACCTGCATTATGCCGAACTTTTGTCTTTGTGGCCCGACCCGTGTCTCGACTTCCTCTATGAAATAACTGTATGTAAACTTCGGGTCATCTAATGTTTTTGCCTGTGGAATCTGCTCTAACGCCGCCTTCCATTCCTCAAACTTTGCTTTAAGCTCTGCGTTATTGAGTGAGGCATAACGCAGATAATCCGCAAGCCTCTGTAAATCATTCGAATCGCTCGGCTGCTGCGAAGCTTCTGCACACTGCGTAAAAACAAGTACGATTGCTCCCACAGCTAAGACAGCTTGTTTGTTCATATTAGCCCCCTAAAACTATTCAACCTTGCTCTCTTGTTTCTTACGATTTGCCATAGAAAGCTCCCTTACCACCTCTTCTATTTCATTTGACAAATTCATCAGAAAGTCTTTAGCGGACATATCCAGAGCATCTGATTCTTTGGCTATTGACCGAATCTTCTGCGTGCGATTTGAAAGCGCGGTAAGTGACAAATCCGGGACGCTGCGATCCATTTCATCCAACAAAAGCTGGACGCCTTCAGCAATCTCCGAAATCTCGACAATATTTGAATCAATGTCAAGAGAGCTTAAATCCCCACGCGTAATAGCATATAGCTTCAGGTATAAATCACGTATAGGTCTCACTACTGTTTTATAAAGAACCGCATATAGCGTTGCATAAATGAGCACGCCGAGGACCAGTACGTGCCAACTGTGCTCGAACACAAGGCCTAATACGGTCTCCCCGGGAGTCACGATGTATTGGTATACTGCATATACTGCCATTCCCAAAGCGATCACCAAAGCCGAGTACCCCGCAACCACCGAAGCTAATGAATTTTTTCGCTTATTTTCCATGATGAAATTTCCTTTCTAACAACCATTATTCTCGTCTCAAAATCGTATTACACATTCAGAACAAGTCAAACAAAAAACGATGAATCCGATTTATTTCTATGGACATATTTATCCTCTGCGGGTCTGATGTATCAATTTTAGAATTTCATCTAACTTTTGCTGTCTTTCCTTTTCAGAGCTTCCCTTGACAGCCTCAGTTACGCAGTGCAGAAAGTGCTTTTCCAAAATATTCTCTTCTACACGGCCAAGGGCACCCTTGATAGCGTGTATCTGGTTCAGAATGTCGATACAGTATTTGCGGTCTTCGATCATCCTTTGAACACCGCGAACTTGCCCTTCAATTCGCCTTAAGGCAACCAGATTGTCTTCATGACTCGGATTTTTCTTCATTTCTTATCCCTTTTGTCCATTACCAATTGAGCTTAGATAAAAGCCTGATTGGGGCTGGCCTATTATACCCCCCAGGGGTATATCTTGTTCGGTAAAAAAAAATACTTTTTTCGGAGATTGAGGTCGTAGGGGCAACCCAATGTGGTTGCCCTGGGTAGGCACATTGACCTGCCCCCTACTTGAAGCGGTTATCGGACTTATTTAGGGTGTAACGATTCTCGACGAGCATCAAGTATCGAGAATCGAGCATCGAGTTTAATCCTTTATGCCATCGGCAGAATCATAGCCAACAGGAACGAGACGACGACCCCTGCGAAACCGACTATAGCCAGCAATGGCGTCCAGGATTTGAGCCCTTCGGCTTCGGTCAGCCCGGTCATTTTCACGAATATCCAAAATCCGCTGTCGTTCATCCACGAGCCTATCATCGAGCCGCCTCCGATGGCGGTGGCCAGATACGCGGGGTGATAACCCAACGCCTTTGTCGATGTGACCATTGCGGCAATCATCGCTGACGATGTTATCATCGCGACGGTGGTAGAGCCCTGCGCTATTTTCATCAGCGCAGCGATAAGGGCACCCAATACCAGCAGCATCATACCACTTGCCGGTTGGCCGCTATCGCTCTTGAATAGGTTTTCGATAGCCGGGCCTATCTCGGCGGCTTTAAGCATTGCACCGAAGGCACCACCTCCAGCCGTTATCAGGATAATCACACCGCCGCTCATCAATGACACCTCGACAACTTTCGCTAATTGCGCGTGCGTGAGAGCACGTTTGCTCTTGAGCATCCACATGGCAATTGCAGTCGATATAAGCATCGCCAGATTCACGTTGCCCAGCACGGCGGTTATGCCGACGGCCCGGCTTAAGCCCGAACCCTCGGCAGCACCCTCGGCCATCGTGCGGACAATTGTATTGGTCGAGACCAGCAGCACAGGTAGAATAATCGGCAGAATGGACACCAATAACCCCGGCAGCTGATGGTCTTCGAGCGGCTCCGGCTCAGACAGCTCGCCGCCAAGCGGTTTCATCTGTATATTCATTCGCCGGTCTGCATACCCCGAGAAGAACATTCCGACGACGGCGGCAGGAAGCGCCACCAACGCACCAACCATAATCATAACACCGATATCAATGCCAAGGTTGTCGGCCATGATGAGAGGCCCGGGAGTTGGCGGAACAAGGGAGTGGGTAACCACTCCGCCGGCTGCAATGGCCATCGCGTATTTCAGGTAATGTTTCTTTGTCCGCCGATGCATAGAGCGAGCCAACGGCACGAGCAGATAGAAAACCGTGTCGAAGAATACCGGAATCGAAAGCACAAAACCGCTGGCCATAAGCGCTGTGGAGCTGCGTTTTTCCCCAAGCAGTGACAGGAAACCTCTGACGATGCGGTCCGCTGCGCCGCTGTCCATCATGCACTTGCCGATGACCACGGCCAGAGCGATGACAATACCGATGCTGCCGGCCGTGTTTCCGAATGCCTCGGCCACTCGGCTCATCTTTTCAGCCAAAGCCCCCGGACTAAGAAGACTAACAACCACGGCTGAGCTAATCAATGCGATAAAAGCATTCATTCTCAACCGCGTAATCATAAGTATGACGGTCAGCATACCGACAACAAGAATTATTAGCGGGTGCAGATTGAACATAATACCGTTTTACCCTCAAACAGCAGGACAATGGAATAACTTTATAAATATTTTTGACCAAGCATGGCAGCACCCTTCATAGATGACTGCTCGTTATGGATATATTCGCAGTCTCTCATCCACTTTGATTTTGCCCGCATCAAAGCGGGATTTGTCGCCCCCCCGGTCACGTGGATAACGTTTTGAAGGGTCACGTTCTTGCCTATCTCTTCTAAATGTGCTTTCTGATATTCGCATAGTCCCCTGACAATCCCAGCTAATATCTCCTCACGGGTGGTTTGCTGGGTTAATCCCAACAATTGAGCTTTAAGCGGCTCCTGGCTGTAGCGCGAACCCATGAGATACGGCACATAAGTGACATCGCTTTGGCGCTCGAGCCAGGTATCAATCACATTCGGAAGGAAGCTGTCGTAAAACTCCTCAACACTCAATTCGCTGCAGAACAAGCTTTTATACCAGTCCAGCGCCTTTCCTCCGGCATTCATTACATGCAAGGTCAGCCAGCGATTTGGCAGCACATGGGCACGGATGTTGTAATTAGCGGAGGCCAGACATTTATCAAGGCACACAAGATTTATTTCACAGGTGCCGTTTACGTTAATGATGTCACCCGGCTCGCTGATTCCAACCGAATAAGCCGCAAGCACCGCATCATTACCTCCGATGAGTACGGGAGGCTCCTTTCTAAAATCCAGTTTTTGTGCGAGTGACTTGTTTATTCGGCCGACACTTTCATACGCCGGAATTATTTCCGGCAATTGGTCGAGTGAGAGGCCAAAGGTTTCGGCAATATCCTCATTCCAGGTAAAGTCGTTGCGAACGGTATTATAAAGGGCTGTCAGCGATGCGGACGAGGGGTCGATGGCAAAGCTGCCTGTCAGCCAATGAGCAATGTACGTGTTGGAATGGCCGAACTTGTAAGTTTTGCCGAAGACTTCCGGACAATTATCTTTGAGCCAAAGAATACTCGCCAGCGAACATCCGCCCGCGACCGGCATATTAGCCGTGGTCTCTAAAAGATGCTCCATTCCGATGGTCTCTATTATGAATTTGGCCTGCTTGCGGGAACGCTGGTCGAGCATCAAGATGGCAGGGTAAAGGGCCTCACCATCTTTATCCATCGCCGTCAGCCCGGGTGTAGTACCGGAAAGGGAGACAACATCGACATTGCCGATAAGGTCCTCCATTTCTTTGCATCCTGCGGCCAAGGCCCTCTTCCATTTGTCCTGTTCGATATCACCAAACAAACCGTCGTTATAAATATTCACCTCGTACTCTTGCGTGAATTGTCTAACCAGATTCAGCGAATTATCGACAATCCGGAATACGCCCATCTTCATACTGGTCGTTCCGATATCAATCCCTAATATCGTGTTGCTTTTGGTTGTCTTTTGATTTTCGGTTTGAGCCATCACGACCTGCTTGAGAACACCTAAATTATATTTTCACGGGAGACCTTCTTATCGTATCGTATTTAGGCGGATATAAAGCCTTCATTGATAATCATCTGCCTGACTCGTTCCCTAACTTCATCGGTAAGACCTTGAAGGGGATGCCGCGGCTGGCCTCCTTTGAATCCCGTTATTTCCATGGCGGCCTTGACACCCGCTACACCCCAAGCTCCTGAAATAGCTTGATTGAGCCGGGCGAGTCTGGAGTGAAGTTTTTTTGTTTTATCATATTTGCTCTGTGTGAACAATCGGTACATATCGCAGCAAGGACCAGGCAGGACATTAGCAAGGGAAAGCACGCCGCCGGCTGCTCCCAAATGAAGAGCCGGATAGAAGAAATTCGCAGAACCGGCCAGAACATGGAAATCTTCAGCACTGTCCAAACAAGCGAGGAATTTGGCCGGTCCTACTGGAGAGGAGTCCTTCATGCCGACAATATTAGGATGCCGTGATAGGTCGAGAACAGTCTGCAGCGGTATTTCTCTTCCACCTGTAAAGCCGGGCGCGTTGTAGAGTAACACAGGAATATCAATCGAATCTGCTATTCGCTCATAGTAACACTGTAGAGTAGCGCCATCGATCTGTCTGGCGAAATAGCTCGGAGTGAGGATACTCACGTAGTCAAAGCCCATCTCAGCCGCCACTTTTGACTTTTCGATGGTTTGCCTGGTGGATTCACAACCGGTTCCGACCATAACGACTTTGTTGCCCTTTTCTTCAGCGAAAATCTCGAGGATCTGAATCTGCTCCTTGTCGGTCAGGCTCTTGAACTCTCCGTTCGAGCCGAGCGCGAAATAGCCGGCAAGGTCGGTCTTACTGAGTTTTCGTAAGTTAAACCTAAGGTCATCGAGCGCAAGCTCATCGGAACGAAACGGCGTCACCACCGGAGCGAAAACCCCCGAAAGCTTCCTCTTGTTTGGTCCCATAGTCCCATCCTTAATCAAAAAAGGAACACGCCTGTCAGAAGTCCGCCCCAGGCGGATATGGATACATACGCTTCTTACAGGCGTATCCGCATCACAGTATAATAATCTTGTATCACTTCGACAATGCTTCCTTGCCGGCTTTTAATGTTTCGACGATTGCATCTACGTCAAACACGCAGCCGCCCCGCGTGCCTCCGCCAATCTCCTGCATGGCGGCCCACAAGCGCGTGTCATCCGGGAGACCTGGATGAGGAGCCAGGTCGGAACGTAATGGGCGTTCAGCCAATATTCTTGAGCCAAGCTCCACACTTCTCCGACCCGGCGGAGAGCCGGCATCTCCAATCAAATCAACGCTTCCTTCCATATTATTACAATCAACGATAATTTGAATGATGTCTCCATCCAGGACCTTTCCGATGGGCCCACCTGCCAGGGCTTCCGGTGCTATATGACCGATACAGGCGCCGGTACTGACTCCGCTGAACCGGCCGTCGGTAATGACCGCGACATCTTTTCCCCAGGAAAGATGCTTCAGCGCACCGGTCACTTCCAGTATTTCTTCCATTCCGCTTCCCATTGGGCCTGCACAAATAAGCACAATGACATCGCCAGGTTGAATAGCATTTCCTTTTATGGCCTGGATAGCGCTGCGCTCTGAGATAAACACACGAGCAGGACCAATTTTGTGATACAAACCTTTAGCATCCAGCAGCGATGGTTCAATAGCGGTACTCTTAATGACCGAACCTTCCGGGGCAAGGTTACCCTGCGGCAGTGTCATGGTGCTTTTCAGGCCGCGTTCACGAGCTTTACTCGGACTCATTATCACTTCACCCGGCTCGATACCGTCTTTTTGATAAAGCAGCTCCCGCAGCCGCTTTCGGCGTTCCGACCCTTCCCACCAGTCCAGGAGCTTGCCTAAAGGCTCACAAGACACCGTCTGGCAATCCAGGTCTAAAAGGTCCAGAGACCGCAATTGCAGCATAACTTCGGGTACGCCGCCGGCCAGAAAGACGCGTACGGTCGGATGTCCTACCGGCCCATTGGGCAGAGCGTCAACAAGCCGCGGCACCTCTCGAGTAACCTTCTTCCAGTCTTCGAGCCCCGGTCGTTTCAATCCTGCTGCGTATGCAATCGCAGGAATGTGTAACAGCAGATTGGTCGAACCGCCAAAAGCCGCATAAACAACCATCGCATTACGCAACGCTGCATCGGTTAGAATATCTTTCATATTCAAGCCCCGTTTGTACATCCGCACGAGCGCTTTGGCTGAACGATGCGCCATATCCAGCCAGATTGCCTGGCCGGACGGCGCAAGTGCAGAGTGTGGCAGGCTCATGCCCAAAGCTTCGGCAACAACCTGAGACGTCGCCGCTGTTCCAAGGAACTGACAACCGCCGCCCGCGCTCGCACAGGTACGGCAGGTCATCTGCCTTGCGTATTCCAGCGTTACCTCGCCATGGGCAAAACGCGCTCCCATAGATTGTATCTTGCCCAAATCCTCACCTTCGGCAGGAGGAAGAGTCACTCCCCCCGGCACCAGCACAGACGGCAGCTCACGCATAGTGGCCAATGCCATCATCATTGCCGGCAGCCCCTTATCACAAGTCGCTATACCTAACACTCCTTTTCGTGTTGGTAAGCTGCGGATGAGACGCCGAAAAATCATCGCGGCATCATTACGGTAAGCCAGACTATCCGTCATCCCCGGAGTGCCCTGGGTTCGGCCGTCACAGGGGTCCGTGCAAAAGCCCGCGAATGGAATGCAGCCAAGATTTCGCAGCTCTTCTGCCACGGCCTGCGCCAGCAAACCAAGCTCCCAGTGTCCGGCGTGATACCCTAAAGCCAGGGGAGTGCCGTCACCTGCGCGAATCCCACCCTGGGTGCTTATCAGCAGAAACTGCTCCTGGGTCGTCTTGGCTGGCTCCCACCCCATGCCCGCATTCTGACTCATTCCGAAGATATCGCCGCTTGGAGCATCGACAAGAAGACTATCAGTTAAAGGAAGTTGTCCTTTTGGCCCCGCCGCGTTTGTGGTAACCTCGTAAATGCCGTCGTCTTTACTATCCAGAATATCTTCGAGCCTTATCTCATTTGGCATAAAAGGGTCTCCTTTCAACAATGAGTTATCCATGCGCATAGTCTAACAGTTACAGTTACATAGTCAAATACGTCTATGCGGAAACGCACGCTTCTCCGCAAGGAGTCCTTAGGACTAACAGGCGTGATGTCGACCACGTTATGTTAAGATCTTTGTTGAATTTGCATATAGCGCTCCGCTAATTATCTGAGATAAAAAAGACCTTGATAGAACAAACAAGCGTAGTATAATCCATTACATTCAAATAAATAAAGGAGTAAGTTATGTCGATTGCCGTAGTAGTGAAAAAGGGTCAATACGTTGCTATCGGAAGTGATACTCTGACACGACTTGGCTCTACAAGAGAGACAGCCGACTACGTAGAAAACCATTCGAAGATCCTGCGTGTCGGAACAAGTTATATTGTACCAGTAGGTCCTGCTTCAAGCAACTTAGTTCTTTCAAGTTACTTTTCGAATCTTAGGAAGAGCCCTGCGCTGAACAATCCCAAGAGCATCTTTGAAGAGGCCCGAAAGATGCAACGTGTGTTAAAAGATAAGTATTTCCTTCGTGTTTTCGAAGAAGATGATGATGAGTTCGAGTCACTAAGGCTTGACTGCCTTATTGCTAATCCCTGGGGTATCTTCGGTCTTTATAGGCTCAGGTCGGTTCATGCCTATACCAAGTTCTATGCATTTGGGAGTGGATACAAGTTCGCTTTGGGCGCAATGAGGTCGGTTTATAACAGACTACAATCTGCTGAGCAAATAGCGCGTGAAGGACTAGCAGCGGCAACCGAGTTCGATGATGGCTGCGCGCCTCCAGTTGAAATAAAAAAAGTCAAGCTGAGGAAACGTTAGAGATCCAAATACTGACGGACTAAATAGGCGAAGGCGATTATTCGTCCAGGAAGCAAGTGAATAAATTGGTCAACAGAGCTGAGTTAGATTTGAGTTGAGCCTCAGCCCATACAATTAATGCCCAGCCGACAGAGAACAGAAGACAGAAATAAACTCGTCTGGGCGCTCGTCTCGGCGCTCATCAGGGCGCTTGTCTTGGTGGACCCCGCCGTAGCCTGGAAGGCCCCCTACCGCATCACGAAAGCCAGTCCAAAGTCCACAGGATGCCTTTCGGCAGATGCCTTCCAGCAAAGTCAGATCGCGACCAGCAGGCGCATCAAAAAAGAATGTCGTTGGCAGTTACATAGTCAAATACGTCTATGATGGCGGCCACGTTATCGCTGAATACGATGACAGCGGCCTGTTACGCAAATACATCTACGGTGCCCGCGTTGATGAGCCGGTCTGTATGATAGACGTGGCCGACAATAACAAGGCCTACTACTATCACTTCGAT